>NZ_JAGDEZ010000070.1:0-15390 GCF_017498305.1 Pseudomonas sp. OA65
AGTGGGCAACCCGGCATGGATGCCGGGTTAGCCGCGCTGGGCCATGGATGGCCCTTCGCGGCGGCCCACGGAGCAATGCCTTCGTTCAGGCATGCCGAGCCTAGGCGAGGCACCGAGTGGTGGGGCATGAGCGCTTTGGTTACTTTCGCGCTTTTCGAAAGTGACCCGCTGTAAGAGCGGAACCATAAGTAGCCGTTACGCAAAGGACGGATATACACCCAAAACCAAGCCCCAAAAAAAACGGCGCCTCCCTCTTCAGGAAGCGCCGTTTTTTAGCGACATCGGGCAGCAGCGTTACAGATTACAAATCCTTAACGGTACGAACCTGATCCTTGTTCACGCGAGTCTGCTTGCCATCCAGTTGCTCGAATTCGTAGAAGCCGCTTTCTTCATCGTAATGTGGGGTGTCGACGGCCTGGATTTCGCGACCGTCATTCAAGGTGATCACTGTTGGCGAAGCGCACCCGGCAAGGGTGGCGAGGCCCAGAGCGAGCATGAACGTGGCGAGGGTCCGTTGTGTCATGGTGTTTCTCCGAAATGGATTCTTCAAGTTACTGACCTTCAGACGTATACATTGCGCGCAAGTTCCTGGCTAGTGTCAATCTGACACGCCTTTATGTAGGGCCAGCAGTTCCGGGGTGTTCAGATTGGCCAGCCGCGGATCGTCGGCTGGGCATTGCAAGGCAACGGCGTGCAGCGCGCGCATGATGCGGCCAGGGCTGCGTTCGCCTTCGTTCCAGGCCTGTTCGAATCGTGCTGCCAGGGCCAACGGGATGACACACAGCAGCGGTTCCCAATGCTCGCCGTGGCGCACCATCAGCGGTTGGTCGGGGTGCTGGCTGGCCGTCCTGCGCATATTGTCGAGCAGGCTTGCGTCGATTTGCGGCACGTCGCATGGCAGCACCAAGAGGTAGGAGTATCTCGCGGCCTTCAGACCTGCGCGGATGCCCGCCAATGGCCCGGGAAAATCACCTTCCTCATCGTGCACCAACTGATCGGCATACGGTGCATAACGTTGCGCATTGCGGTTGCAGGAAATGATCAGGTCATCGCTCATGGCGCGGGTCTGGCGATGGAGATGGGCAATCAGCGGTTCGCCTTGCCATTGCACCAAGCCCTTGTCCTGGCCGCCCATGCGTTGTCCGCGCCCGCCCGCCAGGAGCAGAATGGAGCAGGATGGCAGTGGCGTTTCCGAGGTCATGGCGTGTCTCCGCACGGGCGAAAAAATGAAGCGCTGTGATATAACACCGGGCTGTTTCCTTCACAACTGGACGAGCCTATGAAAGCCAAGGCTGATGTACCTTTCGTGCCGCTCAATATCGCGGTGCTGACTGTCAGCGACACCCGTACCCTGGAAACCGATACGTCCGGGCAGGTCTTCGTCGATCGGCTCACGGCGGCGGGTCACAACCTGGCGGCACGGGTCCTGCTCAAAGATGATTTGTACAAGATCCGGGCACAAGTCGCGACCTGGATTGCCGAGGACGTGGTGCAAGTGGTGCTGATCACCGGCGGCACCGGTTTCACGGGGCGTGACAGTACGCCGGAAGCCGTCACGTGCCTGCTGGACAAGCAGGTCGATGGCTTTGGCGAGTTGTTTCGGCAGATATCCGTGGCCGACATTGGCACTTCCACCGTGCAGTCGCGCGCGCTGGCGGGCCTGGCCAATGGCACGCTGGTGTGCTGCCTCCCGGGTTCGACCAATGCGGTGCGTACCGGATGGGATGGGATCCTGGCCGAACAATTGGATGCGCGGCATCGACCATGCAACTTCGTGGCCCATTTGAAACAGGCAGCGCCTTGTGAATCCCGTGGGTAAACCGGGCAAGGCCGGGGCCTTGATGGCCGTTGAGGTGGCGTTGGAGCGACTGCTCGAAATGGCGGCGAATGCACCGATTGTCCAGCGCGAGCATTTGCCATTGGCCGCCGCGTCAGGACGAGTGCTGGCCGAGGATCTGGTATCGACCCTTGATCTGCCGCCATGGCCCAACAGCGCCATGGATGGCTATGCCTTGCGGCTGGCGGATTGGAACGGCGAGCCGTTGGTGGTCAGCCAGCGGATTTTTGCCGGGCAGGCGCCGGAGCCCCTGGCCGCTGGCACGTGTGCGCGGATTTTCACGGGGGCGCCAGTCCCTGCCGGTGCCGATTGCGTCGAGATGCAGGAAAACGCCGTGGTTGAAAGCGACCAGCGGGTGCGGTTTACCGAACCCATGGTCAATGGACAGAACATTCGCCCTCAAGGGCAGGAAACCACCGTTGGCGAGCAGGTCCTCTCTGCCGGCACTCGCCTGGGTCCGATCGAGCTGGGCTTGGCGGCATCCTTGGGCTGTGCATCGCTGGGCGTGGTGCGCAAGGTCCGCGTCGCTGTTCTGTCCACGGGGGATGAGCTGGTCGAGCCCGGTCAGGCTTTGGGGCCCGGCCAGATCTATAACAGCAACCGCGTGCTGCTGTGTGGTTGGCTACAACGCCTGGATTGTGAGGTGGTTGATGCCGGTATCCTGCCCGACGATTTGCCGGCCACCCGCGAGCGCTTGGCGCAGTTGTCGGATGTCGATCTGATCCTGTCCACCGGTGGTGTCTCGGTGGGGGAGGCGGACTTCCTCGGCATCGCCTTGCGTGAGGACGGTGAGCTGACACTGTGGAAGCTCGCCATCAAGCCAGGTAAGCCGCTGACGTTCGGGCATTACCGTGGCGTGCCGGTCATAGGCCTGCCTGGAAATCCCGCGTCGACCCTCGTGACGTTCGCACTGCTGGCAAGGCCTTACCTGTTGAGACGCCAAGGCGTTCAGTCGGTGACGCCGCTCAAGTTCAAGGTGCCGGCCGGTTTCGCCTGGCCGAAGGCGGGCAGTCGTCGAGAATACCTGCGAGGCCGCATGGAGAATGGTCGAGCGGTCATCTACCGGAATCAGAGCTCGGGGGTGCTGCGCAGCGCGGCCTGGGCCGAAGGATTAGTCGAGGTGCTCGAGGGACAGACGCTGGTGGAGGGTGACGAAGTGGGCTTCATCCCCTTGAGCGAAGTCCTGGGCTAGCGCGCCTGCCAGGTGTTCTCTGGCCCGAGTGGGACGCTCGGGCCTTTGGGCACGCCTCGCCTTTATCGCGTGAGCAGCATCACCAACTGATCGAATCGGTTGTTGGCGACCCAGCCCAGCAGGCCGAGCACCACCGCCGCGGCGCCAGCCGAGTAGGCCAGCCTGTGGCGGATCACCTTGACGTCGGTGCGAATTTCATCCATGTCTTTGCGGATGTATTTGAGGTGGGTTTCCAGTTCAACGACGCGCGGTTCCAAATCGATTCCTCCAACGGGATTGCTGCAACTTTTGCATTCGTTTCGAGTATCGGCCCGCCCGCTTCCAAAGGATGCGAGCTGCCGGGGCGACAGCTTGTATTCACGGTTATGCATGGGACGGTCCATCCCCTTGGCCATAACTGTTCGAGCGAGTGATCCGGCCCCTGCGGGCCGTGACGTATCCATCCATGGGAGCATGCTTCCTTGTGTGATGAGGGTTTAAGCGATCCAACAAAACATGAACCCAAGGTGTCTTAATACCGCTAGAGGGTCAATTGAGCTGATTCGCCAGATCTTGTAAGAAAACTCTTCGAATCAGGGCATATCGGTCGGACGAGCCGTCCTGCGCTTTTAAAAAATTGAGGCGCACTGGGCTTTTTCGCTCGAATGAGCGGTCCCATGCCTGAACCTTCCAATGACGGAGACCACGATGAGCAAAGGCAAGGCGCTGTTGATTTTGCATGGCAAGCAAGCGCTCAACGAAGAGGTTCGCTCGGCAGTGATGCTCAAGCGCGAGCAGGGCTGGGACCTGGCGGTACGGCTGACCTGGGAAGCCGGTGATGCCCAGCGCTGGGTCGATGAAGCACTGGCTGCCGGGTATACACGTCTGATCGCCGGCGGCGGTGATGGGACTTTGCGTGATATCGCCGAAGCGATCGCCTACAAGTCCAGCGATGCCAGCCTGGTCCTGTTGCCGCTGGGCACGGCCAACGATTTCGCCCGGGCGGCCGGTGTGCCGTTGGAACCTGCTCAAGCCATGGATTTATTGGACGTGGCACCGCAGGCCGTAGATGTGGGCGAAGTTGGCGGGCGGATTTTCCTGAACATGGCCACCGGTGGTTTCGGCAGCCAAGTGACGGCGAACACTTCCGAAGACCTCAAGAAGGTCTTGGGCGGCGCAGCCTATCTGTTCACGGGCCTGTCGCGATTCAGTGAGCTGAGTGCCGCCTATGGTGAGCTGCAGGGTCCCGATTTCCATTGGCAGGGCGATTTGCTCGCGCTGGGCATCGGCAATGGCCGGCAGGCGGGGGGAGGTCATGTGCTGTGCCCGGAGGCGTTGGCGGATGATGGGTTGCTGGACATCAGCATCCTGCCGGCCCCCCAGGAAGTGGTCAGTACCTTGAAGGACTTGCTGGCGGGCGGCCTGGGTATCGACAACATGTTTGTCCGCGCACGCTTGCCCTGGGTGGAAATCAAGGTCGCGCAAGGCCTGGACATCAATCTCGATGGCGAGCCGTTGCAGGTCGACACCCTGCGCTTCACTGTGCGTCCAAAGGCGTTGCGGCTGCACCTGCCGTCCGATTCGCCACTGTTGAGCGGCGCGATGGCGCTTAATCGTCCAGGCTGATGATTTGCTCGCGCACCGCAAACAGCACAAGGCCGGCCACGTCATGGATCTGCAGGCGCTTCATGATTTGCGCCCGGTGGGTTTCCACGGTCTTGATGCTCAGGTTCAGGCCGTTGGCGATTTCCCGGGTGGACTTGCCGCGCACGATCAGCCGCAGGATCTCCAACTGGCGTGCGGTCAGATTGTGAGTCTGGGCAGGGGCCGGTTGATGTTTCTGGGCACGGGTCAGCGCCTGGTTGATCACGGTATGGGCGATGGCCGGGCTCAGGTAGCGTTCGTTATTGCGCAGCGCCTCCAGGGCGTGTTCCAGCTCAGTGGCGGTGGTGTCCTTGAGCAGGTAGCCATGGGCTCCTGATTCCAGCGCCTGCATGATCAGCGCCGGATCCGTATGCATCGACAGGATCAGCACCTTGCTGTGGGGGCGCACCCGCTTGAGCTGTTGCAAGGCGTCCAGGCCGCTGGTGTCCTTCATGGAAATGTCCAGCAGCACGATGTCGGGGTTCAGTCGCTCTACCAACTCCACCAATTGCGTGCCGTCATTGGCTTCGCCGATCACGGCATAACCTGGGATATCCATGACCAGGGCTCGTACGCCGGCCCTGATCAGGGAGTGGTCATCTACCAGAAGCAAATTACAAATCAAAGGAGAACCTTATTCTTACTGGCTCGTGCCAGGGCACGCGGCGCCCAGGGAAAGCGTGCTTCGATGTGGGTACCTTTGCCGGCCTCGCTGATGACCTTGAGGGTGCCGCCCAATTGTTCGACCCGCTCCGACATGCCGGCCATGCCCCGCTGACCTTCGCGAGCGGGGTGGCTGGCGGGCGCAAAACCCAGGCCATCGTCGCTGATCAGCAGGGTCAGGCCGTCGGGCAAGCGTTGCAGGCGTACCAGCAAATTCGTCGCCCGGGCATGGCGCAAGATATTGGTGACCGCTTCCTGGGTGATCCGGAACACCGCCACCGACATCTCCTCCGGGATGCCTGTCATGCGCTGCTGGCATTCGAGGCTCCACTTCACTGGGACGTTGGCCAGAGTCTTGAGCAGATGTGCCCGCAGACTGGCTTCAAGCCCGAGACTGGTCAGTTCCCGCGGGTTGAGGATCGCCGATACATCACGGACCTTATTGAGGGTTTCGTCCAAGGTCTCGCACAGGAGTGTGCACTGGTCTTGCAATTCTTCCGGCATCCGCCGCTTGAGCCATTCGCCTTGCAGTTTCGCGGCGGTCAGTAACTGGCCAATGTCGTCGTGCAATTCGCGGCTGAGCCGATGGCGCTCATTCTCTTGGACCTCCAGCAGTCGGTCGGCCAGCTCCTGGGGCTGGAACTTGATGGATTTGCGTGACAATCGATGGTGAATCCAGACACAGCTCAAGGCCGCGACATTCAGGGCCACCAGGCCCAGCGGTACCGTGTGGGCGTACAGGTAGGCCAGCAGGCAGCCGAGGGTCGAGCAGATGCACAGTAGTAATGTGAAGCGACGGGCGTTATCTCGGGAAGGAGGCCAGGTGATAAATGACTTGAGGCTGGCGTGCATAGCGGATGGAGCCAATGAATGTTCGCTGCGGGCAGGCCGGTCAGCGCATCTGACAGGCCGGGTCGGGGTAAACGTATCAGGTCGGAGACGGCTTCGGTCGACGGCTTTTATGGCGCTGTCGTGAAGTGGCTGACGCAGGAGATAGTACCACTTCGCCTATCGCTGGTCGCGCTCGGCATGGTGCTGTGAACGTATTGTGGATAAGGCACATCGCCATCGTTTCAGGCTTGTTTATGGGGATAGGACACCAACGCCAGCGGACGTGATGCGGCCAATGCCTGGCCGGGATTCTGGCCTACCTGAAAAGCGAATGCCTCGATCAAAGAGGTCTGTTCGCTGCTGTCCAGGCCCAACTGGCCGGTGGTGTGATCGACCAATTCCAACTGCCAGGCCATCAGGGTGAAGCAATCCTTCAGCGCGTCCAGGGCCTGGTCGTGCAACTCCATGTGGTCCTGTGCATGGCTGAGCAAGCCATGGATATGCAGGGAAAACTCCGAGACGGCTTCCAGCGCCAGGGCATTGGCTTTGTTCGACAGCTTCAGCAAGGTGCTGAGCATGCAATCGATGGCGTCCTTGTCGTTGTTGATCAATTGCAGATGGCTCAGGCATTCCTCCGACTTGGCCAACAGCGTCTCGGCCTCGATCAGAAATTCGGGAAGACGTTGATTCCAGTTCCTACGATCGTTCGGCATGCTTATCTCCACAACATCATGTCAGGCGAAAGGAAACCGTGTATGGCGAACGGCTGGGTCTCAAGGTCGACCGCGGACGGACGCGCGACGACACGCCCGTGCCGTTGCGCGAAGGCGAGTTCGCAAGCGATTGCACGGATGGGATCGGCCGAAAGGCAGCAGGTCCGATGTCCTGAGGTCGCACGCAAAAGCCTGACTCCGTTCAGCAATGAGAATGGCGTCACATTAATGGCTATTGGATAGCGGGAATATCAGGTTGGACCTGATTGTGCCTAGGGGAATCCCTTAGGCGAGGGAACTTAGTGCGCAAACCGGAGTCGCGCAGCGGGAAAAGCGGGTCAAGAAATCGTGAAGCCAGTAAAACATGATGTTAATGTGATATCAATTCCCCTCGCTATATTTTATCCGGGGTCAAGATTCGGCTCGTGCCGCCGATAGCTGTTTTATTGGATTCATCCGAACAAGCCCAGGAGTCATCGATGGCCGGCATTCTCGACACAGTAGATCAACGAACCCAACTGGTGGGTGAGAATCGCCTGGAAATTCTCATGTTTCGCCTGGCGGGTCGACAGCTGTTCGCCATTAATGTGTTCAAGGTCCAGGAAGTCCTGCAACTGCCGAAGCTGACGTTGATGCCGCAACGTCACCCGTTCGTCTGCGGTGTGGTCAATCTGCGTGGCCAGACCCTGCCGGTGATCGACCTGTCCCAGGCCATTGGCATGCGTCCGTTGGTGCCGGGCGCCAATAGCACCATTATCGTGACCGAATACAACCGTTCGGTTCAGGCATTCCTGGTGGGCGGTGTCGACCGCATCGTCAACATGAACTGGGAAGCCATCTTGCCGCCGCCGACCAGTGCCGGCCGCGAGCACTACCTGACGGCCATCAGCAAGGTGGACGATCAGTTGGTGGAAATCATCGACGTGGAAAAAGTCCTGGCCGAAATCGTGCCGTACAACGCCAAGGTCTCCCGGGACAAACTCGAGGACCCGGTGCTGGAGCGCGCCCGTGGTCGCGAAGTGTTGCTGGTGGACGACTCCAATGTGGCGCTCTCGCAACTGCGCGACACCTTGGGTCAACTGGGCGTGAAAATGCACATCGCCAGTGACGGCCTCAAAGCCCTGAACATGCTCAAGGCCTGGGCCGATACCGGCGAGGTCATGACCGATAAATTGCTGATGATCTTCACCGACGCGGAAATGCCGGAAATGGACGGTTACCGCCTGACCACCGAAATCCGTAACGACCCGCGTTTGCGCGGGCTCTATGTCGTACTGCACACCTCGCTGTCGGGCAGCTTCAACGACTCGATGGTCAAGAAGGTCGGCTGCGACAACTTTCTCTCCAAATTCCAGCCGGACAAGCTGGTCGACGTGGTGCGCCAGCGGTTGATGCTCGACTGAAACCGATGGTGGTTTGCTTCAATGGCCGGCTCGTATAAGGTGGCATTTTTTTGCCACCGGGGAAGTTGACCATGTTGCGGCTGAGCGCGCTGTATCGGTATCCGTTGAAGTCCGGCAAGGGCCAGCCCCTGCAGGAAATCGGCCTGGACAAGCTCGGGCTGGACGGCGATCGGCGCTGGATGCTGGTGGACGAGGGCACGGGGCGGTTCCTGACCCAGCGCGCCGTGGCGAAGATGAGCCAGCTTTCGGCCTTGTGGAACGAGGCGGGGGGGCTGACGCTCAGCGCGCCCGGCCATGGCGCCATCGACGTGTCGTTGCCACCTACCCAGGAAGAGCAGCGGCGCGGCGTGATCATCTGGCGTGACACCTTGCGTGTGCCGGATGCCGGTGACGAGGCCGCGGCCTGGGTCAGTGAATTCATCGGCAACCCCACGCGGCTTGTGCATGTGCCGGTGGAACTGGCGCGCACCACCGCAGCCGGTTATGGCAAGGACGACGACAAGGTCGCCTTTGCCGATGGTTTCCCCCTGCTGCTGATTGGCCAGGCCTCATTGCAGGACCTGTCGAGTCGGGTCGGTCGTTCGCTGGAAATGTTGCGCTTTCGTCCCAATCTGGTGGTCGAGGGCAGCGAGGCGTTTGCCGAGGACGGTTGGAAGCGCATTCGTATCGGCGAGGTGGAGTTCCGGCTGGTCAAGCCCTGCTCGCGTTGCATCATGACCACGGTCGATCCGCATACCGGCGAACGCGATCCGAATCGCGAACCCTTTGCCACGTTGCAGCAATACCGTTCGACACCGGACGGTGCGATGTTCGGCCAGAACCTGGTCAACGACAGCAACGGCCGGCTTGAAGTCGGCATGCCGGTTGAAGTGCTCGAATAAAAAGCGCCTTGAATAAAAATGTGTGGCGAGGGAGCTTGCTCCCGCTGGGCTGCGAAGCAGCCCCTAGAACTGCCACCTCGGCGTGTCAGGCCGATTGTGCCAAGCCTTTTGGGACTGCTGCGCAGTCCAGCGGGAGCAAGCTCCCTCGCCACAGGGTTGTGGTCGAATCAGCCGCGGTACTCACACAGGTACGCAGTGTCGACAGCTACCTTGAGCTGGAACTTGCTGTTGGCCGGTACATTGAACTGACTGCCGGCCTCGAAGGTTTCCCAGTCGGTGCTGTCGGGCAGCTTCACGGTCAGGGCACCGGAGACAACGTGCATGATTTCCCGTTGGGCCGTGCCGAACTCATATTCGCCCGGAGCCATGACGCCAATGGTCGCTGGGCCTTCGGCAGTGCCAAAAGCGATCGACTTGACGGTGCCGTCGAAGTACTCGTTGACTTTGAACATGGGCGATTCCTCGAAAAAGGGGCTTAAAAAGGCCGGCCAGTATGCACAAGGCTGCAACATTCGTCATCTGCCGCGCCGGGCGGTGGACACCGCTCAACTCGGCAGCACCAAGGGCAACAACCGTGCGGTATTGCGCGCGTCTTCCAGCGCACGGTGCTGTTGACCGCAGAATTGCAGGCCAGCCAGTTGCAGCGCGCCATTGAGCCCCAGCGGTCGTTCCAGCCGACGGGCCTTGGCGAAGCGTTGCTTGAGGTTCATGTGCGGCACTTGGCCGAGGACACTGTGCAACTGCTGGTGCTGCCATTCCTGCAGCAGTTGCTTGCGGTCGTAGTCGCCCCAACTGACCCAGCTTTCCAGCTTCGGATGATACGGCGCCAGCCAGCGCTCGAACGCCGGCCAGACCTCGGTCAAAGGCTCGGCGCTGTCGATATTGGCTTGGGTGATGTGGGTCAGTTCGCGACAGAAAGCCGTGAGCAGCGGGCGTCTCTGGGGACGCACGAAGCGCTGGAAATGATCCACTTCGCGGCCGTCACGATTCACCAGCGTGGCGCCGATTTCGATAATTTCCATTTCGGTTACCGGCCAGCCACCTTCATCGGTGGTGGCCTCCAGATCAATCACCAGCCAGTGAGGCATCGCAGGGTTCCCGGTATCGGCGTGCAGATGGGTTTGAGCGTAGTCAAACCCCAGGCATCCGACTAGTGGGTTGTTTCGACACGCAACAAAACCTGACGGTTTTTCACCTGGTCACCCCGCTTGACTTGCAATTGCTTGACCACGCCGTCGACGTCGGCCATGAGTGGACGCTCCATTTTCATCGCTTCGAGCACCATCAGCAGTTGGCCCTGGCGCACCGGGCTGCCTTCGCTGACCAGCAACTCGACAATGGCACCGTCCATGGGCGCCTTGAGCGTTCCGTCACTGGCACTGGCCTTGGCGGCGACCGGAGCCAGGGTTCGGTCCTGCAGATGCAGGCCGCCAGGGCGGGTGGACAGCCAGAGATCGTGGCCATCGAGACGCCAGGCCTGGCGCTGGCGAATCCCATCGACCATCAGCGTCGCGCCATTGGCGTCAGCGTCGAGCAGCTTCAGTTCGAGCAGGCGTTCGGCACTGCGGATATTCAATGTCCCGTCGGTTTCGACCTCAAGGCTCAGCGTCCAGACGTGTTCCCCGACGCCAATCCGATAACGCCGTGCCGTGCCGATGCTGTTGCGCCATCCGCCCAGGCCGGGTGCATGCCGTGCCTGCGCGGCCTGATAAAACGCCGCCGTGGCGATGGCCAGTTGTTCGGTGGAGGGCTCGACGGGCAGGAGCGCGGGATGATTGGCAAAGTGCTGGCCGATGAAGCCGGTGCCGAAGTCGCCCTCGATGAAGCGCGGATGTGCCAGCAAGCCTGCGAGCAAACGCTGGTTGCTCTGGACCCCAAGCAGCACGCAATCTTCCACTGCTCGCAACAATTTACGTCGGGCCTCCTCGCGGGTAGCGCCGTGAACGATGAGTTTGCCCAGCAGCGAATCGTAGAACGGCGTGATGACTTGGCCTTGCAGCAGGCCATGGTCGATTCGCACGCCGTCGCGGGTGGGCGGCTCCCAGCCCACCAAACGCCCTGTCTGGGGCAGGAAATCCGTCGCCGGGTCCTCGGCGTACAGCCGCACTTGCAGGGCATGGCCGCTGAGCGTCACCTGATCCTGGCGCAAGGGCAGCGGCTTGCCGGCGGCGACATCCAACTGCCAGGCCACCAGGTCCAGGCCGGTGATCAATTCGGTGACGGGGTGCTCGACCTGCAAGCGCGTGTTCATTTCCAGAAAGTAAAACCGACCGTCCGCCGCGAGCAGGAATTCCACGGTCCCGGCACCGACATAATTCACTGCGCGTCCTGCCTTCAGTGCTGCCTCGCCCATGGCCCGGCGCAGGTCGACGGTCATGACCGGGCAGGGCGCTTCCTCGATGATTTTCTGGTGGCGCCGCTGAATCGAGCAGTCCCGTTCCCCCAGGTGGATCAGTTGACCGTGATGGTCGCCGAAGATCTGTACTTCCACATGCCGTGGATCGATCAACGCCTGTTCGAGGATCAACTCGTCGCTGCCAAAACCGTGCAAGGCTTCCGAGCGTGCGCTGCGCAATTGTTCGAGCATGTCTTCGGCGCGCTGGACCAGGCGCATGCCGCGACCGCCGCCACCGGCACTGGCCTTGATCATCAGCGGGTAACCGATGCGCTCGGCTTCGCGCTGCAGCGTGTCGTCATCCTGGGCCGCGCCCTGGTAACCGGCGATGCAGGGAACACCGGCGGCGAGCATGGCGATTTTCGCGCGGCGCTTGCTGCCCATCAAGTCGATGGCCTGGTGGCTGGGGCCGATGAAAACCATGCCGGCTTCTTCGCAGGCTTGGGCGAACCCGGCATTTTCCGAAAGAAAACCGTAGCCGGGATGGATCGCATCGGCACCGCTGCGTCGGGCTGCGTCGAGAATGGTCGAGGGGTCTAGGTAGGACTGCTGCACCGGGGCCGGGCCGATCAGCACGGCTTCATCGGCCATGCGCACATGCAGCGCATCGGCGTCGGCCTCGCTGAACACCGCCACCGTGCGGTAGCCCAGGGCCTGGGCGGTACGCTGGATGCGACAGGCGATTTCGCCGCGGTTGGCGATGAGGAGTTTGCTGAAGGTGGGCATGGAAGCATTCCTGGTTTTTGTGGTGGCTGTCAGGGCCTCATCGCGAGCAAGCTTTGCTCCCACAATGCCCGGTGTGAGTGCATCCACCTGTGGGAGCAAAGCTTGCTCGCGATGGCGGCCTGCCAGGCCAACCGCTCATTTTTTCTTCCCCGGCAAAATCCCCATGAGCTTGCAGATGATGCCCAGCATGATCTCGTCCGCCCCGGCGCCGATGGACACCAACCGTACGTCGCGGTAGGCGCGGGCGACCGGGTTGTCCCACATGAAACCCATGCCGCCCCAGTATTGCAGGCAACTGTCGGTGGTTTCCCGGGCCAGGCGCCCGGCCTTGAGCTTGGCCATGGACGCCAGGCGCGTGACGTCCTGGCCGTGGATGTACTGCTCCGTGGCCTGGTACACCAGCGCCCGCAGGCATTCGATTTCGCTGGCCAGTTCCGCCAGGCGAAAGTGGATCACCTGGTTGTCGATCAGGGCCGTGCCGAAGGTCTTGCGTTCCTTGCAGTACGCGACGGTGCTGTCGATGCAATGCTCCAGACCCTTGAGCATGTTGGCCGCGCCGAACAGCCGCTCTTCCTGGAATTGCAGCATCTGCATCATGAACCCGGCGCCTTCCTGGCCAATGCGGTTGCGTTGTGGCACGCGCACGTCGTCGAAAAACACCTGGGCGGTTTCCGAGCTGCGCATGCCGAGTTTGTCCAGGTGCTGGCCGAGGCTGATGCCTGGGCTGTCCATCGGCACCATGATCAGCGATTTGTTGACGTGGGGCTTGTCGTCCGAAGTGTTGGCCAGCAAACAAATGAAATCGGCGCTCGGCGCATTGGTGATCCACATCTTGCTGCCATTGATGATGTAGTCGTCGCCGTCCTTGCGCGCCGTGGTCTTGAGCCCGGCGACGTCGGAGCCGGCGCCGACTTCCGAAACGCCGATGCAGCCCACCTGCTCGCCGCGAATGGCCGGACGCAGGAATGCCTCGCGCAACTCATCGGAGCCGAACCGGGCCAGGGCCGGAGTGCACATGTCGGTCTGCACGCCAATGGACATCGGCACACCGCCGCAATGAATGGTGCCGAACGCCTCGGCCGCGACGATCGAATAGCTGTAGTCCAGGCCCATGCCGCCGAATGCCGTCGGCTTGGAAATGCCCAGCAGGCCCAGCTCGCCGGCCTTGCGGAAAATCTCGTGGATGGGGAAGCGTCCGGCGCGCTCCCATTCGTCGACGTAGGGGTTGATGTCGTGGTCGACAAATTGGCGAATGGTGCGCCGCAGTGCTTCATGTTCTTGGGTGAAGATCATTCTTATTATTCTCCTGGGGTCAGCGCTCAGAAACGGGCCACGCCAAAACTGTTGGCTTGCAGCGGCCGGTGTTCGGCCTCGTGACAGATGTCCAGCAGGTAGCCCAGCAGTGTGCGGGTATCACGCGGGTCGATGAGCCCGTCGTCCCACAGGTTGGCGCTGCCGTAAAGGGCGGTGGATTGGCTGTCGAGTTTCTGCGCGGTGGTTTGCTCGAGCAGGTCGAGCATCTTCGGGTCGGGGCTCAGGCCGTTCTTGAGCTGCGTGGCCTCGGTGATCATCCGCAGGACCTTGCCGGCCTGGGCGCCGCCCATCACGGCGGTGTGGCTGTTGGGCCAGGCGAAGATGAAACGTGGGTCCAGCCCGCGGCCGCACATGGCGTAGTTGCCGGCGCCATAGGAGCCGCCCACCACGACGGTCAATTTCGGCACCCGGGCATTGGCCACGGCCTGGATCATCTTGGCCCCGTGCTTGATCACCCCTTGTCGCTCGGACTCGGTGCCGACCATGAACCCGGTGGTGTTGTGCAAGAACAGCAATGGCGTGCGGCTCTGGTCGCACAGTTGGATGAACTGTGCGGCCTTGCTGGCGCCCTGGGGCGTGATGGGTCCGTTGTTGCCGATCAGGCCACAGGCATGGCCGCGAATGTGCAGGTGGCCGCAAATCGTCTGGGCGTCGAATTCGCTTTTGAAGGCCAGGAAGTTCGAGCCGTCGGCGATGCGGGCGATGATCTCCCGCACGTCATAGGGTTTCTTCGGGTCGTCGGGCACCAGCCCCAACAATTCGTCGGCGGGGTAGAGCGGCTCGCTCCAGGTTCGTTCGGGTTGTGGCGGCAATTGTGGGTTCCAGGGCAGCACGCCAAGGATTTCCCGGGCAAGACGTATACCATCGGCGTCGTTCTCGGCCAGGTACTCGGCGGTGCCGGCCACCTGTGCATGCATCAGCGCGCCGCCCAGTTCTTCTTCGCTGGCCACTTCGCCGGTCGCGGCCTTGAGCAACGGCGGCCCGGCCAGGAACAGCCGCGCCTTGTCGCGCACCACCACCACGTAGTCGGACAAACCCGGTTGATAGGCCCCGCCGGCCGTGGCCGAGCCATGCACCACGGTAATCTGCGGCAGGCCCATGGCCGACATACGTGCCTGATTGGCGAAGCAGCGCGCGCCTTCGACGAAAATCTGCGCGGCGTAATTGAGGTTGGCGCCGCCACTTTCGGCGAGGGTGATCACTGGCAGTTTGTTTTCCATGGCGATCTGTTGCAGGCGCAGGGTCTTGAGCAAGCCGCTGGGGGAAATCGTGCCGCCCTTGATCGCGCTGTTGTTGACCACCACCAGCACTCGCACCTCGGACACATAGCCGATCCCGGCGATCAAGCCGCCGCCGGCCTGGCTACCGTCCTTATCGTCATGCAGTTTGTAGCCGGCCAGGCTCGCCAGCTCGAGAAACGGCGCGCCGGCGTCCAGCAGCAGGTTCAGGCGTTGGCGCGGCAACAATTGGCCGCGCCGGTCGAACTTGCCCTGGGCCTGGGCCGCTTTCTCCACCATGGCCTGTTCGAGCTGGCGCAGTTGTTCGACGCCGGCCAGCATCGCTGCGTAGTTGCGCGCGAAGTCAGCGCTGCGGGGATCCAGGTGCGATTCGATGACTGGCATGCAGACTCCTCGTGTTGGAACGGATTAGCCGAACCCCTGTGGCGAGGGAGCTTGCTCCCGCCCGGGTGCGCAGCGACCCCGGCTTTTTTGCGATTGCTGCGCAATCGAGCGGGGGGAAACTCCCCCGCCCCCAGGTTTCCAGGGGGTGCTGATTGTTCCTTTTTCCTTGCGCCCGCCCCTAGCCGCCCTG
>NZ_JAGDEZ010000071.1:0-14769 GCF_017498305.1 Pseudomonas sp. OA65
ACCTGTGGCGAGGGAGCTTGCTCCCGCTGGGCTGCGAAGCGGCCCTAAACCCTGGCAGCTCGGTCCGTCTGGTTGATGGAGCCAACTGTGTAGGGGCCGCTTCGCGACCCAGCGGGAGCAAGCTCCCTCGCCACAGGAATTGTGCCTGGCGCCTTATACCGCGACGCGTGCTACATGGGAGCGTGTTTCGCCAACCTTCCTCACCGCCTGTTCGAAGCGGTCCAGCACCATGCCGACCTCGGTCTCGGTGATGGTCAGGGGCGGCAGGAACCGGAGCACTGCGCCATGGCGCCCGCCGGTTTCCATCATCAAGCCATTGTCGAAGCAGTTGAGCTTGATGGCGTGTGCACGTGCGCCGTCAGCCTGGCCGGCGCGCTGATTGTCTGCCGGCTGGGTGATTTCCACGCCGATCATCAACCCGCGCCCACGGATGTCGCCGATGAACGGACAACGCCGAGCGATGTCCTGCAGGCCGCTCTCCAGGCGCTCGCCCATTCGCGCGGCATGGGCGACGAGATGGTCTCTGCGGATTTGCTGCATGGTGGCGGCGCCGGCAACCATCGCCACCTGATTGCCGCGAAAAGTCCCCGCATGCATGCCTGGCCCCCAGGTATCCAGATGTTCGGCATACACGATCACCGCCAAGGGGTAGCCACCGCCGATGGCTTTGGACAGCACCAGGATGTCGGGGACGATGCCGGCGTGCTCGATGGCGAAGGTGCTGCCGGTGCGCCCCAGGCCGGTCTGGACTTCGTCGACGATCAGCAAGATGTTCTGCTCGAAGGTGATTTCCCGCAGGGCCCGCAGCCAGTTGGCCGAGGCCGGGATGCAACCGCCTTCGCCTTGCACCACCTCGACGATGACCGCCGCCGGCTTGGCGACGCCGCCTTCGGGGTCTGAGAGGACGGTGCGGATGTAGTCGATGGACAGTTGATCGGTGTGCTCGCCATTCGTGCCGAACGGGCATCGAAACCGATAGGGAAAGGGCAGGAAGTGCGTGCCTTGGGCGATCAATCCATCGCCGGATTTGGGTGACAGCTTGCCCATCGCCGACAATGCGCCGGCCGTCATTCCATGATAGCCGCCGTGGAACGCCATCAAGGGCGAGCGCTTGGTGTAGTGGCGGGCCAACTTGATGGCGGCCTCGACCGCATCCGAACCGCTGGGTCCGCAGAAGAGAATCTTGCTGGTGTCACGCATTTGCGCCGGCAGCATCGAGAACAGTTCCTGCACGAACGCATGCTTGGCCGGCGTGGCCAAGTCCAATGCCTGCTGCAGATGATCGCTGTCGAGGAAGCGCATCACCGCGTCCCGGACTTCGGGCGGGTTGTGCCCCAGGGCCAGTGTCCCGGCGTTCGACAGGCAATCGAGAAATTCCTGGCCGCTGGCGTCCTTGATACGCATGCCTTTGCCGCTGACGAACAGTCGCTGGAAAGTCTGCGCATAGGTGCGTGCGTTCGACTCGATGTTTTCGAGGTAAGTGAGTGCTTCCATATTCGATCATCCATTGGCTATGGAAAGTGAACCGAGCGGGGGCGGTTGCTGCTCGACAGCAAGTGCAGCCATTACTTGGCAAGTCGAGCTCATTTCAACAGGCCCCCGCCGTTATCGCGAGTTTTCCTGCCGGCAGCTGTCCCCAATTTCCACGCCAGACATCGGAACGGGCGCGGGGTTAAATACCTGCCACACGAACCTCACCAAGCCATCATCAATTATCTGCCACCTCCCTGAGTTACGCCGGAGCCGGGTGCCTTGCTGTCTTCACCTTTGACGCCCTTTGAGAACCCTATGCCTGCCATCAATCCCCCAGGAAGAATATTGTGGGTGACACTGTGTGCGGTGGCCTTGAGTGGTTGCGTATTGGGCCCTGACTATCGGGTGCCAGACGTTCCGATTGCCGCCCAGTGGCAGGCACCGCTGCCACATGGTGCGTCCGTGGCCGGGTTGACTGACTGGTGGCAGCAATTCGATGACCCGGCGTTGGCCGAACTGTTGCGTCTGGCCGAAGCCGATAGCCCGTCCATGGACCAGGCGTGGGCCAATATTTCCCTGGCCCGTGCGACCGCCGACAGTGACGCCGCCGATGCCTTGCCCAAGTTCGATGGCAGGTTGTCCGGTGGTCGAGGCGGGCAGCAGACCGGTTCTGAACGCCTGGGGGGCTCAGGTTCCTCGGCCACGATGGATGCCGCTTGGGAACTCGATCTGTTCGGCAAGTTGCGCCGCAACAATGAAGCGGCCAGCTCCCGCGTCGAAGCACGGGTAGATGACTGGCATGACGCGCGGGTTTCCCTGGCGGCCCAAGTCGGTGATTACTACGTGCAATACCGGGGCTGCCAGAAGTTGGCACTGGCCTACCGTGACCAGGCCCAGTCACAACAAGACACTGCACGCATGACGCGCCAGTCGTTCGGGGCGGGCTTCACGTCCTCCGCCGACGCAGCGCTGGCCGATGCCAGTGCCGCCAGCAGCGCCGCGACCCTGGTCCAACAGCAGAGCGAATGCCAGGTGCTGCTCAAGAGCCTGGTGGCGCTGACAGGCAGCGATGAACGTCGATTGCTGGAAGTGCTCGGCCACACCCCGGCGCAACTGCCGCAACCGGCAGCACTCAATGTGCAACAGATTCCGGCCGACTTGCTGCGCCAGCGCCCGGACGTCGCTTCCAGTGAACGCGAGCTGGCAGCGGCGAATGCCGAGATTGGTGTCGCCCAGGCTGATCGCCTGCCGAGCTTGAGTCTTTCCGGGACGATTTCCGTGGGCACCATGGTCGGCCAGCGCAACCGCTCCTGGTCATTGGGCCCGGTACTGTCGATTCCGCTGTTCGACGGTGGCAAGCGTCGCGCGGCGGCGCAGGGGGCCAAGGCCTCCTATGACGCAGCCCTCGCGGTCTACCGCCAGACCTTGCGCACTAGTGTGATGGAAGTGGAGCAGGCACTGGTGCGTCTCGATGCGGCTCGTCGCCGGGAGTCGGATGTGGAGCGTTCCACCGCCGGCTTTCGGGAGTCTTTCGAGGCCATCGACCGCAGTTGGCAGGCCGGCAACGTCAGCCTGCTGGACCGGGAAACCGCACGCCGCCAGGCGCTGACCGCCGAGATCGAATTGATCACCTTGCAGCAGAATCAAGTGCGCTACTGGATTGCCCTGTACAAAGCGCTGGGAGGCGGCTGGCAAGCCGACCAGCCGCTGGCGCGGAATCGCCCATTGAGCGGAGACGGCGCGTGAGGTCGAGATCGGGCAAGTACGCGTTGGCAATCGTTGTGTGCGCGCTCGTGGTGGCGTTGATCTATTTTCGCCGGGGCACTGAGCCGGCCGAGGCCGCGCCCCGGGTCAGCAGCTTGAGCGTGGAAGTCGTCCAGGCGCAACGCCAGGTCTGGCCGCAATTGTTGTTTGCCACTGGCGCGCTCGCACCCTGGCAGGAAGCGGTGATCAATGCCGAGACCAGTAACCTGCGCATCGCCAGTATCGAGGCCGATGTAGGCAGCCGGGTAAAGAAGGGGCAGTTGCTGGCCACGCTCGCCAGCGAAACGGTGGTTGCCGAAGAAAACAAACAGAAGGCGCTCCTCGCCCAGGCTGAAGCCAACCTGGAACAGGCCCGTTCCAATGATCGTCGGGCCCGGGTGGTCGGACAGGGCGGGGCGCTGTCGGAACAACAACGCGAAGACTATCGAATCAAGGTCGCGCTCGCCGAGGCCGATCTCGCCAGTGCCCGAGCCGAACTGCAGAGCACGCGGATCCGGCTCGGACAGACACGCATCGTCGCCGTCGACGATGGCGTCATTTCGGCGCGCACGGCGCTGCTCGGCAAGGTGCTGTCCGCCGGCGACGAGCTGTTTCGCATGGTGCGCGACGGCCGCATCGAATGGCAGGCCGAGCTGGATGCCCGTCAACTGGCCCAAGTGCAGCCTGGCCAGGTCGCCCGTATGACGTTACCCGATGGCCAGAGCCTGGAAGGGCGGGTGCGGTTGGTATCGCCCACGTTGAATACCAAGACCAGCCGGGGATTGATCTATGTCTCCCTGCCAATCGACAGCGCCGCCCAGGCCGGCATGTATGCCAGTGGCCAGATCGAACTGGCGCCGCGGGAGGCCGTCACGGTGCCGGACACGGCCGTTATCCTGCGGGACGGGCGCTCCTATGTGTTCACGCTCAATGACGACATGCATGTGGTCCAGCGGCCAGTGGTGGTCGGTCGGCGCATGCATCAGGCCGTGGAGATCCTCAGCGGTCTCGATGAACCTGCGCGCATCGTGCGTGCCGGCGGTGCGTTCCTCAACGATGGCGCGAGCGTGACCCTCGTTCAATCCCAGGTCGCCCAGCCATGAACATTTCAGCCTTGTCGATCCGCCATCCGGTCCCGGCCGTCATGCTGTTCATCTTGCTGACGCTCTTTGGCTTGGCGGGTTTTGAAAGGCTCGCCATCCAGGACTTTCCGGACATGGTCCTGCCGGTGGTGGTGATCAGCGCCTCGCTGGAAGGTGCGGCCCCGGAGCAATTGGAAACGGAAGTGGCGCGCAAGATCGAGGACAAGCTGACGTCCCTGCGCCTGCTCAAGCACGTGACCACGACCATCACCGATGGTGCGGTCAATATCAACGTCAGTTTTGATATCGACAAGGATGGCAACGAGGCGCTCAACGAAGTGCGCAACGCGGTTGACAGTGCCATGGCGCAACTGCCGGCGAGCTTGGATACACCGTCGGTTTCCCGGCTGACCACCAGCGCCTCGGCGTTGCTGACCTATGTCATCGACTCCGACAACCTGGATGAAGAAGCCTTGTCCTGGTTCGTCGACAATGAGTTGAGCAAACAGCTGCTGGCGGTGCCCGGGGTGGCCATGATCGCGCGCACGGGCGGCGTCGATCGGGAAATCCAGGTCGACCTCGATCCTGCGCTGATGGCGGGCCTGGGCATCCGCGTCACGGACGTCGCCAACCAGTTGCGGGCCATGCAGAAGGACAACTCCGGCGGCCAGGGCAACCTGGGCAGCGGTCAACAAGCCATGCGCACCTTGGGCGCCATTGATGATCCGGCGGCCCTCGGCGCTATCGATATTCCCAGTGGCGATGGGCGCTTGCTTGCCCTGGGACAGTTGGCCGACATTCGTGACACCCACGCCGAACGTAGCACGCGGGCGTTTCGCGATGGCCGGCCGGTGATCGGTTTCCAGGTCACGCGTTCTCTGGGTTTCTCCGATGTCGGCGTCGCCAATGACGTGCGACAGGCCATGGCCACGTTCCAGGCACAGCATCCCAATGTGCAGATCGTTGAGGTCAGCGACACGGTCAAGGCCGTGCTCGCCAACTATCACGACTCGATGAATTTGCTGTACGAAGGCATGCTTTTAGCGGTGCTGGTGGTCTGGTGGTTCCTGCGGGACTGGCGCGCCACGCTCATCGTCGCCACGGCGTTGCCGCTGTCGATCATCCCCACTTTCGGCGTGATGTACCTGGCCGGGTTCACCCTCAACGCCGTTTCATTGTTGGCCCTGGCGTTGGTCATCGGGGTACTGGTGGACGATGCCATCGTCGAGATCGAGAACATCGCGCGGCACCTGCGCATGGGCAAGACCCCGCGCCAGGCCGCCACTGAGGCCGCGGATGAAATCGGCCTGGCGGTGCTCGCCACGACGGTCACCCTGGTCGCGGTGTTCCTGCCCACGGCGTTCATGGGGGGGATCGCCGGAAAGCTGTTCCGCCAGTTTGGTGTGACAGCGTCGGTGGCGCTGCTGTTCTCACTGCTGGTGGCGCGACTGCTGACGCCGATGATGGCGGCATACTTCCTCAAGGCAAGGAACGAAGCCGACCATGACAGCGCTTTGATGACCCGTTACCTGGGCTGGATTCAGACCAGCCTGACTCGGCGCAAGACTACGATGGGCCTGGCCGGCCTGTGCTTCGTCGGGGCTCTGGCATTGGTCCCGCTGCTGCCCACTAGCTTCTTGCCAGCGCAGGACACCGGCCGCAGCAAAATCACCTTGGAGTTGCCGCCAGGAACGACGCTGGATCACACCAGCGCAATGGCCTTGCAGGCCAGCGAGCGGCTGCGTGAGCTCCCTGACGTCATGCATGTGTTCAGCTCGGTGGGGACCGCCAGCAGTTCCGGCTCGGGGCCTGCCGATATCACCGGCGCTGGCGATGCGGTCCTGACCGTGGAGCTTGCACCGCGGGATGCACGGGATCGCAAGCAAGTGGAGGTGGAAGCGCAGATGCGCCAGGTGTTGCGCACGCTCCCGGGCGTGCGCTTCAACGTTGGCGGCGATGGCAGCGGAGAGAAGCTCGATATCGTCCTTGCCAGCGATGACGGCGATCTGCTGGAGCGCACGGCAAGCGCCCTTGAGCCCCAGTTACGTGAGCTGCGCGGGATCGGCAACGTCTCGTCCAGCAGCGCCTTGCAACGACCGGAGATCCAGATGCGGCCGGATTTTGCCCGGGCGGCGGAATTGGGCATCACCAGTCAGGACATCGCCGATACGTTGCGCATGGCGACTTATGGCGAATACTCCTCGCAACTGGGCAAGATCAATTTGTCCCAGCGCCAGGTGGACGTGCGGGTGCGCATGGATTCGCTGCTGCGCGACGACTTGCAGGCGATCAGCCAATTGCGAGTGACCGGTCGAGACGGCCAGGTCGCCTTGGCTTCATTGGGTGACATCGGCATGGGCAGTGGGCCGGCGCAAATCAGCCGGCTGGACCGCCTGCGCAATGTCACCCTATCTGTCGAACTCAATGGTCGCAATCTGGGAGAGGTCATGGCCGAGGCCCGCCAACTGCCGGTGATGCGCAACTTGCCAGCCGAAGTGAAACGGGTGGAGCAGGGCGAGCTGCAGTTGATGACGGAACTGTTCGCCAGCTTCAGCCTGGCCATGGCCATTGGCGTGTTTTGTATCTATTCGGTCCTGGTGTTGCTGTTCCACGACTTCTTGCAACCGGCCACGATTCTTTCGGCACTGCCGCTTTCGCTGGGTGGCGCGTTATTGGCCTTGCTGATCTGTAATTTCAGTTTTTCCCTGCCCTCGGTCATCGGCTTGTTGATGCTGATGGGCATCGTGACCAAAAACTCCATTCTGTTGGTGGAGTACGCCATCGTGGCTCGTCGCGATTACGGTCTGGGTCGATACGATGCGTTGGTGGATGCTTGCCACAAACGTGCCCGCCCGATCCTGATGACAACCGTTGCGATGGGTGCCGGGATGTTGCCGACCGCAATGGGAATGGGTGAAGACCCGAGTTTCAGACAGCCGATGGCGGTGGTGGTCATGGGGGGCTTGCTGACATCGACGCTGTTGAGCCTGCTGGTGGTGCCGGTGATTTTCACTTACGTGGACGATGGGCTGGAATGGTTGAAGCGTCGCACTCGATCGCCAATGGAGAGAGGTGCGGTGGAGGAGGTATGAGGGGGAAACGATATTCCCCCAACAAGTACTCGACTCGGTCGGTGAGCGAGCAACTGTTGGGGGGAGGTTTATACGGCTTGTTGAATCGGGGTATTACCATTCCATTCCATGTGCGCCGGTGTGGCATCCATCGAATGCATCCAGCGGATCAGCGAACGACGGCCGCCAATTCCCATCTTGATGGCGGCGCGCTTCAGATAACTTTCAACGGTATTGACTTTCAGATTCAGTTGCTCGGCAAGTTCGGGGGCGGTGCGTCCGGCCAGCAGTCCCACGCACACTTCCGTTTCACGAGACGACAAACTCAATCCCGATAGAAGCAGTCGATCAGCGAAGCGTTGACGCAGTGCTTCCATACCGCCATTTTCCGATGCGTCCAATGCCAGAAATGGATCCTGCCGGGTGGACTCCGGTGGTACAAGAGCCGCCACGTGCTCCTCGACCATGGGCAATAAAAGACAGGAAAAGTCTTTCAGTAACGCATGTTCTTGTGCGGTAAATCCTTTTGAAAGAGGTGATCGGTAGATGGACAGTACATAACGACGGCCATTCTTCCGAGTACTCAGGTGTAACTGGGTTGTTGTGCTGTGGGTAGGCACTTTTTCCGTGCGTTCGTATTTAAGCAGGCATCGGGAAAAGTTGGGTATTTTTTGTGCCGTTGCCTCTTCAAAGAGAATGTCGTCGGCCAGGAAAAATGACTTGGCGCTATGGGTGTCCATGAGGTCACCGACACAAGCGCTGTCCAAGCCGACGCAGCCTATGCTGGAAGTGCTGGGTTCTGACATATTACTGGTGCCGATCCGTTGCTCGGTAATATGTGTGGCGTCCACGGGGATTTCCGTAAGTATCAAGTCATGCAACATGCGCGGGAAATGGCGGCTACCTGTACTGGCAATGACTTTACCAACGTGCGGGAATAATCGTTGTAGGTTCATCCTTTCTCCAAAATCATCCAATTATTTGATTAAAGCTGCAGCTCAGTGTGCATGGGTATCTTTGCCGGAATGTTTCGGTCGGGGAGTAGCTGGGTAGAGTCCAGGGATCTATGGAGTTTATCTGACGAGCGGTGTGTCATGCGGGAGTGGGTAAGTACAGTTGCTCGGTGGATGGCGTTTTTGCTGAGGACCTCCTCATAAGTTTTCAAAGTGCATGGCAATGTGCCGTAAATGATCGGTTCGCCCTTCGAGCCTAATGCGCTGTTGATTCTTTCAATTGGCCAACCAGAACGTTTCAGGATTTTTTCCATTAGGGTGTCAACGACAATTTCATAAGTATGAATTTTTTGTTGTTGGGCAAACTTAATCATTGACAGGAAAAGTGCCGCTGTGCGAATGTCTACATTAGCTTGAGTGGTTTTTCTCGTGGAAAAATTATTAGGTGAAAGTGCAAATCTCGTGGCTTCCCAACAGTGAGTCAAACGTGCTCTGGTTTTTTCGGCGGGTAGGATAAAGCTCAGGGAACCACTCATCAGTGTGGGTTTGCTGGAGGGGCGTAGTCGAACACAGCCGGTGACGCGGTCGTTTTCATGGGCGTAGAGATAGAGTGCGTCGGGGTCGTCGTATTCATCCCACTCATAATCGCTGCCTTGATAACTTTCAATGTCCCACTTCTTTCGATCGATGAAGGCAAGTTTTCGAATGGACAATATTTGTTCGAGGGTTTCGAGGGGGATGTTTGAGTAGCTTACGATACGGGTGGATACGCCGGAAAATCCATAGGTGCACGAGGAGTAATTCATGGGTGCGACTTCTTGGCTGCAGGTGGAGCTACTGTTAACTTTGCACTAAGGTATTTCAACTGTCCTAAAGTACAGTCTTTGATTAATAGAGTGTGTAGCCTAATTAGGGGTGGTGTGCTGGCGCGGTAGCTTATAAGTATGGGTGAACTCGTTAGTTGTGGATTTGTATTGCTGCGCATCCAAAAAAGTATAGGTCCGGCATGATGTCAAACTGGTGGTAATCGAAGGGTTTCACGTAAAGTGAAACAGATGTTTTTTATTGGTTTTTTTGACGATTTTAAAAATTCTGCTTGTAAGTCACTGATGTTGTGTTGTTCAAAAAATTGACGCATTAAGATAAACTCAGGCGTCTGTAAACTAAGGGTCATCTATTCGTGTGCTCGGTGGCTTCTTTTGTGGGTTGACTCATAGAAGGTGAGTTCGATAGTTATCGATTGGTGAGTAGAATCAAGTGGTGTGGCACATTGATGGTGGTCTAGTGTGATTGCTCTATTTAAGTTGGTTGTCTGACCTCGTATGACTGAAGTGCTGACTTCATTTGGCTGTGCCTGAAGTCAGTGGAAGGATGACGGATCGATCTGACCCTGAAAATTAGCCGTACCGGCTTCTGAATATGGATGGATGCTATGAATTATATTGCGCTTTCGTTGTTGACCGTGTTGTTGGTTCCGGGACCGACGAACTCATTGTTGTTGCAAGCTGGTATAAGTAGAGGGTTCAATTCGCTTTCGATGCGCTTCGTCGCAGCAGAATGGTTGGCATACGTTATTCAGATGACCCTGTGGGGAGTATTCATTGACTTACTGATGGCCGACCACTCGTGGGTGGTGATCGCTACCAAGATCTTCGCTGTGTGTTTTCTCTTTTATATTTCCTTGAAACTCTGGTTCTCAGTAAAAGACCATGCGCCTGGCGCAACGACGGGTATTACCGTCCCGGATTTATTCGTGGCAACGCTGACAAATCCCAAAGGGTTGTTTTTTGTTTCCTTCGTTGCGCCCGCGGGAACATTCCTGTCGCTGGATAGCTGGCTGTCATTCGTTCTGCTATTTTCAGCGATTATTTTTCCGGTAGGGCTAGTGTGGATCGCGGCGGGTGCTTTTTGTGGCCGGAAATTCCACGCGATTGTATCCGGACGATTTTTAAATCGAGCCATTTCTCTGGTGATTGGATTGTTTGCTTGCGGCATGCTTTTCAATATCGCATCCCAGGTGAATTTCGCCTGAATACGAGCTGATGTTGAAGTTGAGTGGCGACAAATGTCAGATGAGGTTCAACTGCGCCGCTTTGAACATGGCTTGCTTGACGTTGGTGCACTCCATTTTTTCAGTCATTTGCTTGGCATGAAATTTCACTGTTCGCTCAGTGATATTCATGATCAAACCAATTTCCTTATAGTTTTTTCCAAGCGCAAGCCAACGCAAGAATTCAATTTCCCTGGGCGATAGCTTGAGCGCGCTTTCTACACCGATCTCCACCGGGCGGTGCTGGTTGGCGATAATGCTGAGCGTCTGGATAATGACCATGTTCTCCCTGACGATGGTTGGGAAGTCAGGATCATTCTCTTCCGAGGATAAATGAATAGAGCCGAACGATCTGCCCGGCTCATGAACCGGAACGGTGAACCCTTGCTTGATGCCGTAGGACGCGGACTGATCAAATATTTCCGGGTTGTTGTCCAGTTCTTGTGGGATCTCATCCCAGAAAAAAGGCATGGCGGTAATGGCTGTGTTGGCCATGACCGGATCTGATTTGTGCAGTGAATTCTTGCGGTAGGTGTCCACCCATTCGGCGGGATAATTGCTGTGGATGGAGACTTTGGAGTTATCGAAGGGCGCGGCCTCCAGATGAACATAAGCAAACTTTTCAAAGCCTAGTTTCAAGAATATCCAGCCGAGTATCTCGGTGTACTCGTCGTGGCTTTTTCCTGGGATGTTATTCTCCACCTCTTGAATTAAATTGAACAGCTGGCTTGGAATAGGCTTGAGCATAGTGGGCGCGCTCGAAAAATATTAATGTGAATACCTTTACGCAGTCAGGTACGTCACCTTGATATTCGCCAAGCGGAGTAGAGGAGTTTTATAACCCCAGCACCGATATCCACATGTTTTTTTGTGGCCGCTATCGGAGCTGCGAAGGAAGTTGGAATATCGGGAGGGGGCGTCCAACTCTTCGGGGTTCGCTTCAGAGCACGATAATCATCCCTGAGCCCGCGGTGTAATGTTTGTTCTCTGAACTGGGGTGATATCATTTTGCGTCCTTGCCAGTGCAACCTCAGCCCTTTGCCCCTGGGGTTGTAGTTAATTACGACGACTGAAACGATTAACTGGGGACAGTATAGACAGCTTTTCCGCAACAGCGAGAAACATCGGAAAACCTTTATTTTTCACGCTGCAAAGCCCTTTTCAGGAACCCTGCCGTTCGACTCTCCCGGGACTTCGCCACAGTCTGCGGAGCCCCGCAAGCGACCACCTTTCCGCCCTGGGTGCCAGCCCCCGGGCCAATGTCGATGACCCAGTCACTCTGCGCCACTACCCGCATGTCATGCTCCACCACAACCACCGTATGGCCTTCGTCCACCAAGCGGTTCAACTGCACCAGCAAGCGATCCACGTCCTGGGGATGCAGCCCGTTGGTAGGCTCGTCCAATACATATAACGTCGTGCCCCGGGCCTTGCGCTGCAGTTCCGTCGCCAGCTTGATCCGCTGGGCTTCGCCGCCGGACAGCTCCGTGGCCGGTTGGCCCAGGCGCAGGTAACCCAGTCCGATATCTTGCAGCACTTGCAACGAGCGCCTGGCCGCCGCTTGCTCGGCAAACACCTCGAGCGCCTGGTTCACGGTCAGTTGCAGGACCTGGGATATGTCCAGGCCCTGCCAGCGAACCTCGAGGGTCTGCGGGTTGTAGCGCGCACCGTGGCAAGTGGGGCAGGGGGCGTACACGCTGGGCATGAACAACAATTCGACGCTGACGAAACCTTCACCTTCGCAAGTCTCGCAGCGACCCTTGGCGACGTTGAAGGAAAACCGCCCGGCGTCGAATCCCAACGCCTGCGCCTGTGGCGTGGCGGCGAAGAGTTTGCGCACATGATCGAACAGCCCGGTATAGGTGGCGAGGTTGGAACGCGGGGTGCGGCCGATGGGTTTCTGATCTACCTGGACCAGCCGCTTGACCGCATCGAGCCCGGCGGTAACGCGTCCGACGCTGGTTTGCACGGGTTCGTCCTCCAGGCTTTGTTCGTCGGGCTCGGCGTTGGGGCTGGCCTGGCCCAGGTGGGCGCCCACCAGATCCAGCAGGGCCTGGCTGACCAGGCTCGATTTACCTGAGCCGGAGATGCCGGTCACGGCGGTGAAGCAGCCCAAGGGGAAGGCCGCGCTCAGGTTGTCGAGGTTGTTGCGGGTGATGCCTTCCAGGCGCAGCCAATCCTTGGGTGCGCGCAGGCTGCGTGTCGTGGCGTGTTCTTCGCCAAACAGGTAGGCGCGGGTGCGTGATTCGGTTATTTGGCCAAGGCCGGCCGGTGGGCCGCTGTAGAGAATTTTGCCACCTTGTTCGCCAGCGTCCGGGCCGACGTCGATGAGCCAGTCGGCGCGGCGCATGGTATCGAGGTCGTGTTCGACCACAAACACCGAATTGCCTGCTGCCTTGAGGCGTTGCAGGGCGCCGAACAACGCTTCGCTGTCGGCCGGGTGCAGGCCGGCGGAGGGTTCGTCCAGCACGTAGATCACCCCGAACAACTGGGAATTGAGCTGGGTTGCCAGGCGCAGGCGTTGTAATTCGCCGGAGGAAAGCGTCGGCGTGCTGCGTTCCAGGGCGAGGTAGCCAAGGCCCAGGTCGATGAGGGTGGTGATCCGTTCCAGCAGCTCGGCGGCGATGCGCTGGGCGGCCAGGCGTTTTTCCAGGGAAAGGTTGGGGGTGTGGCGGGCGTCCGGTCCACCGGCGTGGGGGTTCTCGCCCCTGGCAGCGCGTTGCTCGCGGGCCTCCCGGGTTTGCCGGTGGCTGAGGACCTCTCCCGTTTCGTCGGCCTGTTCAAGGTAGTCGGGCGCCAAGACGCGCTTGAGTACCTCGGCCAGTTCGAGCAACGGCAAGTGCGACAGCTCGGCGATGTCCAGGCCGGCAAAGGTCACGGTTAGCGCCTGGCGTTTGAGGCGCTTGCCTTCGCACACGGGGCAGGGGCTGGCGCGCATGTATTGAGCCACGCGTTTGCGCATCTGCGCGCTTTGCGAATGCATGAAAGTGTGCAGCAGGTAGCGCCGGGCGCCGCTGAAGGTGCCTTGGTAGCTGGGTTCTAGCTTGCGCTTGAGTGCTTCGCGAGTCTGGGCCGGGGTCAGTCCGGCGTACACCGGAACGGTCGGGGTTTCTTCGGTGAAAAGAATCCAGTCCCGTTGCTTTTTCGGCAGGTCGCGCCAGGGGATGTCGACGTCATAGCCCAGGGTTACGAGGATGTCCCGCAGGTTCTGGCCTTGCCAGGCCATGGGCCAGGCGGCCACGGCGCGCTCGCGGATGGTCAGCGATGGGTCCGGCACCATGGAGGCTTCAGTCACTTCGTAGACTCGGCCCAGGCCGTGGCATTCCTGGCAGGCGCCCTGCGGGGTGTTGGGCGAGAAGTCCTCGGCGTAGAGCATCGGTTGGTTGGCCGGGTAGCTGCCGGCGCGGGAGTACAGCATTCGAATCAGGCTCGACAGGGTGGTGACGCTGCCCACCGATGAGCGTGCGCTGGGTGTGCCGCGCTGTTGCTGCAAGGCAACGGCCGGGGGCAGGCCTTCGATGCTGTCCACGTCAGGCACGCCCACCTGGTCGATCAGGCGCCGCGCATAGGGTGCGACGGACTCGAAGTAGCGACGCTGGGCTTCGGCGTAGAGCGTGGAGAAGGCCAGCGACGACTTGCCGGAGCCCGACACGCCGGTGAACACCACCAGGGCATCGCGGGGGATGTCCATGTCGACGTTCTTGAGGTTGTGTTCTCGAGCGCCGCGCACCCGGACGAAACCGGTGCCTTGCGGCAGGTTAGCGGTTGAAGCGGGGACGGAGCGTGGGGGCATCGGGCATTCCTTGTATACGTCGGTGCAGCGTTTCGGGGCGTTACGGCGATGGGAGAGTGGACTGGATCACAGAGCTGACATTTATGCGACCGGGTTCGACCATTCTCGTGCGATAAAAATTTACTCCGGACCAAAGAGATGAGAAAAGCTTCGCAGTTTTTCCCTGGATACGGACCTCCCCATGTCCCACGCAGGAGCGAGGGAACGATCGACAGCCCCTGACACACGGCTGAACGGCTGTTGTGGCGAGGGAGCTTGCTCCCGCTGGGCTGCGCAGCAGCCCCAAGGCCAGGCGCCACGGTGTGTCAGGTTGATGTGGGCAGCTTCATGGGGGGCGCTTCGCGCCCAGCGGGAGCAAGCTCCCTCGCCACAAAAACGGCCTTCATCTTGCTGGACGTCCGGGTGTGCTCACGGATGGAGAGTTTAGTTTTTGAAGTAGTGGAACCTCGGAGCGTCCCTGGCGACATTCCCACGCAGGAGCGAGGAAACGATCGACAGCCCCTGACACACAGTTGAACGGCTGTTGTGGCGAGGGAGCTTGCTCCCGCTGGGCTGCGCAGCGGCCCCAAGGCCAGGCGCCGCGGTGTGTCAGGCTGGTGTCGTC
>NZ_JAGDEZ010000072.1:0-14438 GCF_017498305.1 Pseudomonas sp. OA65
ATGAAGTCAGCCCGCCGATCTCCGGATTGGAGACGGATTCGTCCTGCCACAAGCCGCTGTTGAGATTGATCACTGCCATTGGAGCATCGCTCAACAGCCCGACTGTAGCGTCCTGGACCAACACCGCTGCTGGCGCGCTGTCTTCCAACATGTAGGCAATCCGATCCAGCGGATACGCCGGGTCCAACGGCACATAACCACCGCCGGCCTTGAGGATCGCCAGCAGTCCCACCACCATGTCGATGCCACGCTCGACACAGATCGCCACCCGCGAATCCGGCTCCACGCCCTGCTTGCGCAGGTGATGGGCCAGGCGGTTGGCCCGTTCGTTCAACTCGCGATAAGTCAGGCGCCGCTCGCCACGAACCACCGCCACGGCATCCGGCGTACGCTGCACCTGCGCTTCGAACAACCCATGGATCGTCTCCTGCCGCGGATAGTCGGCCTCGGTGGCGTTAAATGTCACCAGCAGTTGCTCGCGCTCCGAATCCGGCAGGATCGACAGGTGCTGCAAAAGCAGGTCCGGCTGCTGCTCAAGCATGCCGACCAGGTTCTCCAGCGTGTGTTGCACATAATTACAAAGCCGTTGCGCACCAATGCGTGCCGGGGTCATGACGGTAAAGCTGAACCCTTCGCCTTGGTCATCCACCGACAACATCAGCGGGTAATTGGTCCGCTCCTCGCCACCGAGAATCTGGATACCGTTCCAAGCCGACAAGGTCTCGCTCGACACGGTGGTGCCGGTGTGGCGATAGTTGAGCAAGGCACTGAACAACGGCGTCGGCGCCTGCACACCGCTGCAGCGTTGCGCCAGCGCCAATGCGGCGTGTTCATGGCCCAACAGTGCGGTCAAGCGGGCATGGGTTGCTTTCACCCCCGCACGAACCCCGGTTTGCCCGATACTCACTCGCAACGGCAGGGTATTGATGAACATCCCCAGCGCCCGGTCGGCCCCCTCGCCGCCCTGCATCCGGCCCACCAACACCGTGCCGAACACCACATCGTCCTTGCCCGACACCTTGCCCAGCACTTGCGCCCAAACCAGGTGGTACAAGCTCGCCGCGCTCACCCCAAGCAGACGTGCCTGGGCCCGCAGCCGCCGACTGAGGTCGACCGCGACGTCCTGGCGCACCTCTTCGAGGCCGCTGCCATCGCCTTGCACATCCTGCAAATCGAACGGCAACGTCGGCTCGTCGATGTCACCGAGCATTTCGCGGAAAAACGCTTCGTGCGCCTCACGGCTCACACCCAAGCGAGCCTGGGCCACGAAGTTGCGGTACGGCACCGACGCCGACAGCCGCTGCGCCTGACCCAGCATGTGCGCTTCGATTTCCGCGGACAGCACCGCCAGTGACGTGACGTCGTCCACCAGGTGGTGAAACAACAGCATGCCCACCCAGCGTTGGTTCGCCGGGTCTTGCGCGTAGACAAGCCGCATCATCGGCGCCTGGCGAATGTCCAGGCGATAGAACCGCGGGTCGAAACGCTGGTGCAACTGCGTGGCGATGTCACCCTCGGCCGGATCCAGCGCAACCGACTCGACATTCAGTGGCGCGTCACGCCAGACCACCTGCATGGGCTCGGGCAGGCCTTCCCAGAGCACACCCGTGCGCAGGATATCGTGCCGGGCAATGACGGCTTGCAGCGCATGGGCGAAATCTTCCAGGCGCGTGAACTGGTCGAAACCGAATATCACCTGTTGCAGATAGGGGTCGCCTTCGGCGGCGGCCAGATGGTGATAGAGGATGCCTTCCTGTAGCGGCGCCAGGGCATAGATGTCCTGGACATTACTCACGCCGCCCGGCACCGTCGCGACGATCTGCTCGATCTCCGCTTGGGACAGCGCGGCCAGCGGCAGCATGTCCGGCGTGATGCGTGTGCAACCGGCCGGGATAGCATTGGCCGGTACGACGACTTCCCGGTAGCCACCGACGGCGGCGGCCAACGCGGCCAACGTCGGCTGGCCGAACAAGACCCGCACATCGACGCTCAGATCGACCTGGCGCATGCGTTCGATCATTTTTACGGCCAACAGCGAGTGCCCGCCCAGCTCGAAGAAATTGTCGTGGCGACCCACCTGTTCGAGCTTGAGCAGGTCCTCCCAGATCCGGGCAATGCCGGTTTCCACTTCGCCTTGTGGGGCTTCGTATTCGCGAGCGATCACTGCCGAATGATCCGGTGCCGGCAAGGCCTTGCGGTCAAGCTTGCCGTTGGGGGTCAGCGGCAGTGCGTCGAGCTGAATGTAGGCGGTTGGCACCATGTATTCCGGCAGTTGCTCCAGTAGATGAGCCCGCAGGCCTTCGATGTCGGCGAAAGCTTCTGGCGCATGAGGTGTGAAATAAGCCACCAGGCGTTTCTCGCCCGGCGCATCTTCACGGGCCAGCACCACGGTTTCCTTCACCGCCTCATGCTGCGCCAGTCGCCCTTCGATCTCGCCCAGTTCGATGCGAAAACCCCGGATCTTCACCTGGTCGTCGTTGCGCCCCAAGTACTCGATGTTGCCATCCGGCAGATAACGACCCAGGTCGCCGGTGCGGTACATCCGGGCATTCGTCGCGTCGCTGAACGGATCCCGCAGGAAACGCTCGACGGTCAATTCCGGACGGTTCAGGTAACCCCGCGCCACCTGCACACCGCCAATGTAGATCTCCCCGGCCACGCCCAAAGGCACCGGTTGTCGATGGGCATCAAGCAGGTAGATCCGCGTGTTGGCAATCGGCTTGCCAATGGGCGTGCTGTCCGGCGTGTCTGCCCCCGTGCAGTCCCACGCCGTCACATCCACCGCCGCTTCGGTCGGGCCGTACAGGTTGTACAGGCCGGTGCGGGGCAGTTGCGCCTTGAAGCGCCGCACCAGATGCCCTGGCAAGGCCTCGCCGCTGCACATCACCCGCACCAAGCCTTCGCACTGACCCGCTTCGCCATGGGCCAGGAACACATCGAGCATCGACGGCACAAAGTGCAACGTGGTAATGCCTTGGGCCTGGATCACTTCGCGCAGGTACGCCGGATCGCGATGCCCGCCGGGACGGGCCATCACCAGCCGCGCACCGCTGAACAGCGGCCAGAAGAATTCCCACACCGACACGTCGAAGCTGAACGGGGTCTTTTGCAACACCGCGTCTGTGGCGCTCAAGCCGTATTCATCCTGCATCCACAGCAAACGGTTGACCACCGCGCCGTGCTCGTTCATCACGCCTTTGGGCAAGCCCGTGGAGCCCGAGGTGTAGATGACATAGGCCAGGTGGTTGGCATGCAAACCTTCAACCTGCGGATTGTCGATTGGCTGCGTCGAGAACCCTTCTGCCTCATCCAGCAGCAGGGTCCGCGCCTGGGTAGCCGGCAGGCTCGCCTGCAAGGCACGTTGGGTCAGCACCACCCTGGGCGCGCTGTTTTCCAGCATGTAGGCCAGGCGCTCGGATGGATAATCCGGGTCCAGCGGCACGTACGCCGCGCCGGCCTTGAGAATCCCCAGCAGGCCCGCGACCATGTCCAGGCTGCGATCGGCACAGATCGCCACGCGGTCATCCGGGTGAATGCCCAATTCCAGCAGGCGATGGGCAATCTGGTTGGCCCGACCATTCAATTGCGAGTAGCTCAACTCTGCCTCGCCAGAGACAACCGCGACGGCATCCGGGCAGGCCGCGACCCGCGCCTCGAACAGGCCATGCAGGGTCGGACCTTGCGGGTAGTCGACCGTCGTGGCATTGAACGTTTCCAACAGCTGCTGACGTTCGGCCTCTGGCAGACTCGTGAGGGCCTGCAGTGGCGTATCCGGCGCCTGCTCCAGTGCGCTGACCAGGCTTTCGAGCGTGGTCTGCACGTACTCGCCGATACGCCGCGCGCCGGTCCCCACCAACGCTTGCACCACCAGGCTGAAGCCCTCGCCTTCATCATCCACGGCCAGCGCCAAGGGGTAATTGGTCCGTTCTTCACCGCCTATCGATTCGATGCCTTGCCACGCCGTCAGCGCTTGCGCGGTCACCTCGACCCCGCAATGACGATAGTTGAGCATCGAACTGAACAATGGCGTTGGCGCAACCACGCCACTGCAACGCTGGGCCAGTGCCAACGGAGCATGCTCATGGCCCAGCAGGCCGGTGAGTCGCTTGTGGGTGGCCTTCACCGCTGCGTATACGCCTTGCCCAGCCAGGCTCACCCGCAATGGCAGGGTGTTGATGAACATGCCCAGGGCCCGGTCGGCCCCATCGCCGGCCTGCATGCGACCCAACAGCACGGTGCCGAAGACCACGTCGTCGCGACCACTGACACGGCCCAGGACCTGCGCCCAGGCCAAGTGCATCAGGCTGGCCGCGCTGACGCCCAACAGGCGGGCCTGGGCGCGAAGCCGACGGCACAGGCCCGCCTCCACGGCCAGCTTCACCTCTTCCACGCCAGTGCCATCGCCTTGCACGTCCCGCAGGCCGAACGGCAGCGTCGGCTCGTCGATGTCGCCGAGCATGTCGCGGAAAAACGCTTCGTGGGCCTGTTGATCGACACCCAGGCGCGCTTGGGCCACGTAGTTGCGATAAGGCACCGAATCCCCCAGTTCATGGACCTTGCCCAGCAACTGCGCCTGCATTTCACGTTCCAGCACTTCCAGGCCGGTATGGTCCAGGACCATGTGGTGGAACAGCAGCATGGCGACCCAGCGCCGGTTGGCGACGTCTTCGGCGATGGCCAGGCGCAACATCGGTGCCTGACGTACGTCCAGCCGGTAATGCCGGGCATCGAAACGCTCATATAGCCGGGCAACGGCATCGCCGGCGCTTGGGTCCGCGTCCAACTCGTCAACGCTGAGCCGCGCCTGTCGCCAGACGACCTGCATCGGTTCGTCGAGGTGTTCCCAGACCATCGAAGTCCTGAGAATGTCGTGCCGGTCGATCACCCCTTGCAAGGCCTGGGCAAAGTCATCCAGGCGGGCCCGGCTGTCGAACCCGAACAGCGTTTGCAGTACGTACGGATCACCCATTTTCGCCGTCAAATGGTGATAGAGGATGCCTTCCTGCAACGGCGCCAGTGGGTAGATGTCCTGCACGTTGCACGCGCCTCCCGGCACGCTCGCGACGATCCGATCGATGGCTTCCTGGCTCAATACGGCCAGCGGCAACATGTCTGGCGTGATGCGCTCACAGCCTTCGTCGATGGCGCAGGCCGGCACCACCACCTCCCGCTGACCACCCACCGCAGCGGCCAATGCCTGCAGCGTTGGCTGACTGAACAGCACCCGCACATCCACCGACAGCTCAGCCTGGCGCATGCGCTCGATCAGCCTCATCGCCAGCAGCGAATGCCCGCCCAGTTCGAAGAAATTATCGTGGCGACCGACCCGCTCGACTTTCAACAGCTCGGCCCACAGGTCGGCCAAGACCTGTTCGATCTCGCCCTGCGGCGCTTCGTAGGCCTGGCTGGCGTAGGCCTCGGCATCCGGTGCCGGCAGCGCCTTACGGTCGACCTTGCCGTTGAGGGTCAATGGGAACGCCGGCAACATCACGAACGCCGCAGGCACCATGTACTCGGCCAGGGTCGCGGACACTTGCTCGCGCAACCCGGCCACGCTCAGCTCAACCTGCGGCTGGGCGATGACGTAGGCCACCAGGCGTTTCTCGCCCGATTCATCGGCCCGCACCAGCACCACCGCGTCCTTCACACCGTCACAGGCCACCAGCTTGGCTTCGATCTCGCCCAGCTCGATGCGGAAACCGCGGATCTTCACCTGGTCGTCGTTACGCCCCAGGCATTCCAGACTGCCTTCGGGCAACCAGCGGCCGAGGTCGCCGGTGCGGTACAGCAGCGCGTCGGGCTCATGGCTGAACGGGTCGGCGATGAATTTTTCCGCGGTCAGGTCCGGCCGGTTCAGGTATCCCTTCGCCACCCCTTTGCCGCCGATGTACATCTCGCCGACGACACCCAACGGCGCCAACCGCTGGCGTGCATCGAGCACATAGACCTGGGTGTTGCCAATGGGGCCGCCGATAGGCACGCATTCGGCTTGCGCCGCCACGGCCTTCACCTCAAGGGTGGTGGCGTAGGTGGTGGTTTCGGTCGGGCCATAGCAGTGCACCAGGCGCAGGTCCGGCGCCAGGTCCAGCAAACGCCGGAACGACGCCACGTCGGCCCGTTCGCCGCCGCACAACAGGATGCGCAAGCCGCCGATGGCCTGGGGAATCAATTGCACGTACTGGTTGAAGATCGCCGTGGTCACGAACAGCACGGTGATGCCCGCATCCTCCAGCACCTGGGCAAACCTCGAAGGTTCAAGCAGGGTGTCATGGTCGATTACCACCACTTGCCCACCATTGAGCAAGGCGCCCCAGACGTCCATGGTGCTGGCGTCGAATGCCGGGTTGGAGGCGAAGGCAATGCGGTCGTTGGCGTTGAAATCGGCGTAACCGTTGTTAATCACCAGGCGGTTGATCGCCCGGTGCGGCACCAGCACGCCTTTCGGAGTGCCAGTGGAGCCCGAGGTGTACATGATGTAGGCAATCGATTCGCTGGACTGCGCCAGGGCCGGGTTATGCGCCGGCCCCTGGTTGTCCAACGTGTCCAGGTCGATGCGCGAAACGCCCTCGGGCACGGCCTCGGTACTGAACGTCAGCAGGCACTTGGCCTGGCAGTCGTCGAGCATGAACCCTTGGCGCTCCAGGGAGGCGTTACGGTCCAGCGGCACATAGGCCGCCGCGCACTTGAGGATCGCCAGTTGACTGGCCAGCAACTCGATGGAGCGTGGCAACAGGATCGCCACGCAGTCATCCGGCTGCACGCCAAGGCCGATCAGGTGATGGGCCAGGCGGTTGGCCCGCTGGTTCAGCTCTGCGTAAGTCACTTGCCGCTGCCCGTGCACCGCCGCAATCGCCTGCGGCAGGTACGCGGCCTGGGCTTCGAACAGCGCCAGGACCGTCTGCTCATGGGGATAGGCGCGTTGGGTGGCGTTGAAGTCCACCAGCAGTTGGTTACGTTCGCTTTCCGGCAGGATCTCCAAGCGGTTGAGGGGCGTCTGGGGCGCGTGTTCGAGGGCCTGCACCAGGCTTTCCAGGGCCGTGTGCATGTAGGCGCAGATGCGCGCCGCACCAATCCCTTGCAAGACCAGGGCGCACAGCAGGAAACCGTCGCCCAGGTCGTCCACCGACAGGGTCAGCGGGTAGTTGGTCCGCTCTTCGTTGCTGAGGATTTCCATGCCCTGCCAGGCGCTCATGGCCTCGGCTGAAACGGCGCCGGTCGCGCTGTGCCGGTAGTTCAGCAGCGCACTGAACAACGGGGCCGGTGCGGCCACGCGGCTGCACCGTTGCGCCAGGGCCAGCGAAGCGTGTTCGTGACCGAGCAAGGCGCTCAGCCGTTCATGGGCAGTCTTGACCCCGGCGCGTGCGCCCTGCTCATCCAGCTTGACCCGCAGCGGCAAGGTGTTGATGAACATGCCCAGGACCCGGTCGGCGCCCTCGCCGGCCTGCATCCGCCCCATCAGCACCGTGCCGAACACCACGTCCTCCCGCGCGGACAAACGTCCCAGTACCTGCGCCCAAGCCAAATGGTGCAGGCTGGCCGCACTCACCCCGAGTTGCCGCGCCTGGGCCCGCAAGCGGCGGCTCAAGGCAGCGTCCACTTCCAGCTTGGCCTCCTCGATGCCGCGACCGTCACCCTGCACCTGTTGCAACCCCAACGGCAGGGTCGGCTCGTCGACATCACCGAGCATCTCGCGGAAAAACGCCTCGTGCGCTTGCTCGCTGACACCCAGGCGCGCCTGGGCCACATAGTTGCGGTACGGCAGCGCGGCGGCCAATTGGCCGGCTTGGCCCAGCAAGTGTGCCTGCATTTCCTGCTGCACCACCTCCAGCGCGGTATGGTCCAGGGCAATGTGGTGGAACAGCAGCATCGCCACCCAGCGCTGATTGACCGGGTCATGGGCATATCGCAGGCACATCAGCGGCGCCTGGCGAATGTCCAGGCGATGATGACGGGAGTCGTAACGGGCATGCAGTTGGGTCACGGCATCGGCGTTCGACGCGTCCAGTTGCAGTCGCTCGACGCTCAACAGTGCCTTGCGCCAGACCACCTGTATCGGCTGCTCCAGCCCCTCCCACGCGATTGAAGTACGCAGGATGTCGTGCCGGTCGATGACACCTTGCAATGCCTGGGCGAAGGCCTCGAGGCGCGCCTCGTCCTGGAAGGCGAACAGCGCCTGCAACACGTAGGGATCGCCCTGCTGCGCCGAGACATGGTGGTAGAGAATACCTTCCTGCAACGGCGCCAGCGGGTAGATGTCCTGCACGTTGTGCACGCCACCCGGCACCGTAGCGACGATCCGGTCGATCGCCGCCTGGGTCAATGTCGCCAGCGGCAGCATGGCCGGGGTGATCCGCTCACAATCGGGGGTGATGCCATTGGCCGGCACCTCGACTTCGTTGCCGCCCCCCACCGCCGCAGCCAGTGCCGCGAGGGTCGGCTGGCCGAACAGCACGCGGACATCGGCACTCAAGCCGACCTGGCGCATCTGCTCGATCAGGTTGACCGCCAGCAAGGAATGGCCGCCCAGTTCGAAGAAATGGTCGTGGCGTCCCACCCGCTCGACGTTGAGGACTTGCTGCCACAGTCGAGCCAAGGTGATTTCGGTATCACCCAGCGGGGCTTCGTAGCCTCGGGTAACGATCGACGCCTGGTCCGGCACCGGCAGGGCCTTGCGGTCGAGCTTGCCGTTGGCGGTCAGCGGCAAGGCATCCAGGCGCACGTAGGCGGCCGGCACCATATAGTCCGGCAAGCGGCTTTGCAGGTGCGCGCGCAGGGCTTCGATGTCCGCGCTGTCAGCCGTTGAATGCAAGGTGAAATAAGCCACCAGGCGTTTTTCGCCGGGAACGTCTTCACGCACCAGCACCGCCGCCTCTTTCACCCCAGCGTGTTGCGCCAGGCGGGCTTCGATCTCCCCCGGTTCGATGCGGAAGCCACGGATCTTCACCTGGCCGTCGTTGCGCCCCAGGTACTCGATATTGCCGTCCTCCCGGAAGCGGCCGAGGTCGCCCGTGCGGTACATCAGGGCCTGGGCATCCTGGCTGAACGGGTCGAGGAGGAATTTCTCGGCGGTCAGGTCCGGGCGGTTCAAGTAGCCGTTGGCGACCCCCAGGCCGCCGATGTAGAGCTCGCCGGCCACGCCTTGGGGCACGGGTCGCTGCTGCGCATCGAGGATATAGACCCGGGTGTTGCCCAAGGGCCGGCCAATCGGGACGCTGCCCTCGCCGACGGCCTTGATTTCATAGGTGGTCGAAAACGTCGTCGCTTCCGTCGGGCCGTAGCCGTTGAGCAGATGGGCCGGCGCGCCGTCCTTGAGGACCCGAGCGATCACCGCCGGATCCAGCACATCGCCGCCGACAATCAAGTAGCGCAACTGGGCGAACACGTCCATCAGGTGGTCGGCGTATTGGTGAAACAGCCCCGCCGTCATCCACAACACATTCACCGCTTGCTCGAGCAACAGCCTGTGCAAGCGTTCCTGGGACAGCAACACATCCTGGTCGACCACCACCACACAACCGCCGTTGAGCAACGGCGCCCAGACTTCCAGGGTACTGGCGTCAAAGGCCGGATTGGAGGCGAAGGCCACCCGGTCCTGCTCGTTGAAATCGGCGTAACCGTTATTGATCACCAGTCGGCTGATGGCCCGATGCGGCACCAGCACGCCTTTGGGCGTCCCCGTGGACCCTGAGGTGTACATGATGTAGGCCGGCGCTTCGCTCGATATCGGTTGCTGGCGGCAATGGGCCGCCAGCTCGGGAAGCTCGACACGGTCCAGGTCCACCCGGCGCATGCCCGGCGCCAAGGCTTCGCGGCTGTGGGTCAAGGCCAGCACGGCGTGGCTGTCCTCGATCATGAACTGCTGGCGCTCGGCGGGCGCGTTGACGTCCAGCGGCAGGTACACCGCCGCACACTTGAGCACGGCCAACTGGCTGACCAGTAGATCGAGCGAGCGTGGCAGCAGGATCGCCACGGTTTGCCCCGCGTGCAGGCCAAGGTCGAGCAGATGCCTGGCCAGGCGCTCGGCTTTGCTGTCCAGTTCGCGGTAAGTCAGGACTTGCCCACCCTGCACCGCTGCCGGTGCGTCCGGACGTGCCTCGGCCTGGGCCTCGAACAAGGCATGAATCGGCTGCTCCCGCGGATAGTCACGGTCGGTGTCGTTGAACGACAGCAGCAGCCGTTCGCGCTCCGATTCCGGCAGGAACGACAGGCTGTTGAGCCTCGCGCCGGGCGCAGATTCCAGGGCAGTGACCAGGCTTTCAACGGCGGCCTGCATGTAACCGCCGATGCGTTGCGCGCCAATCAACGCAGTGGCTTGCACCGACAAAGCGAAGTCATCGGAAAAATCGTCCACCGAAAGGATCAGCGGGTAGTTGGTGCGTTCTTCCGCGCCCAGGGCTTGCATACCATCCCAGGCCAGGCTGACTTCAGCCGTGGGGACTTGCGCCGCGCTGGCGCTGTGACGGTAATTCAGCAACGCGCTGAACAGCGGTGCCGGCGCCGCCACGCCGCTGCAACGTTGCGCCAGGGCCAGGGATGCGTATTCATGACTGAGCAGGCTGCTCAACCTGGCGTGGGCGCTTTTCACCCCATCGCGCACGTTCTGTGCACCTACCCCCACGCGCAACGGCAAGGTATTGATAAACATGCCCAGGGCCCGGGTCATGCTTTCGCCGGCCTGCATGCGACCGAGCATCACCGTGCCGAACACGACGTCCTCACGACCCGAGACGCCGCCGAGCACCTGTGCCCAGGCCAGGTGAAAAATGCTCGCCGCGCTCACGCCGAGCTGACGGGCCTGCGCGCGCAGCCGGCAACTGAGGTCTGGTGCCAGGGTCAGATGACTTTCTTCGATGGCACTGCCGTCGCCCAGCACATCCTGTTGGCCAAAGGGCAAGGTCGGCTCCCCGACGTCACCCAACATCTCGCAGAAGAACCTCTCGTCAGCCTGGCGCTGGCCGGCCTGGCGGGTCCGAACGACATAGTCGCGGTAAGGCGCGGCGGGCTGCAATTGCCCGGCCTGCCCCATCAGGTAGGCTTGCATTTCACTCTGCACTACCGCCAGGGCCGCGTGGTCGAGAGCCATGTGATGGAACAGCAGCATGGCGGCCCAGCGCTGGTTGGCCGGGTCCTCGGCGACCACCAGCAGCAACAGCGGTGCCTGGCTGATGTCCAGGCGATAGTGACGAGGATCGAAGCGCGCCTGCAATTGCGCCATGACGTCACCCTCGGCGAGGTCGGCACTGATGTCCTTGACCCCCAGCCGAGCCTCGCGCCAGACCACCTGCACCGCCTCTTGCAACCCCTCGCGGATGATGGCGGTGCGCAGGATGTCGTGGCGGTCGATCACGCTTTGCAAGGCGTCGACAAAATCCGTCAGGCGCTCCTGCCGGGCGATGCTGAAGTGCGCCTGCAACACATAGGGATCGCCCTGGGTGGCGGTCAGGTGGTGATAAAGAATCCCCTCCTGCAACGGCGCCAGCGGGTAGATGTCCTGCACATTGGCCGCGCCGCCCGGCACGGTGGCCACGATGCGGTCGATGGCCGGCTGGTCGAGGGTCACCAGTGGCAGCATGTCCGGCGTGATCTGCCCACAGCCGACGGGAATGCCGTTGGCGGGGATATCGACTTCGCCGGCCTTGCCGGCATCGTATTCACCAGCCTGGATCAACTCGATCAGCGCGGCTTTGTGCTCGCGCAACAAGGCCAGCACCGCCGGCTCGCCCAGGGACTGTTTACGGCCGCGTACCACGAGCTGATCGCCCTTGACCGAAAGCTGTACGTCTTTTTCTTTTAGTGTCGCCAACAGTTCGATCACACTCACAGGACAATCTCCATTTTTTCTGTCGTTGCCGCGTATTCCGAGAGCGTGGGCTGCTCGAACAACGCCCGCACATCCGCTTCCATGCCTTCCTGGCGCATCCGCTCCATCAGGCTGACGGCGAGCAAGGAATGCCCGCCCAGTTCAAAGAAATGATCGTGACGGCCAACGCGTTCCACGTTGAGGACTTCAGCCCACAGTTGGGCCAGTGTGATTTCGGTTTCGCCGATGGGGGCTTCGTAGCCTCGGGTGATGAACGCCTTCAGGGCCGGCGCCGGCAGCACCTTGCGATTGAGCTTGCCGTTGGGGGTCAGCGGCATGGCGTCGAGGCGTACATAGGCCGCCGGCACCATGAAGGCCGGCAAGTGTGCTTGCAGGTAGGCACGCAGCGCCTCGATGTCCAGCACATCGTCTGACGGATATTGGGTGAAATAGGCCACCAGGCGTTTTTCCCCCGGTGCGTCTTCACGGGCCAGCACCGCGGCCTTCTTCACCGCCTCGTGCTGGGCGAGCCGGGCTTCGATCTCCCCCAGTTCTATACGGAAACCGCGGATCTTTACCTGATCGTCGTTACGCCCCAGGTACTGCAACGTGCCGTCAGGCAGCCAGCGACCGATGTCGCCAGTCTTGTACAGCCGCGCATCACTTTTGCCGTAGAACGGGTCGGCAATGAAGCGTTCGGCGCTGAGTTGTGGCAGGTTGAGGTAACCGCGAGCCACCCCCACGCCGCCGATGTGAATCTCGCCCGGAACGCCCACCGGCAACAATTGCCCGTGGCTGTCGAGCACATGCAATTGCATGTGGCGGATCGGCCGGCCGATGGGAATCGACTGATGGCGGTAGGTCTCCAGGTCGCTGTCCACCGTGTGCCAGGCGACGATGTCGCTGCACTCGGTCGGTCCGTAGCTGTTGATGATCGCGGGCCGTGGCAGTGGGAGTTTTTCCAGCATGGCGAGCTGGATCGGCTCGCCGCCCAACACCACTCGCTTCAGGCCGGCCAGGGCCTGCTGATGATCGGCGTCCACCAGCGCATGGAAGGCGCTGGGGGACATGCACAAGAGGGTGATGCCGGCCTCGACGATCTGGGCAACGATGGCGCCGGGGTTGAAGGGTTCTTCGGCCAGGTGCAGCGTGGCACCGACCATCAGCGGCGCCAGGATGTTTTTCTGGGTCAGGTCGAAGCTATAGGAGGACGCGAGCAACACCGCGTCGCCGGCATGGAACGTCACGTCGTAGAGGTACCAGTCCAACAGGTTGCGCAGGCCGCGATGCTCGACCATCACGCCCTTGGGCAGTCCGGTGGAGCCGGAGGTGTAGATCACGTACGCCAGGTGGGCCGGGGTCAGGCCCGTGAGATCCGGGGTGTGCTCCGGCTCGTCTTGCCATGGACCGCCATCCAGGTCGATCAATGGCACCTGGACGTTGGCCAACAGCCCTCGGGTGCCCGCCTGGACCAATACCGCAGCCGGCTCGCTGTCGGCCAGCATGTAGGCAAGGCGGTCCGCCGGGTAAGCCGGGTCCAGCGGCACATAACCGCCACCGGCCTTGAGGACCGCCAGCAGCCCGATCACCATCTCGGCACTGCGCCAGACGCAGATGGCCACGCGCGAATCCGGTTGCACACCTTGCTTGCGCAGATAATGCGCCAGCCGATTGGCTCGCGCATTCAACTGGCGATAGCTCAGCGGTTGTCCGCCGTCCAGCACCGCCACGGCGTCCGGTGTGCGTTGAACCTGGGTTTCGAAGAGGCCGAGGATGGTCTGCTCCCGCAGGTCATCGGTGTCGTCGGTATTGAACTCGGCCAGCAGTTTTTGCCGCTCGCCGGGTGGCAGGATCGACAGCTGATGCAGCGGAGCGTCAGGCGTCTGCTCGAGCATCCGGACCAGATTGTCCAGAGCCTGTCGAACATAGCCGCAAAGGCGCTGCGCACCAATGCGTGCAGGGGTCATGATGCTGAAGCTGAACGCCTCGCCCTGGTCGTCCACCGACAGCGTCAACGGATAGTTTGTGCGTTCTTCGCCGCTGAGCAGCTGTATACCCTCCCAGGCCGACAGCGCCTCGCTTGAGTTCAGCGCGGCGGTGTGGCGATAGTTGAGCAAGGCACTGAACAATGGCGTTGGCGATTCCACACCGCTGCAGCGTTGCGCCAGCACCAGCGAGGCATGTTCGTGGCCGAGCAACGCGGTCAGGCGTGCATGGGTCGCTTTCACGCCGGCACCGACCGCGGTTTGCCCCACATTCACCCGCAACGGCAAGGTATTGATGAACATCCCCAGTGCGCGGTCGGCGCCCTCGCCGCCTTGCATCCGGCCAACCAGCACGGTGCCGAACACCACGTCGTCCTTGCCCGACACCTTGCCCAGCACCTGAGCCCAGACCAAGTGATACAGGCTTGCCGTGCTCACGCCGAGCTGACGGGCCTGGGCCCGCAGCCGAAGGCTGAGCTCAGCCTCGACGTCCTGGCGAACCTCCTCGATGCCGCTGCCATCGCCCTGCACATCCTGCAAGCCGAACGGCAGCGTCGGCTCGTCAATGTCGCCGAGCATGTCGCGGAAAAACTGTTCGTGGGCCTCACGACTCACCCCCAACCGGGCCTGGGCCACGTAGTTGCGGTACGGCA
>NZ_JAGDEZ010000073.1:0-13029 GCF_017498305.1 Pseudomonas sp. OA65
TGCCGTACCGCAACTACGTGGCCCAGGCCCGGTTGGGGGTGAGTCGTGAGGCCCACGAACAGTTTTTCCGCGACATGCTCGGCGACATTGACGAGCCGACGCTGCCGTTCGGCTTGCAGGATGTGCAAGGCGATGGTAGCGGCATCGAGGAGGTCCGCCAGGACGTCGAGGTGGACCTGAGTCGCCGGTTGCGGGCCCAAGCGCGTCAACTCGGTGTGAGCGCGGCGAGCCTGTACCACCTGGTCTGGGCGCAGGTGCTGGGTCAGGTAGCCGGTCGCGAAGACGTGGTGTTCGGCACGGTGCTCATGGGCCGGATGCAGGGCGGCGAGGGGGCCGACCGTGCGCTGGGGATGTTCATCAATACCTTGCCGTTGCGAGTGAGCCTGGGACAAACCAGTGTTCATGCCGCTGTGAAAGCAACCCATGCACGGCTGACTGAGTTGCTGGGCCACGAGCACGCCTCGTTGGTGCTGGCGCAACGCTGCAGTGGCGTGGAGGCGCCGACGCCGTTGTTCAGTGCCTTGCTCAACTATCGCCACATTGGCTCGACGACCTCGACCGAGGCATTGTCGGCCTGGAACGGTATCCAGGTGCTCGGTGGCGAAGAGCGGACCAACTACCCGTTGACATTGTCGGTGGATGACCTGGGCGAAGCATTCAGCTTCACCGTCATGACCCCGGCGCGGATCGGCGCCCAGCGCCTTTGTGGTTATGTGCAGCGAACGCTGGAGGGGCTGATCCAGATGTTGGAGCAGACGCCGGAGGCGCCGCTGCATCGGCTGTCGATCCTGCCCGCTTCGGAGTATGAGCAACTACTGGTGGCGTTCAACGCCACGCAGTCGGATTACCCGCTGGAACAGACGATTCATGGGTTGTTCGAGGCGCAGGTGCAGCGTACGCCGGATGCGGTGGCGGTGATTCGCGGCGAGCAGCGCCTGACTTATCACGAGTTGAACGAGCGGGCCAACCGCCTGGCCCATTACCTGCGCAAGCAGGGTGTACAACCGGATTCGCGAGTGGCGATCTGCGTCGAGCGCGGTATCGACATGGTTGTTGGCTTGCTGGCGATCCTCAAGGCCGGCGGTGGTTATGTGCCGTTGGACCCGGCGTATCCGCTGGATCGGATTGCCTACATGTTGAAAGACAGCGCGCCAGCAGCGGTGTTGGCGCAGACGGCGACCCTTGAATTGCTGGCAGGCGCATCGATGCCAGTGGTCGATCTGGACAGCGGGCTGTGGCAGGACGAGTCCGTCCAGAATCCCGAGGTCGCCGAGCTGACGTCCTCGCACCTGGCCTACGTGATCTACACCTCGGGTTCGACCGGCCTGCCTAAAGGCGTGATGATCGAACACCGCAACACGGTAAATTTCTTGACCTGGGCGCATCGTTCCTTCGATGACGCTACGTTGTCGAAAACCCTGTTCTCGACCTCGCTGAACTTCGACTTGGCCGTCTACGAATGCTTCGCGCCGCTGACCTCCGGCGGTAGCATCGACGTGGTCACTAATGTGCTGGAACTGCAACAGGGTGAACACGACATCACCCTGATCAACACCGTGCCGTCAGCGCTCAAGGCGTTGCTGGAGTCCGGTGGTGTAGGCGAGGGCGTCGACACGGTGAACGTCGCCGGTGAAGCCTTGAAGCGCAGCCTGGTGGAGACGTTGTTCGAGCAGACCCAGGTCAAGCGCCTGTGCAACCTCTACGGCCCTTCGGAAACCACGACCTACTCAAGCTGGGTCTCGATGGCCCGGGAAGATGGCTTTGCCGCCCACATCGGCAAACCGGTGGCGAATACTCAGTTCTACCTGCTGGACGAACATAAACAACCGGTGCCATTGGGCGTACCGGGGGAGATCTACATCGGTGGTGCCGGGGTCGCTCGCGGTTATCTCAATCGTGACGACCTCACGGCCGAGCGTTTCCTGAAAGACCCGTTCAGCCTGGCTCCAAACGCTCGCATGTATCGCACCGGCGACCTGGGCCGGTACCTGCCGGACGGCAACATCGAATACCTGGGCCGCAACGACGATCAGGTCAAGATTCGTGGTTTCCGCATCGAACTGGGGGAGATCGAAGCCAAGCTCGCCCAGGCGCCAAACATCAAGGAAACCGTAGTCCTGGCCCGTGAAGACGTCCCGGGCGACAAACGCCTGGTGGCCTATTTCACCCAGCACTCACCGGACGAAGCTGTCGCCATCGAAACCCTGCGCACGCACCTGCAAGCGCAGTTGCCAGCGTATATGGTGCCCGCCGCCTACGTGCGCCTGGATGCATTGCCCCTGACGCCGAACGGCAAGCTCGATCGCAAGGCGCTGCCTGCGCCGGATCCCGATGCCGTCATCTCCCGAGGCTACGAAGCCCCACAAGGCGACACCGAAACCGTCCTGGCGCAAATCTGGGAGGACCTGCTGGGCTTGGAGCAAGTCGGTCGCCACGACCATTTCTTCGAACTGGGCGGGCATTCCCTACTGGCCGTCAGCCTGATCGAGCGGATGCGCCAGGCCGGGCTGAGCGCCGACGTGCGCGTACTGTTCGGCCAACCCACCCTCGCGGCGTTGGCCGCAGCAGTGGGCAGGGGGCGCGAAGTCGTCGTGCCGGCCAACCGGATCCCGCGCGACTGCGCGACGATCACCCCCGACATGCTGCCACTGGTTATCCTTGACCAGGAAACCATCGACCGCATCGTGTTGACGGTACCGGGTGGTGTGCGCAACGTGCAGGATATCTATCCGCTGGCACCGTCGCAGGAAGGCATCCTCTATCACCACCTTTCAGCCGAACAGGGCGATCCCTATGTGTTGCAGGCTCGGTTTGCCCTGCAGGGCAGGCAGCGTCTCGACGATTTCGTCCAGGCCCTGCAAGGTGTCATCGACCGCCATGACATCCTGCGTACCGCCATGCTGTGGCAAGGCCTCGACGCGCCTCTGCAAGTGGTCTGGCGTGAAGCCCGGCTGGGGCTGGAGGAACTCGTCCTGGATCCGCAAGCCGGGGATATCATTCAGCAGCTACATAGCCGTTTCGACGCCAGGCGCTATGCCCTGGACATTACCCAGGCGCCGCTGATCCGTCTGGCATTTGCAGAGGACAAACCCAACCAGCGCTGGGTCGCGATGTTGCTGTTTCACCACATGGCCCTCGATCACACGGCGCTGGAAGTGGTGCGAAACGAAATGCAGGCGAACCTGCTGGGCCAGGCCGATCAGTTGGGCGAGGCGGTGCCGTATCGCAACTATGTGGCCCAAGCCTGCCTGGGCGTCAGCCGTGAAGAGCACGAGGCGTTTTTCCGCGAAATGCTCGGTGACATCGACGCGCCGACGCTGCCGTTCGGCTTGCAGGATGTCCAGGGTGATGGCTCTGATATCGAGGAAGCCAGGCTGGTCCTCGACAGCGGTCTGAGCCGTCGCCTGCGTCGCCTGGCGCGTCAGTCGGGCGTGGGCGCTGCCAGCTTGCACCATTTGGCTTGGGCTCAGGTGTTGGGGCGTGTCTCGGGTAAGAACGATTTGGTGTTTGGTACGGTGCTGATGGGCCGGATGCAGGGCGGCGAAGGTGCCGACCATGCCTTGGGCATGTTCATCAACACCTTGCCGCTGCGCGTCGCTGTCGATGACCGGGACGTCAAGGCCGGCTTGAAGGCGGTCCACGGGCGATTGAGCGCTTTGCTGGGGCATGAGCATGCCTCGTTGGCATTGGCCCAGCGCTGCAGCGCGGTCAGTGCACCCACACCCTTGTTCAGTGCCTTGTTGAACTACCGTCACTCCAGCGAACAGCCCGGTGCGGAAGATGCCCTGTCGGCTTGGCAGGGCATCGAGACCCTGGGCAGCGAAGAGCGCACCAACTACCCGCTGACGCTGTCGGTAGACGATTTGGGTGAAGATTTCGCCCTGACCGTCCTTGCCGTCGCCGGCGTTGGCGCCGGGCGGGTCTGCGGCTATATGAATGCGGCGCTGCAAAGCCTTGCCACGGCATTGGAATCCAGCCACGCATCACCACTGTACAGTCTGGATATATTGCCGTCAGCCGAGCGCCAGCAACTGCTGACTGGCTTCAACACGACCACTTGCGACTATCCACGCGATAGCACCGTTCACGCCGTGTTCCAGGCGCAGGTCCTCGCCCGTCCAGATGCCACGGCCGCGGTACAGGGCGCGCAAGGCCTGACTTACCGCGAACTCAATGCCAGGGCGAACCGCCTGGCTCATCATTTGATCGAACTGGGCGTACAACCGGGCCAGCACGTGGCGATTCTATTGGAGCGTTCGCTTGACCTGCTGGTCAGCCAGTTGGCTGTCCTCAAGTGCGCGGCGGTCTATGTGCCACTGGACATCAACGCGCCCACGGAACGTCAGCAGTTTATGGTGCGCGACAGCGGCGCGGGCGTGGTACTGACCGTCAGTGGCAAAACGCTGGAGCCTGGCACTCGGCGTGTGGACTTGGACAGGGTCGCTCTCGACAGCCTGCCGGCCCATGACCCGCAACTGCTACAGTCGAGCGAAATGCCGGCCTACATCATGTACACCTCAGGCTCCACCGGTACCCCCAAAGGCGTGCTGGTGCCGCACCGGGCGATCAATCGGTTGGTGATCAACAACGGTTATGCCGACTTCAACGCCCGGGACCGGGTCGCCTTCGCCTCCAACCCGGCCTTCGACGCCAGTACCCTTGACGTCTGGGCGCCGTTGCTCAACGGCGGTTGCGTGGTGGTGGTCGAGCAGGACGTGTTGCTGTCCCAGGAACGTTTTGCCGCGCTATTGGCCGAGCAGTCGGTCAGCGTGTTGTGGATGACGGCCGGTCTGTTCCATCAATACGCTTCGGGACTGACGGATGTTTTCCGGGAATTGCGCTATCTGATCGTAGGTGGCGATGTACTCGACCCGGCGGTCATCGATCATGTCCTGAAAGAAGGGGCGCCGGCTCATCTGCTCAATGGCTACGGCCCGACGGAAGCCACGACGTTCTCCACCACCCACGAAATCAAGACCGTGGGCGCGGGCAGCATCCCGATCGGTCGGCCGCTCGGCAACACCCGGGTCTACATATTGGATGCATACCAGCAGCCAGTGCCCATCGGCGTGGCGGGCGAGTTGTACATCGGTGGCGATGGCATCGCAAAAGGTTATCTGAACCGCCCCGAACTGACCGTTGAGAAGTTCGTCGCCGATCCGTTCAGTGCCGATCCGGATGCCTTGCTGTACCGCACCGGCGACCTGGCGCGCTGGTTGCCGGAGGGTACGGTCGAGTACCTGGGGCGTAACGACGACCAGGTGAAAATCCGTGGTTTCCGCATCGAGCCGGGCGAAATCGAAGCCAGGCTCGCCAAGCATGACGACGTCAAGGATGCTGTGATCCTGGTGCGCGAAGACGTCCCGGGCGAGAAGACCCTGGTGGCATACTTCACGCTGCGTGAGCCGAGCGAGGCTACGGATATCCAGGCCCTGCGCGCGCATCTGCAAGCGCAGTTGCCGGACTACATGGTCCCGGTGGCTTATGTGCGCCTTGATGTACTGCCGTTGACCGCGAACGGCAAAGTGGATCGCAAGGTACTGCCTGCACCGGATGTGCATGCGCTCGTTACCCGTGACTATGAAGCCCCGCAAGGCGAAGTCGAAACGACGCTGGCGTTGCTGTGGGCGGAGCTGCTCGATGTGGAGCGGGTCGGTCGCCACGATCACTTCTTCGAACTGGGCGGCCATTCGCTGTTGGCGGTCAAGCTGATCGAGAAGATGCGTCAGCTCGGCTTGCGCGCCGATGTGCGGGTGCTGTTCAGCCAGCCGACTCTCGCGGCGCTGGCCGCGGCGGTGGGCGGCGGTTGCGAGGTGCATGTCCCGGCGAACCTGATTGTCGCGGGCTGCGCACGGATCACCCCGGCCATGTTGCCATTGATGGATCTCGATCAGGAGGCGATTGACCGGATCGTGGCGACGGTACCGGGCGGTGTTGGCAACGTGCAGGACATCTATCCACTGGCGCCATTGCAGGAAGGTATTCTCTATCATCACTTGGTCGCCGGGCAGGGCGATCCCTATGTCTTGCAGGCGTCGTTCGAGTTGCAGAGTCGAGAGCGGCTGACGGCGTTCGTGGACGCCTTGCAACACGTCATCGACCGGCATGACATCCTGCGCACCAGCGTGGTGTGGCAAGGCTTCGACTCGCCGATACAAGTGGTGTGGCGTGAGGCGAAACTGCACCTGGAGGAGGTCGCCCTTGACGGCGCCGCAGGCGATGTCGCCGCCTGGTTGCAGAGCCGTTTCGACCCGCGGCATTACCGCCTGGATATCACTCAGGCGCCGATGATGCGGCTGGCCTTCGCCGAAGATGCGTCCAACCAGCGCTGGGTGGCGGTGCTGTTGTTTCACCATATGGCGCTGGATCACACCGCCATGGAGGTGGTGCAGCACGAAATGCAGGCACACCTGCTGGGTGAGGCGGATCAATTGGGTGCCGCGGTGCCGTATCGCAACTACGTGGCCCAGGCCCGGTTGGGAGCAGGCCAACAGGCGCACGAAGCGTTTTTCCGCGAGATGCTTGGCGACATGGATGAGCCAACACTGCCGTTCGGTTTGCAGGATGTGCAGGGCGATGGACGGGATATCGAACACGCCTCGCAACCGTTGGATGCGGCGTTGAGCTTGCGTCTGCGAGCCCTGGCGCGTCAGCTCGGCGTGAGTGCCGCGAGCCTGGTGCACCTGGCCTGGGCGCAGGTGCTGGGTAAGGCGTCCGGCAAGGACGACGTGGTGTTCGGCACGGTACTGATGGGCCGCATGCAAGGTGGTGATGGCGCCGATCGGGCACTGGGGATGTTCATCAACACCTTGCCTCTGCGCGTTGATGTGGGTGAGCAAACGGTACGCACGGGAGTGAAAACAACCCATGCACGGTTGACCGCATTGTTGGGGCATGAACATGCTCCGCTGGTGCTGGCGCAACGCTGCAGTGGCGTGGAGGCTCCCCTGCCGCTATTCAGTGGGCTGTTGAACTACCGCCATAGTGTTGTGGCCGATTCATCGGCGCAGTATCAAGCCGCATGGTCCGGTATCGAGGGGCTTGGCGGCGAAGAGCGCACCAACTACCCGCTGACGTTGAACGTCGATGACTTGGGCGAAGGTTTTACCTTGTCTGTGTTGGTGACATCACAGGTCAGCGCGCAACGGGTGTGCGCCTATATGCACACGGCGTTGGAAAGTCTGGCGGACGCGTTGGAACAGGCGCCTGACTCGGCATTGCGTGAGTTGTCGATTGTGCCGGCAGCGGAGCGCGAACAACTGCTGGTGGCGTTCAACGCCACCGAGGCCGATTACCCGCGGCAACAGACGATCCATGGGTTGTTCGAAGCGCAGGTGCAGCGTACGCCGGATGCGGTGGCGGTGATCCGTGGCGAGCAGCGCCTGAGCTACCGCGAGTTGAACGAGCGGGCCAACCGCTTGGCCCATCACCTGCGCAAGCAGGGCGTGGAGCCGGATTCGCGGGTGGCGATCTGTGTCGAGCGTGGCATCGATATGGTTGTTGGGTTGTTGGCGATTCTCAAGGCCGGTGGCGGTTATGTGCCGCTGGATCCGGCGTACCCGCTGGATCGGATTGCCTACATGCTCGAAGACAGCGCACCAGCAGCGGTTTTGGCGCAGGATGCTACGGTTGGGCTGTTGAGCGATGCCTCGATGGCCGTGATCAATCTCGACAGCGGTTTGTGGCAGGACGAATCCGTCCAGAATCCCGAGGTCGCCGAGCTGACGTCCTCGCACCTGGCCTATGTCATCTACACCTCGGGTTCGACCGGCCTGCCTAAAGGCGTGATGATCGAACACCGCAACACGGTGAACTTTCTGGCCTGGGCCCATCGTTCGTTCGATTCGCAGACCTTGGCTAAAACCCTGTTCTCGACTTCGCTGAACTTCGACCTGGCCGTCTACGAATGCTTCGCGCCGCTGACGTCTGGCGGCAGCATCGACGTGGTCACTAATGTGCTGGAACTGCAACAGGGCGAACACGACATCACCCTGATCAACACCGTGCCGTCTGCCCTCAAGGCCTTGTTGGAGTCCGGAGGGCTGGGCGAGGGCGTCGACACGGTGAACGTCGCCGGTGAAGCCTTGAAGCGCAGCCTGGTGGAAGCCTTGTTCGAGCAAACCCAGGTCAAGCGCCTGTGCAACCTCTACGGTCCTTCGGAAACCACGACCTATTCGAGTTGGGTGTCGATGGCTCGTGAGGACGGCTTTGCCGCACACATCGGCAAACCGGTGGCCAACACTCAGTTCTATCTGCTGGATGAACACAAACAACCGGTGCCATTGAGCGTTCCGGGGGAAATCTACATCGGTGGCGCTGGGGTCGCTCGCGGTTATCTCAATCGTGATGACCTGACGGCCGAGCGTTTCCTGAAAGACCCGTTCAGCACGGCTCCAAACGCCCGCATGTATCGCACTGGCGACCTGGGCCGCTACCTGCCGGACGGCAACATCGAATACCTGGGCCGTAACGACGACCAAGTGAAGATCCGCGGTTTCCGCATCGAGCTGGGCGAGATCGAAGCCAAGCTCGCCCAGGCGCCAAACATCAAGGAATCCGTGGTCCTGGCCCGTGAAGACGTGCCAGGTGACAAGCGCCTGGTCGCCTATTTCACCCAGAATTCGCCACCTGAAGCGCTGGATATCGAAGCCCTGCGCACGCACCTTCAAGCGCAGTTACCGGCCTACATGGTACCCGTTGCCTATGTTCGCCTCGACGCACTGCCCCTGACACCGAACGGCAAACTTGATCGCAAGGCCCTGCCGACACCAGACCTCGACGCGCTGATCACCCGTGGCTACGAAGCGCCGCAAGGCGAAATCGAAACCACTCTGGCACAAGTCTGGTCTGAGCTGCTCAAGGTTGAACGCGTCGGGCGTCATGACCACTTTTTCGAACTGGGCGGGCATTCGCTGTTGGCCGTGACGCTGATCGAGCGGATGCGTCAGGCCGGATTGAGTGCCGATGTGCGTGCGTTGTTCAGTCAACCCACCCTGGCCGCGCTGGCGGCAGCCGTCGGCGGTGGTCATGAGGTAAGTGTTCCACAGAACCGGATTCCCTCGTGCTGCGAACACATCACCCCGGCCATGCTGCCATTGGTCACGCTGGACCAGCAAACCATCGACCGGATCGTGTCGACGGTACCGGGTGGGGTGCGCAACGTGCAGGACATTTATCCGCTGGCACCGTTGCAGGAGGGCATCCTTTACCATCACCTCTCGTCTGAACAGGGCGATCCTTATGTGCTGCAGACGCAGTTCGCTTTCGACAGTCGCGAGCGCCTCGATGATTTTACCCAGGCCTTGCAAGGCGTGATCGACCGCCACGACATCCTGAGAACGTCGATGGCCTGGGAAGGACTGGAGGAGCCGGTGCAAGTGGTCTGGCGTGAGGCCGTGCTGGGTATCGAGCAAGTGAGTCTGCGGCCCGAAGACGGTGACATCGCTCGCCAACTGCAGGCGCGCTTTGACGCCCGGCATCATCGCCTGGATATCCGCCAGGCGCCGCTGATGTGTATCCGCTTTGCGCAAGATGCAGTCAACCAGCGTTGGGTGGCCACCCTGTTGTTCCACCACATGGCGCTCGATCACACGGCGCTGGAGGTGGTGCGACACGAGATGCAGGCCTATTTGCTGGGGCAGGCCGACCAGTTGGGCGCCGCGGTGCCGTATCGCAACTATGTGGCCCAGGCGCGCCTGGGTGTCGGCGCGCAGGAGCACGAAGGGTTCTTCCGCGAGATGCTCGGCGACGTCGATGAGCCGACGCTGCCATTCGGCTTGACGCAGGTCCAGGGCGACGGGCGTGGCATCGAGGAAGTCTCGGCGTCGGTCGATGAGGACCTGAGCCTGCGTCTACGGGCTCAGGCTCGCCGACTGGGCGTGGGTGCCGCGAGCCTGATCCATCTGGCCTGGGCCAGGGTCCTGGCAGTGGCTTCGGGCCAGGAAAACGTGGTCTTCGGTACGGTGCTGATGGGGCGGATGCAGGGCGGTGAGGGTGCTGACCGGGCCTTGGGCATGTTCATCAACACCTTGCCGATCTGCGTGCCGGTGAATGGGCAAAGCGTGCGGGACGCGGTGAAGACCACCCACCTGCGCCTGACCGGGCTGCTGGGGCATGAGCATGCTTCCCTCGCCTTGGCCCAACGCTGCAGTGAAGTGGCCTCGCCAGCGCCGCTGTTCAGCGCGTTGCTGAATTTGCGCCACAGTTCATTGCAGGTGACCGATGAGGGCCTGTCGGCCTGGAACGGCATGCAAATATTGTCCAGCGAGGAACGCACCAACTATCCGCTGACGTTGAACGTCGATGACCTGGGTGAAGGCTTCAGCCTGACGGTGCAGGTCGAGTCCCGGATCGGTGCGCAACGTATCTGTGATTATGTGCAGGTGGCCCTGCACAGCCTGGTCGATACCCTGGAACATGCGCCGCAAACGGCGGTGCGCAACCTCACGGTGCTGCCGCCGGCCGAACGCACGCAACTGCTGGAAACCTGGAATGCGCCAGAAGCGACGTATGCCCATGACGCGCTGATCCATCGCCAGTTCGAGGCCCAGGTCGCGACGCAACCCGACGCGGTGGCAGTGGTGTTCGAGGATCAGGCACTGACCTACGGCGAACTCAACGCCCAGGCCAACCAACTCGCCCATCGCCTGCTGTCGCTGGGCGTTAACCCGGATGACCGGGTGGCGATCTGTGTCGAACGTGGCCTGGACATGATTGTCGGCCTGTTGGGCATCTTGAAGGCGGGCGCTGGCTACGTACCGCTGGATCCGGCTTCTCCGGCGGAACGTATCGTCTACATGCTCGAGGACAGTTCCCCCGTGGCCATCGTGGTGCATGCCGCCACCCATGGGCTGCTGGCCGAAGAGTCCGTGCGGGTGATCGAACTCGATAGCCCGGCGTTGCGCAGCCAGTCCACCGTCAACCCGCAAGTGCCGGGCCTGACGTCCTCGCAGTTGGCCTACGTGATCTACACCTCGGGTTCGACCGGCTTGCCCAAGGGCGTGATGGTCGAGCACCGCAACGTCGCCCGGCTGTTCTCGGCGACCCAGCCCTGGTTCGATTTTGGTCCGCAAGACGTCTGGGCGTTGTTCCATTCCTTTGCCTTCGATTTCTCGGTTTGGGAAATCTGGGGCGCGTTGACCCATGGCGGCCGCTTGCTGGTGGTGCCGCAACTGGTCAGCCGTTCTCCGCAAGAGTGCTATGCGCTGTTGTGCGAGGCCGGGGTCACTGTCCTCAACCAGACGCCAAGTGCTTTCCGTCAATTGATTGCCGCGCAAGGCGAGAGCGATCTGCGCCACAGCCTGCGCCAGGTGATCTTTGGCGGTGAAGCATTGGAAACCGGGATGCTCAAGCCTTGGTTCGCCCGTGCAGCCAATGCCGGGACGCAACTGGTGAACATGTACGGCATCACCGAAACGACGGTGCACGTGACCTATCGCCCCCTGGAAGCGGCCGACGCGCAGTTGGCCGGTGTCAGCCCGATCGGCAAGCGCATTCCCGACCTGCAACTGTACGTGCTCGATGCCCGGCGCGAGCCGGTGCCGGTGGGTGTGGTGGGTGAGATGTATGTGGGCGGGGCGGGCGTGGCGCGGGGTTACCTGAACCGTCCCGAATTGACCCGGGAACGCTTTATCGACGACACCTTCAGCGGGTGCGAAGGCGCGCGCCTGTACCGGACCGGCGACCTCGGCCGCTGGTTGGCGGACGGCAGCGTCGAGTACCTGGGCCGCAACGACGACCAGGTGAAGATCCGCGGTTTCCGTATCGAACTGGGCGAGATCGAAACGACCCTGGCGGCCTGCCAGGGCGTCAGCGAGGCGGTGGTCATCGCTCGCGAGGACGAACCGGGCGACAAGCGGCTGGTGGCCTATGTGATCGCTGCCGAAGGTGCATCGCTAACGGCTGCCGACCTGCGTGCTCAATTGCTGGGGTCGCTGGCGGAGTACATGGTACCGGGCGCGTTCGTAGTCCTTGACGTGTTCCCGCTGACCACCAACGGCAAGCTCGACCGCAAGGCGCTGCCGGCACCGGATCAGTCATCGGTGGCGACTCGCGAATACGAAGCCCCGCAAGGCGAGGCCGAGACCGTCATCGCCGCGATCTGGCAAGACTTGCTGGACCTTGAGCAAGTCGGGCGTCACGACAACTTCTTCGAACTGGGCGGTCACTCGCTGCTGGCGGTGAAACTGATCGAACGCATGCGTCACGCCGGTTTGAGCGCCGACGTGAGGGTGCTGTTCGGCCAGCCGACGCTCGCGGCGCTGGCCGCTGCGGTCGGTGGGTATTCGGAAGTCGTGGTACCGGCCAATGGCATCCCGGATGGCTGCACGCGGATTACCCCGGACATGCTGCCATTGGCTGAGCTGGACCAATGGGCAATCGATGGGATCGTTTCGAAGGTGCCGGGCGGCGTGGCCAACGTGCAGGATATTTATGCACTGGCGCCGTTGCAGGAGGGAATTCTTTACCATCACCTCGCGGCGGCCAAAGGCGATCCCTATCTGCAATATATGATGTTCGCGTTCGACAGCTTCACACGCCTGGAGTCTTTCACCCAGGCGTTGCAATCCGTTGTCGCCCGCCATGACATCCTGCGCACGGGTGTGCTCTGGAAAGGCCTGGCCGAGCCCATGCAGGTGGTCTGGCGTGAAGCCCGGCTGGCAGTCGAGGCGGTGACGCTGGACCCGGTGGCCGGCGATATCGCCACGCAGCTGCATGAGTGTTTCGACCCCCGGCACTATCGCCTGGACATCCGCCAGGCACCGCTGATGCGGGTCGCTTATGCGCAAGATGCGGCGAACCAGCGTTGGGTGGGCATGCTGCTGTTCCATCACTTGGTGGACGACGCCACGTCGCTGGCGGCACTGTCGGCGGAGATCGAAGCGCACATGCTGGGCCAGGCACAACGCTTGCCGGCCTCGGTGCCGTACCGCAACTACGTGGCCCAGGCCCGGTTGGGGGTGAGTCGTGAGGCCCACGAACAGTTTTTCCGCGACATGCTCGGCGACATTGACGAGCCGACGCTGCCGT
>NZ_JAGDEZ010000074.1:0-12887 GCF_017498305.1 Pseudomonas sp. OA65
TCAGCAGCCATTTAAACGTGTCTACGAAACCAGGGGCGGCTCACTTGGCGCTCAAAACGTTTTCACACAGCTTGGGTCGAAAGCTGCCAGTCACGACCAATCGCTCTCGATTACAGAGCACCCTCATTTTGCCGCTTTGAATGATCGTACAGGCCGAGGTCGCATGTGTCTGTCAGCTGCTTTGCAGGATGCACACAGCTACACATTCGTAAACGTCGACGCGGTAATGGCACCCTGATAGCCTTCTCGACTACCGTTTACAATGGATGTCATTGCCAATGTTAAAGCCTCCATCGTCTGGCATTCGCTGGACAGACTTTAGAATAGACACTCCCACCTTCAAAATCACGTCAATCGAAAAGCCAGACATGTCGCCGTTTCTATTTCACATGACTGGTGGCGAAGCTTTTACTTCCATACTCACAGGCGCAGGAATGACATTACCTGAAAACACAGGTTTTTTGCGATCATGTATTCCAGAATCATCAGGAACCTACAACGCACACGTTGTGTGCTTTACTGAATCCCCAACTTTTGCGCTAGACTTCTTCCGCTACAGAAGCTATGTGCGCTGGAGTAACGACCAGCGCTTCGGCATCGGCTTCGATAAAAGCGAGTTGGTTAGATGCAATGTGCGCCCCTGCGTGTATGCCGACAGCCAACTTACATCAGACATTAACAAAATCAAAAACCATTTTGACCGACTGCCGATAGTCGACCAACAGTTATCCTCACTCTTTAAATCTTTTATCGACAAAATCTATCCTCTGACGACACCTTTGCTTGAAGAAGAGCCATTTCAAGGTTATATGTGGGAGCGAGAGTGGCGTTACACCGACCCGAAAGGGTTCGTTTTTCCTTATCATGCAATAAAAATAATCTGTTGCCCCGAAAATGAAGAACACGCCATCAGGAAAATTCTTGGTAGATATGCAGCCAGCGTAAAATTTGTAAGGTCATGGAAAGAGTATAACGAAGTGACGTCCTTCTTGAAAAACCGAAGCGACAGCCTCCATATTCCTCCTATTGCTGGCTATCCAGACGAAGAAGAGTTCCTCTCTGTGCTAAAGGAGCAACTGGTCAATCACGTAGCCTTATTAAATAAAATAAAAGCTTACGAGATGTTTGTTGACTCTATAGCTGACAAGAAAGAAGCCGTCAGTGCTGGAATTTCCGATTTAGAGAGTGGAATCGAAAATCTGGAAAGACAGATCGAAAGATTAAATAACAGGCGACGATAAAATCCTTGCTTGCAAAATTTCTGTTCTGGCCGATAGCAGCCATCCGCGACCGGCAGCGATCGGCCATGAGCGGCCAAAGAAACCGGCCTACCTATCCAAAAACCCATTCAACGGAGGTGATTCGATGCGTTTGGGAGCATTAACAGTCATACAGGCTGCCGCCCTTATGGTGTAGTCAGATCACTCAACGATATACTGTGGTGGTATTTCGTGAAGGAAAGCTACGATGCTTTCTACTGAATATTTTCCGGCCGTTGGGTGGGTTTGTGGAGCTAATGTGCGCTTGGTGGAATTGTCGGCTGTCTCCACCCAAAAATGGAGCAACCCAATACGCGATAACTGATGGATTTAATACGTCAGTATGTGAGTTACTAGAACGAGGTGTTGATATTCTAGGGCTATGCGAGGTGGCGAGAAATCATTTTAGCCACTTGGAACAGCTGCTAGAGGATAATGATTTAGGAAGATATAAAATTTTAGACTTGTATTCAAGCGGGAAATCAATAGACGATTTTTGCTTGATTTATAATTCTAAAAAATTTTCTGCGGCAATCGCCTTGGACTCCGCCAATATTAGGGACGCCCTGACTAATACATGGTTAAAAGCAGGTGTGTTTGCTCAACTCCAATTTATGGATGGCGAGAATTTATTCGTCGGACTTTCTCATTGGCAAAGCAGACAAACCTTTGCAGAAGGAAGTGTGAATCGTCTTCGTCTCGGCCAAGCACTTCGTACTAAAATCACTGAAATCATGGACGAAAGCCCAAGCTCTCCAATTATTCTCTTTGGCGACTACAATGATGAACCATATCATGACTCAATAGTTAAAGGGATAGGTGCCAGTCGAGATGCCGAATTCGTTCGTAAACGACCGCACTACTTTTACAATCCCTACTGGGGATGTCTGGGGTCCCGCGAAGGTACCCTTCCGCTAGGATCGTACGTCCACGCCTCTGCGATCGAGGGAAGTGGAGGTGCAGTTTATGATCAAATATTATTTTCTTCCCATTTTCTGCGAGATTGGATTTTTCAATGTGCTGGATCAATTGTGGGCGATATCCCCACGCTTAAGTCAGAAGTAGTCTGGAGCGATATTTCCGACCATTACCCCGTATTGAGTCATCTTGTAAGGAGCCAACTATGAAATTTCTAGATTCAATCAAGTCCGGTATCGCTAAGGCTGAAGCAGCGGATCATAATCTAACATCTGTAACAGCGGTTTTTAGCGAACTTAATACAGTGCTCTCTGATTACACGGATGGAAAGCTTAAGATTACTAGAAAAATGAGTATTAACTCAAGAATTGCAGCCATCGGCACTAAGCTTTTAGAGAGTCCGGCCAGTGATAACACAAGGTCAGATGTAATTGCACTAAGTAGCAAAGTCAAGAGTAAAACTCATGCTGAAGTAGCTAAATGGCGTCAGCACATTAACGGGTTTCCATGTACATTGAATTTTGAAGGAAGGGAATATATGTGCGAAAGCACGGATGATCTTAAGGAGGCTCTAAGTGAGTTGCTGTCCTCCGTAAGTTTCGGAAAGGCACTTTCTAGCGCATTGCAAGAAGAGAGTAGTGGACCAGAAGTCTAATTTTAAAAATTAGTATATTTTTTCTTTCCGGATAACTCAGCAGACGAAGCAACGGGAGCTCATAGCGTCCTACTTGTTCCCATAGATTAAAGGCAGCAATTACAAATTTATCCGAACGCCGGTGGTATCGAGCTTCCCTTGAATGACCTGATACCATACAGACCGACTTTTTTTGGCAGGTACCCTCCTAACTCAGCGTCCGCTTCTGGCTGAAAGCGGCCCTTCGCAACAGTCAGCTTTCGGCCAAAAGCAGTCCGTCGGCTTACCACCCCGTTCTACTGGTGCAGGTATATGGAAAAGGAACGCCCAAAGGACCGAAACAGCTTTCAGAGTTGCATTTCGAACGTTCAGGCCATAGGGCTAGCTGCTAACATACAGCCAGCCTAGATCGCCTTTTCTACCACCCGCCCACTACATACACTCAGGTATATGTATAAACCACGATTGTCGCGGTAATGAAAACGGGAGTGTCTTGATGATAATGCAAAGATCCACTCAACCTTCTTTCAACCACTTACAAAAACCTCTTTCGCTCAAAAAAATACAAACACGATTTCACAACTTAACCTCTTCAATCGATGAGTTTATTAGTTAGTATCCGTTCCCTCGCGAGATCCAGTTTGTGATGTTTCTCTGTAGGTCTCCATAGGCGCGTTGCAGTCCTGGCCCATAGCTAACGCCAGTCTCGGCTTTCACACCAATACTCATAACACGAGCACTGGCGCCAATATCATATTTACCCTGCCCTAATGGGACATACATTTTTGCTTCTGCCGCACTATATTCAGACGATAGCCCAGGAATAGAGAATCCGGGCCCAGCATTTAGGCCCACACCAATAGATTGAAAACCGTCTGAACCTATATCCGCAGAAAAAGGCCCTATTCCTACACTACCAGAGCACGTCTTATCACTAAGAGAGCAGGAGGCCATACCAAACGAACTACCAACCTCGACATCCACACCAACATCAATGTTAAAAATATCCTCCCCATCGTATTTCCCTACTCCGGACTGGTCATGCCAAAGGTGATTGAACAGTCTCCCAAACGCTGCAGATGTCGCCCCGTTTTCAAAACTGTCACCGCCAATTTGCGCGGTAGCGCCTCCCACGACTGCAGCAGCCGCAACGCCATAACCACCTTGCAATTGGTCGGTGCCGGGCGTTAGAAAGTTGCCCGCGAATGAAGAAGCAAAGCCCTGCTCAAAATTCCCCCTTCTAGCTACCGATGAAAGCCCTCCAACAAAACCATGTGCCACGCTTCTACCGAAATTTTCCAATTTGTAGGAGTCCGCAAAACTACCGGCGCCATAAAACGCCGCAGCGGTGATACCTCCCATCAATGCACCTTGAATAATCTCATTAGGACCGCCTCCATATAGGGCGGCACTTAGCCCCCCTATAGCCGCCCCAGTGGCAACCGCCCCCAAGAGTCCGCCTCCGAACACAGCAAGGCCTGCGGGGCCGAGTGCGACAGTCGCTGCGATTACAGCAACCGTTCTCCAATTCTGTTGGAGCCAGTTCCCCGTCTTTTGAAGTTGTTCGCCAACCCAACTCAGTGGCTTACCAACTACAGCGTCCAGTACCCCACCAATAGCCTTTCCCACACCACCGAAGAAGTCACCAAGAGCACTTCCTAACGACCAATAACCGGTCGGATCGACGTACCGCAAGGGGTTGTTAAAAACGTAGCTATAGCGATTGTGCGACTGCGAATATCCAACGTATTGAATGAAAGGATCCGGGCTGACAAACCTGGCAAGTGAAGGGCTGTAGACTCGCCCCCCCATGTGCACGAGCTCTAAATTATCCAGATGTTCGTGCCCTGTGAACCCTTGTCGCACGGAGAGATAGGTACCTTGGTCTGCTTGGCGACGCTTTCCCCAAGGATCGTATTCAAAGCGTTCAAGCACATCACCGAGCTCGTTGAGCGTCGCCCGCAACGAGCCCAATTGATCTTTTACGAAGTAAGTCACCCCAGTACTGACTTCGGTGGAGCGCAGAGGGTTGTCCATGACCAGCATGTTGTACATCGATGCAGTATGCCGGAACGGGAAGTGCGAATAAGTGGTTTCAAAGAAACCCAGAGTCCCGGTCGGTGTAGAGATGAAATGCCGCACGCGTGTGCGCTCGGGGGTGGGGTTGAACGGAGTGGCAAAGGCCTCTCTCACGATTTCAGTGCTCCCGAGATAGGTCACCTCAAACTTTGTGTCCCCGGCGCGGGACTGCTGCGTGATCAACTCGCCATCCCCACCGTAACGGAAGCTGGATTGGTTCCGCTGATCATCAGAGATATTTAGTACCCTACCCTCTGCGTCGTATACCAGTTTCTTGTGGTCAAGCCGGACCATGTTTCCAGCTGCGTCGTAGGAGAATGCGGACCTTGCCCCATTTGCCTCCTGCAAAGCGCATAAAACTCTGGTTCGCTCGCTGTCACAGTACTGGTAGGTCCCGACGTTTGATTTTTGAAGAATATTTCCCAGAGGGTCGTAGCTGACAGTGACGCGCTCGCCCATCATTTGTGCAGCGCTTGTGATCCGGTTCAGTGAGTCGTACTCGAAGCGCTCGACCTTCTTGCTTACACGGTCTGCACGCTGTAGGACATTGCCCGCTAGGTCGTAGCCCAGCGTGAAGTCCTGAATGGATGTTCCGTTTATGCTGCGAGCGGATGACGTCGTCAATCGCCCGGAATCAACATCAAATGCCTGTGTATTGACAACGCCGTTACCCAAACGCTCTTCAGTGACTCTGCCAAGTGCATCGACACTGAGAGACTCCCACACTGGCCTGGCTTGGGTTGTCCCGGAAAGAAGGACGCGCCGCCAGAACCCGTTTTTGTCATAAGCGTTCGCAACGATCAAGCCAGAGGAAAACTTGCGCTCTAGCGGTCGGCTCAGTTCGTCATAGTTTTGATCAATGCGGGAGTGGTCTGTCCCCACCTGCAGATCAACAGCGCCAACACGCCCGTAACCATCGTAATTAATGTCGCGCGTCGCCCCCTGTGATGACTTGACTGTCACCAAGCGGCCGATTGCGTTCGGTTTTTGGTCAAATTCATAGTTCGCAATATCTGTCTTCGAGCGGCGCTCAATCAGACGGCCGAGCCCGTCATACTTGAGGCTTACGACCTCTCCGCGAGCATCGGTTTGCTCAACAAGCTCCCCGTAGCCGTTGTACTTGTAGATCCAGCGCCCAAGGGTCGGATCGTCCAGCGCGGTGCGTCGACCAGCGATGTTGTACTCAGCCTTGGAAACTTGGCCAAGGGCATTGACGATGCGCGACGCGTTGCCTGCTGCGTCGAACTCGAACTGGGTGCGTCCCTTTAATGGATCGATGGTGAGCCAGTTCCTACCCCGCGCATCCTGCTCGATCACGGTCTCACGCTTGAGCGGATCGATGGTTACAGTTTTGAGTCCCTCATAGCGGGTAGACAATATGGCGCCATCCGAGCGACGCTCCTCAACCTGACGATCTAGCTCGTCGTACCGCCGCTTTGTGAATCGTGCTTGCTCCCCCTGAAATCGAGGAATGGTCTCGCCAACTAAACGGCCTAAGGGATCATAGTCGTACTCCACAACGACAGGCTTGCCTTCGAAGCCAGTCGAAGACTGCCAGCGTGGCCGGCCTGCCGCATCGTGGGCGGATACAGTGGCGGGAAGCGCTCCGATCTGCTTAGTCACGGTGAATACTAATCCACTGCCGTTTGCGAAATCTGTCTGTGTCACCGTTGCTATGCCGGTCGCATCAATTTCCTGTCGGACACGCTGCAGAGTATCGTAGCGCACGGTTTGTCGCAGGCCATTCGGATCGATTCTCGCCGTGATGGCGCCGGACACTTCATCGAACTCCGCGCCGGTGGTGTGACCAAGATTGTTCGTAGCGGATACGGGGAAGCGTCCCAGCGCATCGTATTTCAATCGGGATATGCGTATGGCCTCTCCCGTCTTCACAGAGGTACGAGACACCACCTTGTTTCCAAACGCGTCACGGTCGTACTCAATCACTGACTCTGATGGCGAACCGACGAGAGAAACTTCCTTGATCAACTGACCCGTCTTTGGCGAATACGCGAACTCGGCACGCCTGGTCAGGGAGGGTTTGCCTGGTGAAAACTGAGTGACAGTCGAGTCTGTGAGCCTGGCCAAGTGCCAGTCGACCAGGTTGTCTTCATACTTGTTACTGGTCTCAGACCCTGAGCCATCAAAAAATGTCGTCTTGATCTTGGAGGGGTTACCGTTTTCGTCGTAGATGAATTTATCAATCTGATTGCTCAGACGTATAGCCTTCAAATCGGCGTTGAAGCTTTCAGTGCGATCAAGCTTGACGCGTAGGATTTCGGGCAAGAAGCCACCGTCGATAGGCGAGGCCGTTCTACGAGAGACAGAGAACGCGGATACTGAACGCAATATCTCCGCTTCCTTGCCGCCTTCCAATCCCTGCCAAACCCTCTTGGATGCAATGTTGCCCACGAGACCATCCTGTTGAACAAACTCGATAAGGGTCCTTCGATTGCGCTCACGATCAGTTATTTCTTGCATCGAAAATCCGTAAGACTTGCCAGTGCTAGTATCGACGCGATATCCCTTGTATTTGTAGGAGGAAGTGCGCAAGGGAACGCCGGGGCCAACTACCGTTAAATTCGTTGCGACATATCCCGGCATCGGTGGATCGAGAACTGGATACTCTGGACTCCTGTCACCTTGCTGGCTTGCTCTTGTCCCCAAGTACGCCTTGGAGACCATATTCTGTTGATCGAAAGCGATACCAATGTATGAGCGGTAGGTCAGGGTGGATCGATGCCCAAGACCATCAACAACTTCGCCAAGTAGATCAGTCTTGTAGGAGCGCCTATCAGGCGACGCAAACGGCTCATTGATCCAAATAGCAGAAGTGGTCTCTGACTTGCTACGCTTGTAGATCTGAACAAGATCTACGATGCCGTCCCCGTTCAGATCTAGCGGACGCACTCCGAGATCTCCACGACCCGCTTCCACGAATGCAAGTGGTGGGGTATAGGCGTCAAGATCCGCGTCCGTCTGGCTTTGCTTAGTAATCCAACCGGTCCCAGTATTTAAGTAGGTTCCTTTCTCGTGGGCCCCGTCGGCGAGTACGCGATGATAAACGACGTCAACCAATCCATCCGCGTTGACGTCGAGCAGCCTGTAGCCCTGGTCGCCCTTTGTGTTCTTCAACAAGGCATCGACTGGCAGGTTATAGGCAGGCTCCGGCAGCCAGCCGATTCCTGTATTCAGATACGTTACATTAATTGCTTTAGGTCGATCCGAGGCGCAAGAGCCAGCGCAGCGTTCGGCGTAGATAAGGTCGGGCAGTCCATCCCCATTTACGTCTTGGAAACTTGTCTGTGTAGCCGAAAGTGCACTATTGGCCAACTCACTGTCGTCCGGGTCAATCCGATACGGGGGCTTGTAGGTGGACGCATACTTCCACTTCCCATTGCGATTCAAATATGCCCCTTCAACCCACCTTTCTTCAAAGGTTACGGAACGGCCCTCTGCGATCCTTTGTTGCTTCTCTTCTTCTGTCTCACTCATGGGAACGCCCGAACGGAATCGATAGACGATATCCGGAAGGCGATCTCCATCAACATCAATTAGCTCGACACGATTATCTCGAACCGAAGAAAGTGGATTTCCAGACTCGCTGAGGTCTTTCCGATACGGTCGAACAAAAGGTACCGGTGGTAACACATCAGCTGCCGCCGATTCGAGCCACCTACCGACCTTTTGTCCGGCCGCATTAACCTCGATTCTATTTAGAAAGACTTTCTGAATGAGACGAGGATTCCCTTGATCATCATCCTCCTCTCTTGAAGCAACCAGATCAGTCAATCCATCTCCATTAATATCAACTGCACGAACACCTAGAGATCCAGTCCCCTCCATCAAAAAATCGATTTGGGGGACATAACCTATGTATCGCTCCCCAAATAATTCGATTCCGGTCTTGCTGGAAACGTTGATCCAAAAGCTCTCCTCACCCTTGTCATTCATTGGAATATTCGACTTGCATTGGGGCATTTGAGAGCAATTGATCCATGCTTCCCGAGTAACTGTTCCATCGGCATGTTTTACTGCCAAGAGTAGATCAGTGATTCCATCGCCGTTAATATCGACAAGGAATACACCCGTATCCTTATAGTCCTCTGAAAACGTCGGCTGTGGAAAGCTGTATCGGACATCTGACATCCACGGGTTAGTGCTTCCTGGCTGGAACACGTACGCGACCTTAGTCAATTTTCCATCCGCAATTTTCTTGGTGTACGCGATATCAGCAAACCCGTCGCCATTGAGGTCTGGGAATCGGACACCGAGGTCGGCCTTATCAAACTGCGCGATTGTTTCCGGCGGGGTCAGTTCTGCATCAAGACGCCAGCGCCCACCCGAGTGGGAATAGATGCTTGGGCGCCCCTGCTCCTCAAAGAATGCAAGCTGAGTCTTGCCTTTTCCGAGTACTTGGATTGCAGCGAAGGAGGTCTTTCGCCCCGCTACGTCGCTGGGTAGCGGTTCCGGAGGCACAAACGAGCTCTCGGTAATCCATTCGTTTGTGTCAATTCTGTAGGCACCGGATTGTCCTGGCAACGATCTATCATCTCGCCAGAAGATAAATTGGACTCCATCACCTCTGAGATCACCCATCTCAGCGAGCAACTGCCCCTTTGAGCCTGTCTTGCGATAGAAATAAGTATCGGGGAGGGGGCGCTTGTCGAGTTGAAACCCCTTGCCGGTAGCAAGCCATGACTGCTGAATAGATCGACTGTCAACCTTGTAGGCGATTACAATGTCTTTACATGAGTCTCCGTTGAGGTCCGCAATCCGTAACGCCGCGCTGTGTGGAACAGCATCAAATGAAACAACGGTGTGGATGTCTTTGATTGGATCCCAACCTTTCTGAGAAGAGCGGTATCCCACCCGAACGTTTGTACCGTCCTTGAGGTAGTTGTAAATGAGCTCAAGCGTTCCGTCGCAGTCTACGTCTACTGCGTAGGCACCGTTCAGTTGACCATCAGCGTCAACTGAAAACGGCAGCGGAGGTGCGAACTCTGGCAGTTGAACCCATTTGCCACCCACCAAGCTGGCTGCGCCGGAGCTTGGAGTCTGATTTGGCGACGACCACATGAGAGCGGGTTGCTTCTTGCCTTGAGCATCAATCCAGGTACGCAGATAGCGGCCGTCACGCGAAATTTTGAATCCCAACTCTGCATTCGCAATTGATTTCCAGCCTACAGCGGGATCGGAAATGTAAGTAAAGTCATCGGTCAAAATGTCATCAAAGCCATCACCATCAAGATCGGCGACTAAGTAGGACTTGCTCACCAAATCAACGGGCGGATTCCACTTCTTATCGAGACTTACCGGGTGTCCGCTGGTTTCGTACTCGAAAGCACCACTGACATTTTGGCCGGCTGCAGTGAAGCGGTAGAAGAGCTCGAGGCTGCTCTTTCCCTGAACGTTTGCAAATTCGAAATTCTGTTTTCCGGAAACACTCAAGACGTCGACAGGTAGTTTTTTTTGGACTGCTTTCCAACCTCCAGCAGAACTTGAGTACAAAAATTGAAGTGGCTTATACGAGAGTCCATCAGAGCCTGATTCGGTCAGCGATATCAATTTCTGCGCCGACCTGAATTTGTCGATCACTTCGAATTTTGGCTTGTATTCGCGAAGCACTTTTCCCCGATAAGAACTCACGATACGCTGCAGTTGTGCACTTTGTGCCACCCGGCTGCCTTGACTGTACCTAAGATCGTAGGGGGCCACTTGGCTATATTCGAAGGAAACCTTCGCGTACGGCTGCAGCATTGCTTTATCATTTCCTGTATACGAAACCTCTCGAACCCGGTAGTCGAGGCCGTCAATGGCATAATCGAAAATCATGTAATTACCGACACTATCTTCGATTCGATCACATAGCCATATCAAAATAGGGCCGTTTGGCCCCTGACTAACTCTGGAAGAACTCGTGCTTCCGAAGAAGAGCTTTAGGCCTGCTCTTGTTTCAACCACAATCCGCTGCGGTCCTCGATCCGTCCATTCGTATGCACGGACTCGAGAATAGTTTTCGACTCTTGTTCGAAACTCTCGCGCCCCATCAGCATTCACGGACACCTGCACCAACTTTTCACCGTCTAAATAGAGGGCATCTTGTTGATCGAGGTAAACACCGCGAACAGCACCGTCCTCTGGCATGTTCCTTGGGCCACGCTGAACGGAAGACACGCCTCCAACTGACCAGCCAAATCCATATGGCGATGGACCACTTCTGCTGTTGTATGTGAGAACTAACTTCGGCTCAATTCCAGCAGTGCCTGGCGATACACGAATTGGTATTGAGTAACCTACGCTGCCGTCAGGCCCCACACTTACCTGACTATCTGTAGTGCCCGGGGTAACGTTGACAGTAGCTGCCTCAACCAAACCAATAACAAACATGGTGAATGTAAGCAGCGCAACGCTTACTGCAGTGTGCATATTAAAGATTATATTTAGCTGTGATTTAGCTGACCCAATATCCATCAACGAAACTCCCAGACATAATTTATGCCGATGGTTGATCCACTAGGTCTGCTTTTCAGGGAATCTCGATTCAAATCTGAGTCAATATAGCCGATGTGGTAGTGAAAACTCTGATTTTCATCTATCTTCGAGCGCCCCATCAATCGGACTGACCATCCGTCCGCCTCCAGAGTGTCTGTCGTCCAACTGCTAGCACTTGCGCGAAAAAAAATCTGGTGAATGCCGCGCTGCCACAACATTTGTGACGCACCAGCGGCAAAAAACCTACAATTATCAGCTAGGTCGTTTTGGACCGTTACATCGAGATTTGTAGACGAGAAATTATTAGAGCTGGCAGTTAGACTCGCGGAGGTACACTCTTCTGAATAATCCCCCTCAATCTGGGCATGCGCAATTCCAAGATGAACATCCACGTAAGGAAGCTTGTGGCTGTATGTTGCAAGTAGTTCGGATGCGTGAGTTTCCGTTGACTCAATAGATTTATCCAGAGTGCCCGACAACGACCAGCCCCGGTAATTTGCCGACGCAGCCATGCGTGCTGACGCTGACTTCTGCAGCAGGATATCTCTAAACTCAGAACTGGAACCAACACCGGGCGCAACAACAAAGTGTGGCCCCAGGTCCAAGTAATTGCGGGGAGGAGCATCGGCCTGAGCTGAGGCTTGCGATGGCCGAACCAAGACTAGAGCGAGGGCAAGATGGACCAGCCACGGTAGCAAGAAGCGGCTGACCACTTGAATGTGGCGACCTCGAAAGCGTGTTTTCCATCTGAAAAACTTTCGCGTGGTAACTTCCATGCCTACATCCTATAGATTTTCTTTACGTTGCTCTTAGCGTTTCCTCATGTTAAGAAAGCGTAGACTAGGCTTATTCCTTGGACTAAAAATTTTTCGGCGTGGGCGATTAGCTATCTATTAGCTCAACGAAGGCTGTTTGCCATAGCCGTTATCCAAGTCGCACCAGAACTCGCTTCAACGGAACCTAAATCTCTTTGTTCTAGATAGCACTGGGTACATGGATAATCGTCGCACCGGCTATGATGCCTTGGCATAGCGACAGCCCTCGTTCTGCGGCCGAGGATGGACGCCGCCAGCCCGTGCCGCGCCAGCAGGTGGCATATTTTCATGGTCGCGTCTTCCGGGAAGCCGTCCTGGGTAAAAAAACCGCTTGGCGAACAGGCGCAGCGAGAGTGAACTCATACATCACCTCCTCCATCGCCGGGTCACTAGGGGTAAATTAGTTTGCATTAGATTAAAACTAGGCATGATTTCGATCGGATACGGCGTACGGCCATTGATGCCCTAGAGTAAATCTGTACGATAAACACCGGCAGACCTGCAGACGGCCCTACTTGCTTCATCTCTGCCAGAAAGCGTTCACGCCGATTTGTGCTTACCGGTGTACTCGGTATTGGAAAGCTCGTGTGGGCCCAATGGCAAGGTTCGGTGGGAGCGCGACATCATTTCAGCAGATCGGCCGGGATTTTTACGGGGTTTCCCTTTGTAGAACTCAGTGACGGCTTC
>NZ_JAGDEZ010000075.1:0-11804 GCF_017498305.1 Pseudomonas sp. OA65
AGATTCTGGGCAACCACATTTTCCGTGGAAATTGAACCTATTCGCTATCGTGCAGCCTTGACCTGGAATTTGTTTTAGAAAATCAAGTGCTTGCGTTTTGTTTGATAGGAGCTTGCTCCCGCTGGGTCGCGAAGCGGCCCCCAACGACCAGACAACTCGGTGTTGGTGAGTATTGAGGGGGCTGCTGCGCAGCCCAGCGGGAGCAAGCTCCCTCGCCACAGGTAAAACACAGGTAAAACACTGCGCCTTGATCAAAGCATCGGCTTGCCCCCGGTAATCCCATAACGGGCCCCGGTGATGTAGCTGGCTTCGTCCGAGGCCAGCAGCACATAGATCGGCGCCACTTCAACCGGCTGGCCAGGACGGCCGAGGGGTGTCTGCGAGCCGAAATTCTGCACTTCTTCCTCGGGCATGGTCGCCACGATCAGCGGCGTCCAGATCGGTCCCGGCGCCACGCTGTTCACCCGGATGCCCTTGGGCCCGAGCATTTGCGCCAGGCCGCCAGTGAAGTTGGCGATGGCGCCCTTGGTGGTGGCATAGGCCAGCAGTGTCGGCTTGGGCATGTCGGAGTTGACCGAGGTGGTGTTGATGATCGAACCACCGGGCTTCATGTGCGGCACGGCGGCCTGGCAGATCCTGAACATCGCCGTGATATTGATATCGAAGGTGCGCACCCATTCCTCGTCGGGAATCTCCTCGAGGGTTTCGTGGGTCATCTGGAACGCCGCGTTGTTGACCAGGATGTCGATATGCCCGAAGCGGGCGACGGTTTCATCGACGATCTTGCGGCACAGGCCTTTCTCCGCCAGGTCGCCGGGCAGCAACAGGCACTGGCGTCCGGCTTGTTCGACCCAACGCGCGGTTTCCTTGGCGTCTTCGTGCTCGTCCAGGTAGGCAATCGCCACGTCCGCGCCTTCACGGGCGAAGGCAATGGCGACGGCGCGACCGATGCCGCTGTCGGCGCCGGTGATCAGGGCGATCTTGTTCGCCAGGCGTCCAGAGCCGGTGTAGCTCTGTTCACCGCAGTCCGGGTACGGGTCCATTTTTCGCTGGGTGCCGGGCACCGGCTGGCTTTGCTTCGGAAAAGGCGGGAAAGGGTAGTCGGCCATTGTCGTTCTCCAGTTGGGTTGCGATGGAGGGTGGACTTTGGGGTGTCGGGCGGAGTTCGGTCGGATTGTCTGGTCAGTCGATGAGCGTGACGAGGGCTGTTTCGTCGGTGAATAGGCGGCATCGGGCGAACATTGGAGGTTGCGGTATTCTCCAATCCACGTACGGATTTGAAAGAGGAGCAGGGCCATGTTCAGCCACATCCAGATCGGCGCCCGCGACCTGCCGAAAATGGTCGCTTTTTATGACGCAGTCCTCGGCTGCCTGGGACTGGAGCGCATGGAGAGCGAAAACGACTCGGGCCCGCCGGGGGAAGGCTGGCGTCAGCCGGGCAAGCACTGGCCCCAGGTGTTTGTCCAACTGCCGTTCAACGGCTTGCCCGCGACCTGGGGCAATGGCATGCAAGTGAGCTTCGCCGCCGAATCCCCGCAAACCGTCCGCGCCGCCTGGGAGCAGGCGATGGCCATGGGCGGTACCGACGAAGGCCCACCCGGCCCGCGGCCGCAGTATTGCGAAGGCTATTTTGGCGCGTATTGCCGCGATCCGGAGGGGAACAAGCTGTGTTTTGTTTATGCGCCGGATATGCAGGAGTGACGCGATTGTGGCAGATGATCGTTGTGGCGAGGGGATTTATCCCCGCTGGGTTGCGAAGCAGCCCCAATAGACAGCGCACGAAGTCAACCTGACACAACGAGTGACCTGTTTTTAGGGCTGCTTCGCAGCCCAACGGGGATAAATCCCCTCACCACAAGTGTTGTCACCGGTTGGATCAACCCCTGGCCTTCAGGCTGCGCTCCATCCGCGCAATCCCTTCCTCCAGCAGCGCCCGCGGGCAGCCGAAGTTCAGGCGCACGAACTGCCCGGCATCGTCACCGAAATCCAGCCCGGCACTGAGCCCGACCTTGGCTTCCTTCAAGAAGAATCCTTGCGGGTCATCCAGCTTCAAGCCTGAACAATCCAGCCAGGCCAGGTAAGTGCCCTGGGGCACGGTCATGGTGATGCCCGGCAGGCGAGTGTTCACCGCCTCGACCAGGTAATCACGGTTGGCTTGCAGGTAGGCTTTCAGAGCTTCCAGCCACGGGCCGGCTTCGCTGTAGGCCGCGCGGGTCGCTTCCAGGCCCAGGGCATTGACGCTGTCGACCATGCCGGCCCGGGCGCTGTTGACCCGTTCGCGCAGCTTGGCGTTCTGGATGATCGCGAACGAGGTTTTCAGCCCAGCGATGTTGTAGGCCTTGCTGGCGGACATCAGCGTGATGGTGCGCTCGGCAATCGCCGGGCTGAGGGACGCGGTCGGTATGTGCACGCGGCCGTCGAAGCACAGTTCGGCATGGATCTCGTCGGAGATGATCCAGGCGTCCTGCGCCAGGCAAATGTCGGCCACGGCCTGGAGTTCTTCACGCTCGAACACCTTGCCCAGCGGGTTGTGGGGATTGCTCAGCAACAAGGCGCCGCCGCCCTGCAACGCTTCGCGCAACGCGGCCAACGGCGTATGGAACTCACCGTTGAGCGGGGTGAACGGCAATTCCACTTTGTTCAACTGCCAGTGACCTGGGGCGTGGCGCAGCGGCGGGTAGTTGGGCACCTGCACCACGACGTTCTGCCGGGGTTCCACCAAGGCATGCAGCGCCATGTTGAAGCCTGGTTCCACACCTGGCAGGAACACGATCTGCTGGGGCTCGACGCGCCACGCATACTTGTCCCACAGGTCCGCCACAATGGCCGCACGCAGATTGTCCTGGGCGACGCTGTAGCCCAGCATCGGATGTTCGAGGCGCTTGTGCAGTGCGTCGATGACCATCGGTGGGGCGGCGAAGTCCATGTCAGCCACCCACATCGGTAGCACGTCGGCCGGGTAGCGGCTCCATTTGGTGCTGCCGGTGCCGTGGCGTTCCAATACGGTGTCGAAGTCGAAAGTCATGGGGGTTCCATCAGTCAGTCATGCGATGGCGGACATCATAAAGCAAAGGCCCGCGAGAAAAGCTTCGTGGCGTAGTGCCACTACTTGATAATAATCAGTTACAGTTCCACCTCGAAACGCCGACAACACGTGAACAGCATCGGTAACGGACCTCCAAGTCTTTGAAAAGGACGACCCCATGACATCGCCTGTGCGCTTTAACGATCACCACCGTAAAGCCGACCGCATCATGCTGGGGCTACTTTGGCTCACGTTGCTGTATTCCCTGAGCCTGGCCTTCCTGCATTCGACGTTCACCCAGGCGCTGTTGGTGGGAGGGACGACCTGCGTGGCGAGCACCGCGCTGTATCGCGTCCTGGCCGGTACGCGGGCCATGCGCTGCACCATCGCGGTGGCGCTGATGGTCATGGCGGCCCTGCACATCAACCAGACCCACGGCGTGATCGAATTCCACTTCGGGATCTTCGTGCTGCTGGCCGTGCTGACGTTCTACCGTGACTGGCTGCCGATTGTCGTGGCCGCCGCCACCATCGCGGTTCATCACCTCAGCTTCCACTGGCTTCAACACCAGGGTTATCCGGTGTTCGTCATGGATAGCCACGGTGGTTGGTCGATGATCTTCCTCCATGCGTTCTACGTCGTAGTGGAAAGCGTGATCCTGATTTACCTGGCGAACCAGAGCCTGGCCGACGCCACGGAAAACCAGGAGGTGCTCGACAAGGTACTGGCAGCGGCCGCGCAGTTGAGCAATGACGCCGACAGGCAGCGCGGTGAGGGCGTCAAGGTCTCTTCGAGCGAGCGTTTCGATCATTTCCTCCAACAGGTCACCCAACTGGTGGACGGCGTGGTGCGCGACACCCGCAACCTCTCGGACCTGGGCCAGGACCTCTCCCAGGTTGGCCAGACCCTGGAAACCGGTGCCCGCCACCAACTCGACGAAGTGGCGCAGATGAGCGGTGCGATCGGCCACTTGGTCCAAGCCATGGAGAACATCGCCGGCCACGTCGACCAGACCTTGCAGCGTGCCGGCCAGGCCAATGAGCAGGTCAACCGCGGACGCAGCACGGTTGACCAGACCCGGGAAGAGATCGTCGAGCTGGCAGGGCGCATCAACCTGACCAACGACACCGTGCAGGTGCTGGCCGAGCAGGCCCAGCAAATCGGCCAGGTGCTGGATGTGATCAACGGCATTGCCGAGCAAACCAATCTGCTGGCCCTCAACGCCGCCATCGAAGCCGCCCGTGCCGGTGATCAGGGCCGCGGGTTCGCGGTCGTGGCCGACGAGGTTCGCACCCTGTCACAGAAGACCTCGACATCCACCACCGAGATTCAGCAGATCATCGCCAAGCTGCAACAAGGCAGCCGCCAGGCCGCCGTCGCGATGCAGGACAGCCGCGACGGCGTGGAGCGCTGCGTGTCCGCCAGTCAAATGGCTTCGCAACTGTTGCATGCCGTGGTTGAAGACATCGCCGTGATCAACCATTTCAACGACCTGATTGCCAGCACCACCCAGGCGCAATCCCAGGCGTCGATCGGCATCAGCCAGCGTCTGCAAAGCGTGCAGGCCGTGGCTGAGCGCAACGCTGACAACATCGGCGTCCTGACCCGCAGCAGCCAATGCTTGCCACCGTTGGCGGAGCGGTTGGCGGTGTTGGGGCAGGCGTTTCACAGGAAGCCACTTTAAGCGCCTGGCTGTCCGCTCGATTGAAACCCGACAGCAAGCGTTGTGTAGGCGCGTGTAGGAGCTTGAGCTGTCGAGTGCAACGAGGCTGCGATCTTTTCCCAGGCACATGAATCTCAAGCAAAAGATCAAAAGATCAAAAGATCAAAAGATCGCAGCCTTCGGCAGCTCCTACACAAACGCAGTCTTCCTGATACGAATGTATCTCAGCGTATCCTGGCTCACGATCGATACGGACGCTTGCATTCCAGCCCGTCGCTGACACATTCGCGATACCTGGCCAACGTCAAATGGGACCCATCGAGACGGCCCAAGTCGTCTCACCGGCTTACCCACGTCGTTCGCAAGGAGCTTCACATGGATATAAACAATTCCCCCGTACCCCGGCATCGCCGTCTGCTTGCACCCACGCTCCTGGCGTTGGCAATGATGCAGATGGGCGCCTTGGCATTGACCTCTTCCCCGGCCAGCGCGGCCGATGTGCCGGCGAGCACTGTCGGTGCGATCACCCCCGGCAGTCACACCTCGTTCGGCCCGCTCAAGCACGTCAAGGCCGGCCTGCTGGACGTTTCCTATGCTGAAGTCGGCCCTGCGGATGGGCCGGTGGTCATCCTGCTGCATGGTTGGCCCTATGACATTCACAGCTACGCCGATGTGGCGCCAGCGCTGGCCGAGAAGGGCTATCGGGTTTTGATTCCGTATGCCCGCGGTTATGGCGATACACGCTTCCTGTCTGCCAAGACCCTGCGCAACGGCCAGCCTTCGGCGCTGGCAAGCGATCTCATCGATTTCATGGACGCATTGAAGATCAAGCAGGCCGTGCTCGGCGGTTATGACTGGGGCGCACGCACCGCCGACATCGTCGCGGCCCTTTGGCCGGAGCGGGTGAAGGCGCTGGTAGCGGTGAGTGGCTACCTGATCGGCAGCCAGGAGGCCGGCAAGGCACCGCTGCCACCGGCAGCCGAACTGCAGTGGTGGTATCAGTTCTACTTTGCGACAGAGCGTGGCCGTCTCGGTTATGAGAAGAACACCCACGACTTCGCCAAGCTGATCTGGAAGCTGGCGTCGCCGAAGTGGAATTTCGATGACGCGACGTTTGACCGAAGCGCCGCCGCCTTGCAAAACCCCGACCACGCCGCGGTTTCAATCTTCAACTATCGCTGGCGCCTGGGCCTGGTCAAGGGCGAAGCCAAATACGACAGGCTGGAGAAGAAACTGGCGACGTTCCCGGCGATCAGCGTGCCGACCATCACCCTGGAAGGCGATGCCAACGGCGCTCCCCATCCGCCCGCCGAAGCTTATGCCAAGCGCTTCACCGGGAAATATGAGCATCGCCTGATTGATGGCGGCATCGGCCACAATCTGCCGCAAGAGGCGCCGCAGGCGTTCGCCCAGGCTGTGATCGATGCCGATCATTTGCGCTGACATTCGAAATCCGGTGCGTAGGAATCGATCGAGGTGGTCATGGCTGCCTTGAGCGCTTACAGGCTGGATCAACCAGGCCCACCGCGTTGGACGCACTGGGGCTGCTGCGCAGCCCAGCGGGAGCAAGCTCCCTCGCCACAAAGGCGGTGTTTACCGCCGCGTGGTGTCTCATGCCACGTTGTGTGTTTGGTTGGGGGAATGTGGGGTATTCAAGCGCCATCAGGTGCAACCACCCACCTATGGCAAACCCCGCTTTTGTGGCGAGGGAGCTTGCTCCCGCTGGGGTGCGAAGCGCCCCCCAACCCAGTGGATCGGATCAACTTGGCACACCACGTTGACCGTTCCACGCCCGTCACACCAACTTGAACGGCAACTCACGTAACGGTTTACCCGTCAGGCTCGCCACGGCGTTGGCAAAAGCCGGGGCCAATGCTGGAAGGCCGGGTTCGCCCATTCCTGTGGGCGGCTCGGCGCTGGGGACGATGTGGACGGCGAATTCCGGCATGTCGGTAATGCGCGGCACGCTGAAGTCGGCAAAATTGCTTTGCTGCACCACGCCGTCCTTCAGGGTGACGGCGCCACCGGGCAGGCACATCGACAATCCCATCAGCGCCGCGCCCTGGACCTGGGCCTCGACGCTGCGGGGGTTGACGACCAGGTTGCAGTGCACGCCGGCGGTCGCGTTGTGCAGCACGGGACGGCCATCCTGCACCGAGGCTTCGACCACATATGCCACCACCGAACTGAACGACTCGTGGACCGCCACGCCCCAGGCACGACCCGCCGGTAGCTGGCGCTTGCCGTACCCGCTCTTGTCCACGGCCAATTGCAGCGCTTCACGATGGCGTGGGCTCTGGTCGCCAAACAACTTCATCCGGTACGCCACCGGATCTTGTTTGGTGGTGCGAGCGATTTCGTCAATCAACGTCTCCATTACGAACGCCGTATGGGTGGAACCCACGCTACGCCACCACAGCACCGGCACGTTGAGCTTGGGATGATGAACCGTCAGGCGCATGGGCACTGGATACGGGTTGCGCATGCCCTCGGTGGCCGTCGGGTCGATGCCATTTTTTACCCGCCCGCCAAACACGGTGCCGGTGATGATCGATTGGCCCACCAGGGCGTGATCCCAGGCGAGAACCTTGCCGCTGTCATCAAAACCGATACGCGCACGGTGCAGATGCATGGGGCGGTAGTAGCCGCCCTTGATGTCGTCTTCCCGGCTCCAAAGGGTGCGGATAGGGGCGTTGACTCCCGCAGTGCGGGCGGCCTTGGCGACTTCGCAGGCCATTACCACGAAATCGTTGGTGGGCACGCCGCGCCGGCCAAAGCCACCGCCAGCGGTCTGTACGTTGACCTGGATCTGCTCGGGCTTGAGGTTCAGTACCTTGGCGGCCGCGGCACCGTCGCCGCCGGGGAACTGCGTGCCGACCCACAGTTGAGCGCTGTCCTGGGCGAGCTGCACCGTGCAGTTCAGGGGCTCCATCGGGGCGTGGGCGAGGTAGGGGAACACGAACTCGGCGTCCAGTTGATGCGGCGCGCTGGCCAGCGGCGTCATATCGGCGTCGAAGTGCAACGGGCCGGGCTGGCTGGCCAGCTCGCGGTATTGAGCCAGTTGTTTTTCGCTGTCGACTTTTTCCACGGTAGAAGTGTTCCATTCCACCTTCAGCGCATCCCGGGCCAACTTCGCCTGCCAGTAACCGTCGGCGACCACGGCGACACCTTCGGCGCCGCCGTCCAGCGGCACGCGCAACACGGCTTTGACGCCTTTCGTGGCCCGCGCGGCGTTGTCATCCAGGGAGGCAATCCTGGCGCCGAACACCGGTGGTCGAGCGACGACCGCCGTGAGCTGCCCCGGCAGGTGCATGTCGATGCCGAAATCCTGTTGGCCGCTGCTCTTGGCCTTGGCATCGATGCGGGTGGTGGCGTGGCCGATGATGCGGAAATCCTTGGGATCCTTGAGCGTGATCTGCTCAGGAACAGGCATCGCCATGGCGGCTTTGGCCAGTTCGCCGTAGCTCGCCTTGCGACCCTCGGGCCCGAGTACCATGCCGGCCTGTGTACGCAGGCTCGCCACGTCCACATTCCAGCGGGCGGCGGCCGCACTCAGCAGCATGGCCCGCGCACGGGCGCCGAGCTCACGGTACTGGGTGTAGCTGTTCTTGATCGTGTTGGAGCCACCGGTGAGGTGAATGCCGAAGGCCGGATCCATGTAGGCGGCGTCGTTGCTGCCGTTGCGGCTGCGCACCAGGCTCCAGTCGGCATCCAGTTCCTCGGCGAGAATCATCGGCAGGGCGGTCTGTACGCCCTGGCCGAACTCCAAGCGGTTGATGGTCACCGTGACTTCGCCATTGGGCGCGATCTGGACGAATGCGGAGGGTTGCTGGGTCGGCTTGAGCGGCGCTGCGGCGGCGCCATTGGCCTCCTGCGCCAAGGCCAGGTGCGGGAATGCACCCAAGGCCAGCCCGCCGATGCCGACGATCTTGAGAAAGCTGCGCCGGGGCAGGGTAGCGGGGCCGTCAGCCTCGTCGCGCTCAAGCATCTGTTGCAAGGCGCGGGGGAGCTCATTCGGGAATATCTCGTTCAACATGGTCGGCTCCGATCAGGCAAGGGCTTTGGCGGCATCAGCCACCGCGGCGCGGATTCGGGCGTAGGTGCCACAGCGGCAGATGTTGCCGGCCATGGCCGAGTCGATCTCGGCCGCCGTGGGCTGCTTGCCCTTGGGCTGGGCCTTGAGGAATGCGGTCGCGCTCATGATCTGGCCGCTCTGGCAGTAGCCGCATTGCGCCACGTCGTGCTTGACCCACGCCTCGTGCACCGCATTGCCGACCGGGTCGCTGCCGTTGGTGGCCGCTTCGATGGTGGTGATTTTCTTGCCTTCGGCGGCGGCGATGGGCGTCACGCAGGAACGAATCGCCTGGCCGTCCAGGTGCACGGTGCAGGCACCACACAACGCCGCGCCGCAGCCGAACTTGGTGCCGGTCATGCCCAGCGTATCGCGCAGGGTCCAGAGAATCGGGGTGCCAGGGTCTACGTCGACCGTGTATTCACGGCCGTTTATGTTCAGGGCGCTCATAGGGGACCAGCTCCAGATGGTTTGGCTCTGGTTAACTATAGGAAGGAATGGTTGGGGTGGATTGCACGATCCGGGCTGATTCTTGCCTGATCTTGCAAACCAAACCGGGATATCAGTCCCCAAGCGTAATAGAACCGTGTTGCTAGATGCTCTGCGCAAAGCCATGGCGTTCTGCAGACCACACCACGGCCAACGTCAGCAGCAGGAGAACGACCAAGACCGGCGCAAACGCAACGACCCCCAGGTGATCGAGCAGCAGACCACCGACGATCCCGCCACCGGCAATGGCCAGGTTCCAGGCCGTGACCAGCATCGACTGGGCGAGATCCGCCGCGTCCCCAGCCGTCTTGGCGATGGCTGTCTGAAACAGCGTCCCAGCCCCTCCGAAAGCGATTCCCCAAGCCGCCACCGCGATATAAACCGCCGCAGGCGTGTCGCTCATCACGCCCAGTGTCAATGCCGCAAGGGCGAACAGCACCGTGCCGGCCAGCGTCAACGCCCGCAGATGGCGATCGATCAGCACGCCGACGACCCAGATCCCCAGCAACGACGCGACACCGAAGACCAGCAGGACCAGATCTATCCGCTCGCCCAGGCCCGCTGCCGTCAAGAACGGCGCGATATAGGTAAAGAGAATGTTGTGCGCCAGAACAAACGCCAGCACCACGAACAACACTGAGCGAACGCCCGGGAGGGTGAAAACCTGACCCAAGGCAAGGCGCTTATGGGTGGCTTGCCCGGGGAAGTCAGGCACCTTGAGTCGGACCCAGACCATCAAGGCCACGGCGAACAGGCTCATGATGGCGAAGCTCATCCGCCAACCGATCAGGTTGCCGAGCAACGTACCGGCGGGTACGCCCAGGGATAACGCCAAGGGCGCGCCCACCATGGCGATCGCTATCGCCCGGCCTTTCTGGGGTTCGGGCACCATGCGGGCGGCATAGCCGGCCAACAAGGCCCACAGCAGTCCGGCCGATACACCACCCAGCAAGCGCGCGACCATCGTCAAACCATAATGCGTGGACAGCGTCGTGACGGTATTGGCCACGGCGAAACCGGCAATGGCGAGCAACAAAAGCGATCTGCGCCGCATGCCTTGGGTCGCTGCCGTCAGCGGAATGGCCGCCAACAAGGAACCTATCGCGTAGACGGTGACCAATTGGCCGGCGAGGGATTCGGAGATCGCCAGCCCTTCGCTGATCTGTGAGAGAAGGCCGGCGGGCAAGGCTTCGGTGAGAATGGTCACGAACGCCGCCAGCGCCAGGGCAAATAGTGAACCGATGGGAAGCGGTGCGGTGTCTTGAACGACCTCGGCATCGATATGGGTATTGGCAATCGTCATGTGGCACCTGCCTGGAGCGCTGATAAGTGCCGACCACGGTAAGTGCGCGTCTTTTGCGAGACAAGAATGCTAGAGTGCAGAACACATCGGAAAAAATGTCCGCAATGGGGGCTGACTTGGAATCGCTGAGCGGGATTGATTTTTTTGTGCGCGCGGCCGAAACCCGCAGCTTTTCAGAAGCGGGCAGGGCGCTCGGCATTTCCTCTTCGGCGGTGGGCAAAAGCGTGGCCCGGCTCGAGGCGCGACTGGGAGTCCGCCTGTTTCATCGCAGCACGCGCAGTATCACGCTGACGGCGGAAGGGACGCTGTTCCTCGAGCGTTGCCGGCGTATTCTGTGCGAAGTCGAAGCGGCCGAGTTGGAGTTGTCGGAAACCCGCAAGGCGCCCCGGGGCAAACTGCGCGTGAGTTTGCCGCTGGTTGCCGATCTGGTCATGCCGACGCTGATCGCCTTCATGCGCCGCTACCCCAGTATCGAACTGGACCTGGATTTTTCCGACAGGCTGGTGGACATCATCGAGGAAGGTTTCGATGTGGTCATTCGGACCGGAGAACCGAGCGACTCTCGGCTGATGTCCCGCCCGTTGGGCACGTTCAAGCTGGTTGTGGTTGGTTCGCCGCGGTACTTTGCCGAACACGGCACACCGCAGGTGCCGGCGGATCTGCTGCGGCATGCCTGCCTGCTGTACAAATTCCCCAGCACTGGCCGGATGCAAGTCTGGCCGGTAAACGGCGAAGGGGAGCCGGATCTCAACCTGCCGGCCACCCTGGTTTGCAACACCACCGAGGCATTGCTGCATGTCGTGCACGATGCGTTGGGGATCGCCTGCGTGCCGGATTTCACCGTGCGCAAGGCCATTGCCAGCGGTGAACTGGTCACCGTCCTGGATGACTTCAACCGTTATCAGAACACCTTCCGCATGCTCTGGCCTTCCAGCAAACATTTGGCGCCGAAACTGCGGGTGTTCATCGATTTCATGAACAGTGAATTATTCAAGTGACGCTTGGGCGCTTTTGTGGCGAGGGAGCTTGCTCCCGCTGGGGCGCGCAGCGGCTCCCAAAAAAGCGATGAGCGCTACGCACCCCCCCGGCAGAACAACCACCCCCCCCATGCGCAACAGCAAACAATTTTGGCCCCTTGCACTCTTTCTGCCCCCGCCTCCTCCCTCATAACAAATTCAGCCCCCCCCCCCACCTCCCCGGCTCTTAGTGGCAGCTGCCCCGGCCCACTCAAAGATATGAGACTGTACAACCG
>NZ_JAGDEZ010000076.1:0-11338 GCF_017498305.1 Pseudomonas sp. OA65
ATCGCCCTGCACGGCCAGCCGCTGGCAGCACCGTGCGTGATTCTCTCCGGCGGTGAAACCACCGTCACCGTGCGCGGCGATGGCCGTGGCGGGCGCAATGCCGAATTCCTGCTGAGCCTGACCGACAGCCTCAAGGGCCATCCCGGCATCTATGCGCTGGCCGGCGACACGGACGGCATCGACGGCTCCGAAGACAACGCCGGCGCCCTCATGACGCCGGACAGCTATCGCCGCGCCGCCGAGCTGGGCCTCAACGCCAGCGACGAGTTGGACAACAACAATGGCTACGGCTACTTCGCCGCCCTGGACGCGCTGATCGTCACCGAACCGACCCGCACCAACGTCAACGACTTTCGCGCCATTCTGATCCTCGAGAACCCCAAACATGACGCCTGATAAAAAGGTCAAGATCCTCGCGACCCTCGGCCCCGCCACGCGCGGCATCGATGACATCCGCGAGCTGGTACAGGCCGGGGTGAACATCTTCCGCCTGAACTTCAGTCACGGCGAGCACGCCGACCACGCCCAGCGCTATCAGTGGATTCGCGAGGTCGAGCAGCAACTCAATTACCCGCTGGGCATCCTGATGGACCTGCAAGGCCCGAAGCTGCGGGTCGGCCGGTTCGCCGATGGCACGGTCCTGCTGCAACGAGGCCAGGCCCTGCGCTTGGACCTGGACCCGACACCGGGCGATCAACGCCGGGTCAACCTGCCCCACCCGGAAATCATCGCGGCCTTGGAGCCCGGCATGGACCTGCTGCTGGACGACGGCAAATTGCGCCTGCGCGTGACCGCCCGGCACAGCGACGCCATCGACACCGAGGTGCTTAACGGCGGTGAGCTGTCGGACCGCAAAGGCGTGAACGTGCCCCAGGCCGTGCTCGACCTGAGCCCGTTGACCGCCAAGGACCGGCGCGACTTGAGTTTCGGCCTGGAGCTGGGCGTGGACTGGGTGGCGCTGTCGTTCGTGCAGCGTCCCGAGGACATTCGCGAGGCGCGTGGGCTGATCGGCAACAAGGCGTTCCTGATGGCGAAGATCGAGAAGCCGTCGGCGGTGACCGAACTGCGGGAAATCGCCGCATTGAGCGACGCGATCATGGTCGCCCGCGGCGACCTCGGGGTCGAAGTCCCAGCCGAAAGCGTGCCGCAGATCCAGAAAAACATCATCGGCACCTGCCGTGCCCTCGGCAAACCGGTGGTGGTGGCGACTCAGATGCTCGAGTCGATGCGCTTCTCCCCGGCGCCCACCCGCGCCGAAGTTACTGATGTCGCCAACGCCGTGGCCGAGGGGGCCGATGCGGTGATGCTGTCGGCGGAGACCGCCTCCGGCGATTACCCCCTCGAAGCCGTGCAGATGATGAGCAAGATCATCCGCCAGGTGGAAAACGGCCCCGACTACCAGGCGCAACTGGACGTCAGCCGGCCGAAGGCCGAGGCCACGGTGTCGGACGCCATCAGCTGCGCGATCCGGCGCATCAGCAGCATCCTGCCGGTGGCGGTGCTGGTGAACTACAGCGAATCGGGCAGTTCCAGCCTGCGCGCGGCGCGGGAACGGCCGACGGTGCCAATCCTCAACCTCACGCCGAACCTGCAGGCCGCCCGCCGCCTGACGGTGGCCTGGGGCGTGCACTCGGTGGTCAATGACCGGTTGAAGCAGGTGGACGAAGTCTGTTCCACCGCCCTGGAAATCGCCCAGGCCCAAGGCATGGCCCAGCGCGGCGATACCCTGCTGATTACGGCGGGCGTGCCGTTCGGGCAGCCGGGGTCGACCAATTCGCTGCGCATTGAGACGCTGCTCTAGCGTCTGTACTGGCCCCTTCGCGAGCAGGCTCGCTCCCACACTGGATTTGCGGCGACCAAAAACCCTTGTGGGAGCGAGCCTGCTCGCGATGAGGGCAACTCGGTCAATCAGACATACCAACCATGTCCAACCCCCACTGCCCCGACTGGGCCACCGCCCTGCTCAACGGCTTCAGCCAAATCTTCCTCCAGCGCCATCCGCTGTGCGGCCTGCTGTGCCTGCTGGCGATTCTGCTCACGGCGCCGGCCCTGTTCGGCGGCGCATTGCTGGGCGGGGTGGCTGGATTGCTGACGGCACAGCGCCGCGGTTACGCCAAGGCCGACCGCCAGGCCGGGCTGTTCAGCTACAACGGCATCCTGCTGGGCTTGCTGCTGAGCCTGGCGTTGCCCTGGTCGGTGCTGTTACCGCCGTTGATCATCGCCGCCGGCGGCCTCAGTGCGATGCTGACCCAGCAATGGCTCAAGCGCACCCGCGGTCCTCGTTGCCTGCCCGCCTACACCGCGCCGTTTGTAGGGTTGGCGTGGCTGCTGATGAGTGTCACCGCGCCGACGTCCCCAACCACTTCGATCGAAATGACGATTGCCAATCTGCTGGCCGCTCATTTGAGCGGACTGGGCCAAGTCATGTTTCTCAGTCACCCTGCGGCCGGTGCACTGATTGCGCTGGGCTTGTTGCTGGCCAACCGTCGCGCCGCCGCGTGGGCATTGTTCGCTTCCGCCGTCGGCCTGGCCTTCGCCTTGTCGCAACATGAAAACACCATCGCCCTTTCCGGACTGGGCGGCTACAACCCGGTGCTGGTGGCGCTGGCCCTCAGCCAACAACGCCGTCCATGGCTGCCGCTGCTGGGCATCCTCCTGGCAGTCGTGCTCACGCCAGGTTTCACCGCCCTCGACCTGCCACCCCTGACGGCACCGTTCATCCTCGCCTGCTGGCTGATCCAGGCCACCGGCCGGGCGTGGCACCAGGCCAGCCTCGACAGCGTGCCTTGCGCTCTGCGGGGCAATCACCCTAGGCTTCGCTGATTCAGGGTTCAGGCGAAGAATATGGACAGCAGCAACAACTGGCGTGAACGCCTCTACGTGATCATTTTCCAGACCGACACCGTGGCCGGCCGGCGCTTCGACAGCACCCTACTGTTGATCATCCTCGCCAGCCTGGTGATCGTGATGCTCGACAGCATCGACAGCGTGCACAAAAACTACGCCGCCCTGCTGGCCGGTATCGAGTGGGGCTTCACTTTCATCTTCATCGTCGAGTACGGCCTGCGTCTGTATTGCTCGCCCAAGCCGCTGCGCTATGCCTTCAGTTTCTATGGGTTGGTGGATCTGCTGGCGATCGTGCCGGGAATCCTGGCGTTGTACTACAGCGATGCCCAATACCTGTTGATCGTGCGGATCATCCGCATGTTGCGGATTTTCCGCGTGCTCAAGCTCAGCCCTTACCTCAAGCAAGCCAACTACCTGATGGCGGCGCTGCGCGGGAGCAAGCAAAAAATCATCGTGTTCCTGGTCAGCGTCTCGACCCTGGTGACCGTCTTCGGCACGCTGATGTACGTCATCGAAGGCCCCGAGCACGGCTTCACCAGCATTCCCAAGGGCATCTATTGGGCTATCGTGACATTGACCACCGTAGGCTTCGGCGACATCGTGCCCAAGACGCCCCTGGGCCAAGTGGTGTCATCCTTGGTGATGATCACCGGTTACTCGATCATCGCCGTGCCGACGGGTATCTTCACGGCTGAACTGGCCACGGCCATGCGCGGTGACCAGCTTCAGCACGATTGCCCGGTGTGCAGCAAAAACAACCATGAACACGGCGCCGCTTTCTGCTCCCGTTGTGGCAACGCGTTGTTTAAGAAATTGGAATAAGCAAAGCATTTTTTAATGCTTGATGGCCTATTGGCTTGCCGCTAGTGTTGCTGGCTAATCGCCCGGAACCCCCGTTAATAAAAAGGAATTCGCAGTGAAGAACTTCTTTGGCGCCTCCCTTCTCGCCGCCGGCCTCGCCTTCGGCAGCCTGGCCCACGCCGCCCCGACCCTACTCAACGTTTCCTACGACGTGATGCGCGATTTCTACAAGGACTACAACGCGGCCTTCCAGAAACACTGGCAGGCCGAGCACAACGAAAACATCACCGTGCAGATGTCCTTCGGCGGCTCCAGCAAGCAGGCGCGCTCGGTGATCGACGGGCTGCCGGCGGATGTCATCACCATGAACATGGCCACCGACATCAATGCCTTGGCCGACAATGGCAAACTGGTGCCCCAGGACTGGGTCACTCGCCTGCCGAACAACAGCGCGCCGTTCACCTCGGCCACGGTGTTCATCGTGCGCAAGGGCAACCCGAAAGCCCTGAAAGACTGGCCTGACCTGCTCAAGGACGGCGTGCAGGTGATCGTGCCCAACCCGAAAACTTCCGGCAACGGTCGCTACACCTACCTGTCGGCCTGGGGTTATGTACTGAAGAATGGCGGTGACGAAAACAAAGCCAAGGACTTTGTCGGCAAGCTGTTCAAGCAGGCGCCGGTCCTGGACACCGGCGGTCGCGCCGCGACGACCACTTTCATGACCAACCAGATCGGCGACGTGCTGGTAACGTTTGAAAACGAAGCGGAAATGATCGCCCGGGAGTTCGGCCGCGATCAGTTCGAAGTGGTCTACCCAAGCGTTTCCGCCGAGGCCGAGCCACCGGTCAGCGTGGTCGACAAAGTCGTCGAGAAGAAAGGCTCCCGCGAAGCCGCCGAGGCGTACCTCAAGTACCTGTGGTCGCCCGAAGGCCAGGAAATCGCCGCCGCCAACTACCTGCGCCCACGGGACCCGGCGGTACTGGCCAAATACACTGACCGCTTTCCGAAAGTGGATTTCCTGTCGGTGGAAAAAACCTTTGGTGATTGGCGCACGGTGCAGAAGACTCACTTTAATGATGGTGGGGTTTTCGACCAGATCTATAGCGGGCAATAACGGAACAACGAACTGCGCGCGGTCCTGTGGCGAGGGGATCAGTGGGAGCAAGGCTTGCCCGCGATAAAGGCACCTCGGTTCCAGAGGCACCGCACTGTTTTCATCGCGGGCAAGCCTTGCTCCCACTGATCCCCTCGCCACAGAAGCCTCCTGCACTTAGAGATCCATCATTAACAACAGGCATGACAGCTATCAACCACAAGCCCTGTTCCAGAGCCCTGTAACGCTTTAGCCTCGCGCCATCTTTCCTGTTCACTGACGAGATTGCCATGAGTGCTCATCCCCCCACCACGCCCGGCAGCACCCTGACCCGTGGCATGGTCCTGCTCTTCGCCTTCTGCTGCGGCGCCATTGTCGCCAACATCTACTACGCCCAACCCATCATCGAACTGATCGCCCCTGACGTCGGCCTGAGCAGCACCATGGCCAGCCTGATCGTTTCGCTGACCCAAATCGGTTATGCCCTGGGCCTGTTTTTCCTGGTGCCGCTGGGGGACTTGCTGGAGAACCGCCGGCTGATGATCCTCACCACGCTGGTGGCGATTGCCAGCCTGCTGGGGGCGGCCTTCACTGACCAGCCGAATGTGTTCCTGCTGGTCTCGCTGCTGGTGGGTTTCAGTTCGGTGTCGGTGCAAGTCCTGATTCCGCTGGCCGCGCACCTGACGCCAGAAGAATCCCGGGGACGGGTTGTCGGTGGGATCATGGGCGGCCTGCTGTTGGGCATCCTGCTCGCGCGGCCAATCTCCAGCGTCGTGGCCGATCACTTCGGCTGGCGGGCCATGTTCATCATCGCGGCCGCGTTGATGGCCGCGATCAGCATCGTCCTGGCGCTGACCGTGCCCAAGCGCCAGCCCGACCATAGCGCCTCCTATGGCCAACTGCTGGGTTCGCTCGGCACCCTGCTGCGCCAACAGCCGCTGTTGCGGCAACGGGCGTTCTACCAAGCCTGCATGTTCGCCACGTTCAGCCTGTTCTGGACCGCCGTACCGCTGGAGTTGTCCCGCAACCACGGCCTGTCCCAGACTGAAATCGCCCTGTTCGCCCTGGTTGGCGCCATCGGTGCCATCGCCGCGCCCATCGCCGGCCGCCTGGCCGATGCCGGCCATACCCGTAATGCCTCGCTGCTGGCGATGCTGTTCGCCAGCGTGAGTTTCCTGCCGGCGTTCATCCATCCGCTCTACAGCGTGATCGGCCTGGCGGTGACCGGTGTGGTCCTGGATTTCTGTGTGCAAATGAACATGGTCCTGGGCCAGCGCACCATTTACGCCCTCGATGCCGAGAGTCGCAGCCGGTTGAATGCGTTGTACATGACCAGCATCTTTGTCGGCGGCGCCTTCGGCTCATCGATTGCCAGCGCGGTGTATGAACACGGCGGCTGGTTGTGGGTGGTCATCGTCGGCAGCGCCTTCCCGCTGTTGGCCTTGCTGCGCTTCCTGAGCGCCTCGCAAAAAGCTTCCCTGGCCACGGCCTGACTACCCAGGCACAAAAAATGCCCGGTCGCTCAAGGCGCCCGGGCATTTTTCATGGAGCATTCAAATCCGCACGTTGCCACGCGGCCCGGCAATCGCCCAGATGATCAGGCCCAGGACCGGCAGCAGCAGGATCAGCAGCACCCAGAGAATTTTCATTCCGGTTTCCGCGCCGCTCTTGAGGACATTGATGATCGCCCAGATATCGAGCGCCAGGATAATCAGGCCGACCAGGCCGTTGAAGGTGGAACCCATGGTGTCGCTCCCAAATGGTGGTGTGCACCCTTAGGATAGCGGGCCCCCGGCAAGGGTTCCGTTTTATTGCTTCAGACGTGGACCGCGACCTTGAGGGCTTCCAGGGCCGGCGCGGCAGCAATGCCGACTTCGGCACACAGCGCCAGCACCCGTGGCACGTCGTTGCCGTACACCAGCACCATCTGCAATTCATCGTCGAGCAACTGGCTGAAGTTCATCAGCACGTAGCCGCCGTTTTCCTTGTTCAGGCTGCTCATCTGGATCTGGATGCGGTTGAGCGCGGTCAGGGCTTCGGTCTTCGCCAGTTGCTTGGGCTTGAGATTGAACGCCACGCCAGGGCCGAACGAGGCGACGATCTGCTCGAACAGGTCCACGTAGGTGTCGGCCTGGAACAGCACGGTGTCCGGCAGGCTGCCCACCACCACCCACTCACCCAACGGGATCGGGAAGGTGTCGTCGTAGTTGATATCGGGATTGGCCGCCAGGAAAGCCGTCGGGTCCGCGTAGGCCTGGGCCGCTTCATCGGCGATTTTCTCGATGTCCGCCTCGCCGAGGCAGCCGGAGCTGATTTTACCGATGAGTTCGATGAGGGCGGCTTTCATGGGATGAATCCTGTGGCGAAGGGTGTTTTGAGGGCGGGCAGGATAGCGCATCATATCGGTCGAGTCAGGAACCTGTGGCGAGGGAGCTTGCTGTGGCGAGGGGATTTATCCCCGCTGGGCGCGAAGCGCCCCTATAGCCTGACAACTCGGTGTGTCAGATTGATTCAGGGGGCCGCTTCGCAGCCCAACGGGGATAAATCCCCTCGCCACAAAAGCTATCGGAGTCTATGTTTAGTCGTTCAACCCAACAACTTTTCCAACTGCGCCGTGGTGTCCACCGCGCCCATGGTCTTGGCGGCATCGAGGGCCGAGACGCCGTTGGCGTCCTTGGCTTTCGGGTCGGCGCCTTTGTCGATCAGGTAGTCGACGATTTCCACCCGGTTGAACATTGCCGCCATCATCAAGGCGGTACGGCCATCGAAGGAAGCGCCTTCCACCTGCGCGCCGCCGTCCACCAGCGCCGCGACTACGGCCAGGTCGCCCTTGAACGCCGCGCCGGCAATCGGGCTCTGGCCGTTGTCGTTGCGGATTTCCGGATCGGCCTTGTGCTCGAGCAGCACTTTCACCGTTTCCACATGCCCGTGATAAGCGGCCAGCATCAACAGGGTGTCGCCCTTGTGGTTGCGCAGGTTGGGCGGCAGGCCCTTGCTCAACAGCGCAGCCATCATGGCGGCGTCGCCCTGGCGCGCAACGTTGAACACCTGCTCGGCAAACTCGGCAGCCTCTTCCGGGGTCATCTGGCGGCTTGTATCGGACATGGGAAACTCCACTCGGGTCTTCGCAAAGCGGCTAGTTTCCCGAGGGACTTGGACGCTGTCATCCCTTTTTTCACTGTGCCCGCCATAGCCAGAATCAATAACGTAGCTGTCCGCCCTGGATCCGGGTCGCCAGTTTCCGATCTACCCGCACATACGTGTCGGTGCCCGGCAGCCAGGCAAAGACCGGCTCATCCCCAGTGACACTCGGATCGAACCCTTCGGTCTTGAGGCGCGTCTTCTGGTATTTGAAGGTGCCGGTGGTGTCCATTTTCACCTTGATGCGCAGGAACAGCGGCACGGCATAAGCGGGCAACTTGCATTGCAAAAATTGCAGCAGCTCGCTGAAGTCCAGGGTCGCCAGGGATTCGGAGGGCGTGATCGCCGCCATGCCGGCGCGGCCATTGGTACCATCGATCTCCACGCCATAAGCCACCGCCTCGGCCACCTGCGGGTGTTGCAGCAAGACGTTTTCGACCTCCGTGGTGGAGACGTTTTCGCCTTTCCAGCGATAGGTGTCGCCGAGACGGTCCACGAACTGTCCGTGTCCGAAACCGATATTGCGTAGCAGGTCTCCGGTGTTGAAATAACGGTCACCCGGCACGAAGACATCCCGGCAAATGGTTTTTTCGGTCAAGGCCTGCTCCGTGTAGCCGTCCAGTGGCGCCTTCGCGTCGATCCGCGCCAGCAGCAAGCCCGGTTGGCCCCTGGGGACTTTTTGCATGCGACCTTGCAGGTTGCGCAACGGTAGGCCGCTGGCATGGTCGTACTGCACCAGTTCCCAGCCCATCAAGGAGAACCCGACGGTGTTGTCGAAATTCAGGATATTGGTGAAACCGATATTGCCGTCACTGGCCGCATACAGCTCACAGATGTGGTCGATGCCAAACCGGGTCTTGAAAGTCGACCAGGCCCCGGGGCGCAGGCCGTTGCCGATCATTTTTTTCACGCCATGGTGACGGTCGTCGGCAGCGCCAGGCTGGTCGATCAGGTAGCGGCACAACTCACCGACATAACCCAGCGTCGTTGCCCGGTAGCGGCGTACGTCGCTCCAGAACTGGCTGGCGCTGAACTTACGGCGGATCGCAAACCCCGATGCCCCACAGATCGCCGCGCCCCAACATACGCACAGGCCCGTAGCGTGATACAGCGGCAAGGTGCAATAGACGACATCGTCGGGCTGCATGTCCATGGCGATCAGGCCGAAGCTGGTAGAGGTGCGCATCCAGCGACCATGGCGAAAGACTCCGGCCTTGGGCAGCCCGGTAGTGCCCGAGGTGTAGAGATAAAAACATGGATCGTTGCAAAAAACCTGCTGGCTGCACGCCGGGTTATCGCCGGGGTAATCCGCACAATCAGCCATCAGGTCGACGAAGCCGGACGGAACATCGCCACTGTCCTGATCCGCTACCCACCAGGTCCTGCCGCTCGACAGCGCGGTGCGCGACCGCACGTCGTTGAAGGCCGCGACCCGCTCGTCCCCGACCACCACGGCGACCGGGTTGACCAGGGCCAGGCTGTGCACCAGCGCATCGCCGGTTTGCGAGGTGTTGAGCATGGCACTGACCGCGCCAACCTTGGCCATCGCGAGCACGCTGATCAACAGCTGCGGCCGGTTCTCGATGAAGATCGCCACGCAATCGCCCTTGCCGATGCCTTGGGCCAACAGGTAATGGGCGATGCGATTGGCTTGCGCGTTGACCTGTGCATAACTCAACACCGTGTCGCCACACAGCAGTGCCGGGCCCTGGGGATTGCGTTGCGTGGCCTGTTCGAAACACCAGCCCAGGCCGCAAGGCTGGGTCGGGTCCTGGACATTGGCCAGCTTCATGCCTTTGACGATGCGCGGGACGGCTCTGGCGATGGCAGGCAACTTGCGCAGCATCATGCCCCAGGTAATGGTGTCGTTGGGTGTACGACTCATGGTGATCTTCCCCGTTCGACCTCGTGGGTCTCGGTTCTTGTTATCGGGCTGGCGGTGATTTTGGCTCGAAAGTACGCTCGCACTTGCGGGGCTGTACACGCGGTTTTTGCAATGTTTTGTATCCGCTGCTCGAGACAGGCGAAGCGTGAGCGCCGGAAAACGATTTGGTTCCAAAAATCATTGCCCCACCACGCAAAATGCAGGATGCACGGTGGCCATTCATGCAAGATGCACGAAAGCAAAAATACGCACAAAACATAACCCATTGTTTTTTAAGTATTTATTAAGAATCGAGACGCTGGCACAGACAGTGCAACTACCCCTCCACGGTTTGCCACACCCTGGAGCAGTCAACTATGAACATGATTCAAGAAAAGTTTGCGTCCCTGTTTTCCAACTACGAAGTGACCACCCAGCCCCGCCCGGACGGCGGCATTCTGCTGACCTTGCGTAATAGCGACGGCAAGCTGTTCAAGCGCACGATTTCCTATGCTCAGTTGCATGCAGGGGATCAATTGTCCTGGGCGATCAGCGCGATCCGTCGCGACCTGGCTGAGCAGGCCAGCGAGTTGCCACAGATCACCTTGCTGCAGAGCCAGCATCGGTTTGCGCTGCCGACTTACCATAGCGCTTGAGTCTGCTGGTCAATTTGCTTGCTGTTTACTTGGAAACGGCGCTTTTCAGAGATGGGAAGCGTCGTTTTTTTGCGCCTTCTTTTGGAGTGTGTATATCCGTTTCTTCGGTGACGGCTGCTGACGGTTCCGCTCTTACAGCGGCTCACTTTTGAGAAGCCCGGAAGCCGGCCCAGTCAAAAGTAAGCAAAACGCTCCTGCCCCACCACTCGGCACCTCGCCTAGGCTCGGTGTGCCCTCACTCCGGCATTGCTCCGTGGGCCCGCCGCGAAGGGCCATCCATGGCCCAGCGCGGCTATCCCGGCATCCATGCCGGGATGCCCACTCCACAATGCCTGCGTTCGGCCAGCGTGGTTTAACGGGGCTCCCAGATCAAGATCCAAAGCAAGAGCAAGAGCAAGAGCAAGAGCAGGGCACAGGCCGACATCTATGTGGCTGAGCCACCGCTATCGCGAGCAAGCTCGCTCCCACAATGGATCTGCGGTGAACACAAGACTCATGAACACCCGAGATCCCCTGTGGGAGCGGGCTTGCTCGCGAAGAGGCCGGCACCTCCAACATCACCGTCAACTGACACACCGCTTTCGCGAGCAGGCTCGCTCCCACAATGGATCTGCGGTGAACACAAGACTCATGAACACCCAAATCCCCTGTGGGAGCAAAGCTTGCTCGCGATGAGGCCAGCAAACCTAACATCCATGTGACTGAGCCACCGCCATCGCGAGCAAGCTTTGCTCCCACTGATCTGATGGGTGTACGACCGGGAGAGCCAGGTCGGCTATAAGGCCGCCTCGGCGTGGACGTTGATTTCGGCGCCCCGTTAACCACGCTGGCCGAACGCAGGCATTGCGCAGTGGGCATCCCGGCATGGATGCCGGGATAGCCGCGCTGGGCCATGGATGGCCCTTCGCGGCGGCCCACGGAGCAATGCCGGAGTGA
>NZ_JAGDEZ010000077.1:0-9882 GCF_017498305.1 Pseudomonas sp. OA65
AGTTCAGCGGAACATCGGGACCTTGCAGGTGATTAGTTTTCACGTCGGGCAAGTTGATGGAAAACGTATATTGCCCGGTACGTGGGTCAACGCCGCCTTCTATAAAACTCATGAAGTTAAAGGCATTGGAATGTACTGAATTCGAGATAGTCATCTTCTATTCCTCGCTCACTTTCGAATTTATAGGTCGGCGATAGGGCGACGTCCCCATGTTCAACGACTGACCATCACCTGCCCTATCGCCAAGCATTAATATTCAGTTACCTGTCTGCAGTTGGACGGGCTTGAACAGGTTATGGTCCAATTTGTTGCGGTCACCCACAATACTGGACGGAAGGAAAGAAATCCGCCGAAAGTGCGGGTTTCCACGCTTATCGACCAATTTCACCAGCAAGTCTCGGGACAGTTTGTCTCGAGATTGATTTCCTCGACGGATATAAGGGATGCGATCAGAACGATGTAGGGTGATGACCAATTGGCCCTCGTCAAAGTGCGTTTCGACGACAGCAACCTCAAGCGACTCGTTCTTGACCACATTCACGAGCGCGTCATCGAACTTCACGTTACCGAGCGCCTCCTCTTTCAGCGGATCCTTGAAGATATACCCTGTCCAACTGAACATGGTTTCGGCCATTTGCTCGCTCTCCCAACGAATGGTCGATGTCGAGATCGACGTATGCACATCGTTTGCGTCAACGGACACGAACTCCAGTGTCTCGAAAGCAGTCCCTGCCAAACCCACGTTCCCTGTGTATGCAAACTTCCAGTAATCGAGAGTGCGCAAATGAAGGTCGAAGTCATCCTCCTCCGGCTCACCTGGCAAAGCCGCTCCTCCATCCACCCTGGCTCGCTTGAATGCGTAGTCCTCATATTGAAAGTGCGGGATCCCAAGCGGTCTAATCTCGATCTTAGCGTTTTGATCGGTAAAATCGGTCGAATCAAACCATTTAAAATCTTGCCCGTCCTTTTGAAACCTCGCACGAAAAGTGTTTACATCATTCGCTTCTGCCCGTGAGTGGAGATAAATATTAATCCGACTGATGGCGGCGTTGGGCGAGTTATCCGGCACAGCCACTCCGCTCGCGGCCAATTCAAAACGATTCCCAACCAAACGGCTGCGCCAAGTCTCTCTATCCCCTGCTGGAATGCCATCGAGGGGATCCTCGACAGGGTTTATCTCAGCGCCCACCCAATCGTCCACCAACCTCATGCTGGCCTTCTCGTTTACGCTCAGCGGGTATTCCGTATTACCGACAGGGTTGGTCTCGACTACGATTTCCGTCTTGAGCTGTTGATAACCATTGGCATACAACGAGCCAAGTCTCCCCTCATCGAGCCCGCCAGGGACTTTTATGGTGAATCGTGAAAGCGTTTCCCAGGTACCCTCCGGCTCCAGTTCGGAAAGCTCAACGATGCTGTAGCCACTGGACAACACCACACCGTTACTGACGATTTCGCATTGCACGACACTGCTGGAGGCAGGGCCCTGTGCCAAGGCGGTGAAATGCCCATTGGAACTGACGGTGCCGCCACCGCTGATCACTCTCCAGCGTCTGGGAATGCCGGGCAATAGCGTGGTGTCATCCCTCAGTTGTAGCGCTACGGTTTTTGCTGCTGGAACATACGCCGGAACAATTCGCAATTGTTGCTGCACATGCATCAGCACCAGGGATAACAGCCGTGTCTCGGCACCTGAGACTTCAATCTGTTGCACCACCAGGCCTTTGGCTATCGAGCGGATATCTGGTGTGAAAATTGCCTGGTTGCCACTTGGGGTCAGCTCTCCATAGTCGGGCGCGTGCGAGGCCCAGGTCACGCTCCCGCCGTCTACTGTCGATGCCTTCAACACGATAGGTTGTGAAAGCGCTCGGACTGGGTAAACCGCAGCATGCGGCACCACTATTACGCTGTCGAATACCACTAACAGCAAGGCTGATGCAGTGTAGGTTTTACCGTCAGCGATATATTTGGCAGTCACGACCACGTGCAACGAATCATGCCCAATGACAGTCCTCGGGGCGGCGGTATACACCCCGGAGGTAATCGTGCCGTGTCCCGCCGGGGTATGACTTTGTAGACTGACCGCCTCCCACTCGCTGGCCTCGATCTCTCTTCCATTCCAGTCATGTAACGTAAAGCGCTGCGTGCCTCCAGCCTGTATCGTCTGGAACGTTGGCTCCAGCGAAATGCGGGTTCGTTTCGCATTGATATTACCGAACACCGCCAGATCGGCAGGTGTGTGTCGCTCGCGCTCTTCAAAAACATTTTCGCCGGGAAACAGCAAGTTATTGAGCACGTCCAGCCGCCCATTTTCGATGTAAGGAATCATCGCTTGAGAAAGAACCAAAGCTGCCGAATATCGATCACTGCCATCAGCCTCCTGATCATCGGGAAGCAAATACGGGAAACGCGTGTCCGGCGGGAAATTTCCATCGACCCCACTGCCCGCAAGTTGTATGAAAATCACCACCCCCCCTCACCAAAGTTCAATGCGCCCTTGACCTTCGCTCCTGGGGCCGCCTGGGTGAGAATACGAAATGAAGTGGGGGTTAAAGGGTTGTAGCCTTTCAACTCAAGCATCCCTAGCTGAAAGACACTCCGATGCGCCGGCAACGTCAGAAAACGTTGCTTCAGAAAATCAGACAGGCGTGTATTCGTTGCTTCGTCATCACCGGCCAGATTGCAGCGAAAGTTAACCCCTTCAGCCAAGTTCAGCTTGACTTTGCCCTGCTTATCGATTTCACCGACAACGACCGACAGGTCGATATCCATTTCAACCTGAAAACCTTGCGACTCGGCGATATTGAACGTCGACGAGAGCGTTTTTACTGTGCCGGCGGAATGACGCGAAGCGGCATAGCGACCGCTTAAAATATTCATCGACACAACAGCCGTGGAGTTAGTCAGCGATGCGGTATTGAACGACAATCGCGGCGGGCCCAACATAAGACCTTCCAACTCGACGTAATTGCTCTTAAGGTCGTCCAGAAACACCTGTCCATTAAAAGGCGGCAGAAAGCCGAGTGTATTGAAGCGCTCAATATATTGTTGCTCCAACAACCGATTCAAACGGCCCCGACTGAAAATGGAAACCGCGCCCCAGCCTTGAGTCACCGACCCCTGACGCATACGTGCCAGCAAACTTTCCAACGAATTGCCAGACATGATATTGCCCTCTCATTCACTTAAGGAACAAAGCAATGGAACTGTGTTTAGTTAGCTAAAGCGCTAAGCACGGACGGAAAATTTGTGAGGGGCAGCGGCAAAATGATATAGCCCTCAAAATCACCGAAATCATCGTTTTTCACCAACACTGTAATCAAAACAAACCGTTCCTTGGCTGTAATGCTCTCGCTATACAAGCCCGTCGAGGCATCGATTGATCCCGGTCCACCGAGCGGGAGCGACCATTGACCCTCTATGGGTATATCGTTTACAAAGACTTGCAATTGAATCTGCCCTTCTGGCAGTTTCAGGCTGTCCGCCGGCTTGATCGTGGCGCCGGGTTCCTTCTGAAGTACCAGTACGTAGGTAGACTGGACTTGAGTTTCATGGGCTACTTCTACTTCATCGAGTACAAAGGTCTTGGTAGACACCCTTGGACCGGCGACGTAAGTGTGATCCCCGCCTGGTTTGTCGCTGGCGACCACGTCGCCGCTTTCACCCGCCACTGGATTTTTGATGGCCCAACTCAGTTCACTTCCGTCCAGGTGACCTGCCGACAGCTCTACCTGCTGGTCGTGGTAGCACACTTGAATGTGCGGATTGACGGTAATCGGTTTCGCCATGACCGTGAGCAATGTCACGCTTCGCTGTTGACTGGACGGGTCGCTGGCGATGACCAGCACGCGGTTGAATGCGCCATTTAGCGCGTGAGCCGGTGGCGCTTGGTACAGACCTGTACGTTCGTCAATTTCGCCAGGGTCGCCGCCGCTTCCCGCAATACTCTCCACCGACCAGCGCAGGCCCGCAAGTTCGGGCTCAGTGCTCAACTGCAGGGATCTGCCGGCCGCTACCATGGGTTGTCGCTCGACAATCGAAAAAGACGAGCCGGAGGTATTGATCTGGCCAAACATCGCCAAGTCGAAGGGCAAAGAGACGTGGGAGGGTTGCACGAGGCTACTGCCCACTATTCCCACGCCTGCCAGGAAAGTTTCCGACTCTGTTGTCGTCAAGGTAGTGGCGAACCGCCCAAGTATTGCCCTCTTCACCGTATTGGCGACGAAATCCTTGATATGTTCTAACAGCAAAGGTTCAATCGTCACGGGAAGCCCGGAAACATGGCTGACCTCTTGCGTCTCGGTGTACGGCATGAACAACTCACCTTCCATGGCCGAAGCGCCGGACTCATCTGCCAACAAACGGAACTCATGCTGCAAATCGATATTGAAAGTAGCCGTGTGGGAACTCCAGGCGGTGCCACCCAAAACCCGATAACTGAAGGACAGAGAGAGGGTACCCTGCCAGCGTTGACGCACCTCATTCTGAGCAAACTCGACCGTCAGTGGCGAAGCCCCGCCCGTAGCCGAAAGATTGAAGGCCTCGGACTCGAACTCATAATCAAGGCTCGCATAACGGCCCACGGCAGCCTGTAGGACGCCGCGCGTGGCCACCATCTTTACCAGCGCGCCGCCTTGATCGAAAGTACGCTCGAATTCGGCATCTTCAAGTAAATTCACGAGTGCATGGCCGAACGCAGCACGATGAATCAATGCCTGGGAAAACAGTGCAGTCCCCGAGTAGGTTTGCTGCGCATCATCATCCGGAATCAGGTATTTGAAACCGGAGCCGTCGCCAGGGAATGAGCCTGAGTGACCATCGACCATGCGAGAGAACACTAGCAGCGCACCGTCTTCTGTACCTGGCGTCAGCGGCTGCTCCTCGCGGGCCTGGGTCCGCACATGGATGTCGTCGGCGAACATGAATGGATTCCCTTCGTTGGGAAAGGTTGCGAGGGTATAGACTCGCTGGTCAGCGTCTAACCCCTGGAACCAGCTCTTGAACAGCTTCCCTCCTTCCCGTTGCTCGTTCGGAGTGCCAAACAACGTCAGCAAGACCTGTTCGCTGTTGGCCAAATCCAACCTCACACCCTGGGCATCGGTCGTTATAATCAAGTCCAAGGTTACTTGCGGTCCATCCAGCGGATCGAGGGCCCTGAGGCTCGTGACTCTCTTTTGTCCCAGAGCGGTTTCCACCGCCATATGGTTCCCCTCTGCGACCGTCAGTCTCAAATAGGCTCTGGAGCTCTGAAAACTCGCACGATCAAAGGAAAGTGCCGCCGCAGCCAATGTGAACCCGCTCAGGTAATGGGCCACATTTGTATCGGGTATTTCTACAGTACCCGTCATACCGCTCAAGTCGATGCCTTGACTTAATCGAGTGATATAGTCTGTTTCCAACCCATGGTTAAGTTTGCCACCCTCCAGGGCGACAATGAGATCCCAGCCGCGCATTTGAGAGTTATCTTTCATCCACGCCAATAAACTTTCCAACGAATTACCGGCCATGACATTGCCTCCAGGGGACATGCATAGTTAACAACGGTAGTGGCGAGTCATTAATGATCGCTGCTTAATGACTCAATACTTTGAATAACTCTGGAAACTCAACCAGAGGTAATGGCAAGATCAGATGGCCTTCAAACTTGCCATAAGGCGGCCCCGCGTCCACCACGGCGAAAATCAGCACGAATCGTTCAGTAGCCGACGGGCTCGCACGGTACAGGCCCATTGAATCGATCGAACCTGGCCCGCCCATAGGAAGACTCCACTCAGCGTCCACTAAATTACCATTGATGTAGGCCTCCAGTTGGACCTGTCCCTGTACAAGATCAATGTTGAGAATTTTCACCGGTAACCCGCTAGCCCGATGCAACACGAGGACGTGGGCTGATCGAGTTGTATTCGTCCGACTATTCTTGACTTCGATCTCGTCAAGCACATAGGTTTTGCCGTCCACTGGCGGCCCGGGGTGATAAGTATGATCACCCTCGGGTTTCTTGCTGGGCCGTACCTCGCCACTTTCATTCTCGACAGGGTTCTTGATCGACCAGGTCAGTTCCTCGTGCTTCAAAGAACCCGCCGTCAGTTCGACTGTGGCACTGAAGTCGCAAACCTGTATCAGAGGATGGACTGACAGGTCGTGGACCAGCACGGTCACCAATGCCGAACTGTGATAATCCGAATTCGGGGCCGTTGCCGTGACTCGCACCCGCTTGAAACGCCCCATAATTGCCTGCGGCGCCTCGTACAATCCGGTAGCACTGATGGCGCCCGGATCGCCTGTATCATTAGGTAAGTTCTCCACGCTCCACAGCAGCCCCGTATCGATAGGCGGATCAGTGCTGAACTGCTGGGTGTCGCCTTGCTGCATCAGCGGTCGCATGGGGTTGATCATGAAAGAAGTTCGGGCAGGATTAATTCGCCCGAAATAAGCGATATCACGGGGCGAGCGGATTTCCACAGTTTCCATTGCCTGCCCGAAATTCAATTTTATGATGCTTTTAATAAGAGACTTAAATCTAGAACTAAAATACAGTGTTACAAACAACAACAGCCTAACACGTGTCTCACTGGCGGCGATATGCACCGCTACAAGAAACGCAGTCAATACAAGCGCTATAAAATCCAAAAGAAAGTCCGGAACAACTTTTGCACGACTCCAATCTAACTGCTCTTCAGACAGAGACTTTGTTATGTAGAAGTCATATGTAGTCGGTGAGATCACCGGCGCGACGACACCATCCAGGCCGACGACTTCTTTCAACTCAAATACTGCTTCAAGAGCATATAGGATCCGCCCTTCCACATGATAAGGCCCTACTGGGTCGCTATTATTCTCTTTGTAATATATGTCGACGATTTCGACACTTTCCGATTGCCAGTGCATAGTCGCCCCACGGGCGCTGAAAACCAAGGTAAAAGGCGTCAAGGGGCTGTATGCAGGAACAATTGAGGGCTGTCGATGTATAGTTACCACCGCAAAGCCATCCTCAGTCTTTACAAGAAACTCATGTTCCAGCTCCCCAGAAACTAAAAAAGATCCACTTTTTACAGTAACCGACTCTATCTGATCGTCCCTATAGGTGTACTCCAAATCCTCAGTCGCGAACAATGATTTGACTCTATCAATCAACGCCTTCTGCCAACCCAACTCAGTTGACAGACGCGCCCAATCGAACAACACAGTCGCCGAGTAATCCTTACCTGCATCATCAGGGATCAAGTATTTGTAGTTCCCCTCGGGATAGTTCCCTCCGTCACTTCCTGCCATGCGTATGAGGGCCAGGATAGCGCCGTTACCGTGCTCGGAGGAACGTGGATCATGGGCAGCCGCTCCGCTCGACTGAGTGCGTAAAACAAATGACTCCGGACGCATCACATCACTTGTTCCGTGCTCAATACTGCCCAACGGCCAGATGCGTTTATCAGCGGGCAGGGTGTTGAATAAGTCCTTGAAAAACCCCCCTCCCAACCGGTGCTCCTCCGGCGTTTGGCCAACAGTCAATCTGAAATTATCGCTTTTACTCAAGTCCAGTATCACGCGCCCATTGAGCTCGACATTACCCGGCACCTGGTCCAACAGTAAGTCTAAATACAACTTCGGCCCCGACAGTGGATCGATCTCATCCACCATCTCCGCCTTCCAGCCGAAGCTTTCCCTTTTCAGGCTAAATTCACTTCCACCCACGACAGACATCGTCAACATGGCTCTGGAATCATTGAGATTGGCATTTTCGAAGGACAGCAACGGGACATCCATTACAAAGTCATGAACAACGTTCATATATACGTTTTCGACAATCGTTATCTCTCCGCGAATCGGAGGCAAATAGCTTCCGACATCGAAGCGGCGTATATATTCCTGGATCATCAGCAAGTTAGCTTTGCGTCGCTCCAGAGCAACAATCATCCCCCACTTCAGCATCTGCGAGTCTTCTTTCATCCAAGCCAATAATGCCTCGAGCGAATTACCTGACATGATCCGATCCTCATTGAATGAATAATCTTTCCGCTAGGCGCTAGGCCACCAACTTCGGGGATATCCTGGGAAATGGTTTATAGGTATTACCGTCGTCGAAACTGGTTTCGACGATTACATCGAATTGAACATTAAGTTGCAGCTTCTCAAGAAAGGTACGGGGCAGGCTCGCGAATATTCGCTCCTCGTTATACTCTTCTGCAGTGACCAACTCGGCGTCCCCCTCGCGCAAGTCGAACGTGTCTTCGCCACCGCCTGCAAGGACGCCCTTAGCGTAAATCCTCACTCGCTGATCCGGCTTCATGTAGCTCCACGACCCCAAGCGAAAGATCACCTCGTCTTCTACCGTCCTCAAAGAAATTTGATTACCCGGCGAAGCGGGAGAATCGATTTGAAGGGTCGGCCAACCGCTTACCATATCCTTGATTTCCAAATCGAAAATTTTCGACGTATAAGGCTCCTCCCCCAGTGGAGTCACTGTATAAAACACGTTCAGGCGCTTGCCCATGTTCGCCGGTACAAACTGTGGAGGGATATGGAAACGCTTCGGATTAGTGGTCATAGGGTCAGCGATATGACTGCCGGAATTACCGTAACCTTCCCAATGCATCTGAACCTTATCGCCCGAACCAATCACAGCCTCGTCCGGAAGGCTGATATAGACACCTCCCTTGATATTGGCGGCGGACAGATAGCCCCGGTTGTCTTCATCGTCACCGTCCCGTATCACGCCTTCAATGTTGGCAAGCGGCAGATACAGGGGCCGGCGTAAGGTCAATTGCAGCGGCTCCGAGGTACCAGCACTTCCCACCCGGGCATACTGGTACACCAGCTCGATTGGCTTGCCGTTATTGGCCGACAACCACTCATGATCGACCCTGACCTCGAGGACACCGCTATCAACTGTCGACGGATCGACACGCAACGTCTTTATTTCCCGCGGATCGCCCCAGGCATACAGCACCACCTCATCGCCCACCTCGATGCCGGGATACACATCAATGACCACCGTGATGCCGTTGGGGTGCGCTTCGGGATCCAGCATGTCACCGGTAAAGTCCTTGATTCGAGGAGCAGGCATTAAATCGGTTTGCCACGTCACGATACGCAGCGCCTGCGTGTGGGAAAGGGTGGGCACCGTTGGGTTGGCATAAACGACGCTGTAGCTCATCGATGCGGAACCGCCCTCAATGCTTTCCAGCTCATTGGCTTGCACCATCCATTGCAGGGGTTGCCCTATGTCGAGGTCGGTCAGGGTTTTTCTGCGGACAAAATCTTCCCAACGCACACCGTCGTCAAAGTACCTTTCCATGGTGAACGTCACTTCATCGCCCACCGACATCGCCTTATAAGGCGGCGCGACTACGCTAGCCTGAGTTCCCACTCGTGCGACGTCTACGGCACAATCATGGGACTCCTTGATTTGAGGAACCGGAAGTAAGTTCGAGGTCACTTCTGGCAGAGGTCGCACGACGGCCATGATTTGTAACTCCTGAGAAAGAATGGGCGGATGGCCAGATGTTTCGCTGCCGCATCAGTCAAGTTGCCTCCCTTTTACGCCTTGCCTATCGATCTGCCTACTATCAGAACTGTTAGGTTACTCGGTGTGATTCAGCTGTTATGGTCTTGTCAGACATCGATATTTATTCCCTGAAATCCGCTCTCAATAGGAAGGTCGGCGCTGGCTTTGTTTTAGGTCCAACAGTCTACCGATAGGCGTTTCTTATTACCTTTTGGAGGTCACCACAATGACGACTGCCAGTGCTGTACATTCCAATGCGCTTAACTTTATGAGTTCCTTAAAGAACGGGGTCGATCCACGCACCGGTCTCTACGCGATATCGATCAACTTTCCTGAGATTCAAACCAATGATTTGCGCGGTCCGAGTTTCGCTCTAGCAC
>NZ_JAGDEZ010000078.1:0-9039 GCF_017498305.1 Pseudomonas sp. OA65
TGGCCGATTGTGTTGAAAAAGTCGGCCATGGTTTGCGCGTCAGAAAAGTACGCGTCCGAGATTGAAATCTTTACTTTTGGCAGAGGCTTTCTGACTCGGATTTCACGTAGCAGCGTGCAAAAAAGGCGTTTTCACCGGTCAATGGCTATGCAGTTTGGGCAGACCGACTTTTTCAACAGAATCGGCCGTAAGCGTCCAGCCAAGTCACCTTCCGAACTCCAGCATTAACGGCGATGGTGTCCGCGATGGGCGCCCGTTTAATCACACAAGGTGCGTTGGGCGGACGCTTACTTTCATGCGCTGGTATAACCACGAACACCGGCATAGCCGCATCCGGTTCGTCACGCCAGCCCAACGGCATCGAGGGCTGGACCGTCAGGTCTTGGCCCGACGACATGCACTGTACGAACGAGCCAAGGAGCAAAAACCGGAGCGGTGGTCAGGCCGGACGCGTAACTGGGAGCCGATCGGTACCGTGTTGTTGAACCCGGATCGAGAGCAACAGGTCGAGAAAAGAGCGGCATAGTTAGACGGTTGACGCGACAACTACCTTGAAAAAACGCCGTACCCGACAACCAAATTAGGCCATGAGCGCTTGGACGCAAATACTGGCTCTTCGCAGGGTCGTTGCGCAGCGGAAACGGGCTGCGGCAATCATGAGCCTGATTCAGTCGGCACTCATGAAAGGGCATGACCCGTATGGCTATCTCAAGGATGTGCTTACGCGTTTGCCGATACAGAGGGCCAGTGATATTGGACAGTTGCTGCCGCACCAGTGGGTAGCTCCATCGCATTGATCTAATGGGCGTGACCCACTAGATTTCCCATTTTTTCCCCGTCGTTGGCTAAATTTTCTTAACCGCGCCAAGATTTTCTTAAAATGTGCGCCGAACTCTCAGAAAATATTAACCGAAAATGGCCGCGCAACCACTATTTTGGGGTTTTCCGCTTATCGGCGGGTCGCGGTAGGGACGACGGTTACCTGCCGCCCCCCGCACAGATCCGTACGTGCGGAACTACCGCATATGGCTCCTGCCTCGGGTATGTGACGCGAAGCGATCCTCAGGGTAAGGACGTCCATTTCTAGGTCTAGGTATGTCGAGGTCGGCAAGGCGTCCGTAGCGTGACCATTGAAGCCTATTACGCTGGCTGCGCCGTTTGAGGGCTTGCCGCCATAGGCGGCAGACCGCTGAACGAACACCACCAAGACGTATCAGGTTTCCCGGCACCGAGTGGTAATTGAAGTAGCCCCTGACCACCCGAGTAAGCCATTGCCCTTGAGCCCGGATGGGCTCATGACTTCGGCGCTTCAGCTCATCCCGAATAGCCAGCAGCGTCGCACGCATTCGCTTCTTGACCGTCAGTCGCAGTATTTAAAAACCACCGCTTCTGTTGGTACTGCAACAGTGCGTTCAGCGGCAGTGCGATGACCACCGCTTCACCAGCGTGCCGTTTAGGCATCGGTTGCAGCGGTACAAACGCGGGAAGTGGCGCGGCGGGTTTATCACGGTAAATCGGCAGCCACTTGCGAATCACGTTGGCATTGATGCCGTGGCTGATAGCGACGCTGGAAACTGAGGCACCGGGTTTCAGGCATTCTTGCACGACCTGGGCCTTGAAGGGGTTGGGATAGGAGCTTCGTTGGCGCATGGAAATCCTGGCGATAAGGGTGATCGCGTCCGCTTTAAAATAGGCGGACACCATCGCCCTTAATTCCGGACTTCTGAAGGTGTGTTCGCTGGCCGCTTACGCACAACGGCCACCGAGGGAACTTAGAAAATTCGAGGCGACTGGTGATTTGGGGTTGTAGCCAGTGCCATCTGTCGCCACCGGCCGCTACAGGTCGACCTCTGCCAGTCATAACCGGGAGGGGGGTGTCCGAATTCGGCTTGAGGAGCTATCAGGTCGAATGCAGACAGTTGGCTAGATCTGGGTAATCAGCGACCAGTCCAAAACGGCGAGATGAGCTAGGCTCCGGCATCATTGCCGAAAAGGAACCGTCATGCCAAATAGCTCAGACTGCAAGGTCGCCACAGCAGACGGTCTCACATTGCTCCTCCACAACCAGCACGCCCTGAGTGCAGCGATAGAGGAAATAACCAAATGGCTTTCGGAAAATGGAATAGGCAGCGTCGCCGTTAATGCGGTGGCGGCCATGGAAACACTGGACACTAATTCTCAAGCCATTACAGATTCCATTTTAAGGATACGCCAGTCATAGATTGCTCAGCGCAAGACTGCCCCTGTGGTTTTAGTAGCCGCTGATTTTGTAGTCACAATATAGGGCCGATCGCGACGGTCTGGCATCGATCGTCGCGTGATTAGTCAGACTTCGGTCTGCTCGGCCATTTCCAAGGCATCATCGACCTCGATTCCCAAGTATCTGACAGTGCTTTCAAGCTTCGTATGACCAAGCAGGAGTTGGACAGCTCTCAGATTTTTCGTCCAGCGATAGATTAACGATGCCTTGGTCCGCCGTAGCGTGTGAGTGCCGTACATGCCTGTGGCTGTCACCCACGCTTTGACTATTCGAGCGTACTGCCTGGTGGAAAGATGGTCTGAGGCGTGCAATCGGCTGGGAAACAAAAAATCCTCGCTTCGGAGATGCGCCCGATGCATCCAAGCTTCCAATACCGTTCGGGTTTGCTCAGTGATTTCAAATTGCACTGGGTGCTGAGTTTTCTGCTGCATCACGATCGCCCTTGACGACACATACTCCCCGTGGGCGATGTCCCGGACTCGCAACTTGGTCAAGTCACAGGCACGCAGTTTGCTGTCGATGGCCAGGTTGAAGAGCGCCAAATCACGTGTCTTCTCCGCGAGCTGGAGTCTGATCCGGATAGCCCAGATATCTCTGACTCGAAGCGGAGCTTTCTGCCCGACAAGCTTTCCCTTGTTCCAAGGCTGATGGGGGGATCTAGTAGTGGTGTTCATGGCTTGTTGTCCTCCACGTTGAGGGAGAACAAGGGTGGATCAGTCACAACGAGCGGTAGTCGCAATTCGATCCATAGCTGCTCCAATAGATCTTCGAGATGCCGGATGGGCTTCTGAACCTGTCTGCGAAGCTATTCCAGTACGCGCAGAGGATGCCGGCGGCTGTCCTGCTAGGACCTCGTCAATCTTTCAGTCATACTAGTGGTTTCGGCCATTTATCGGTTGACTAAACGCAAAGAGGGGTGGGCTGTAATGACACTGCCGAGTGAACGCACCCAAAGTGTGATCCAAACAGAAGCGTTTTTGCGAGAGTTGTCAAAAAGCCCTCTGATCCCTGAGGAGTATCGTAATGAAGCGAAGCGCCTTCTGCGGCATTACCCAGAAGCGTCATTTGTTCTATTCGCTGGCAAGATGGATGACATTATTCTGGGCGCAGACCCTGGAGATCCTAGACGGGAATTAGCTATCAGTGGTTATCATCCTATGTTCACTGCGGAGTTAAAGCTCTAGGCCAGTTCTTAACAAGGTCTGCCGTTTGTAATGCAGACGCGCTTGCCAAAACTCTTGTTGTCTTTGTCGGTCCCGACAGGTGAGGTCGTGTGGAGCTCAAGCATCGAATGCCCCCCGCCTCAACTGGGGCCAGCTCGTGACAGTGTGCCACGACTGTCATCTTTTGGCTGATTCTGTTGAAAAAGTCGGTTCTGCCAGACTGACCGCATATAACCGCAGAAAAACGCCTTTTTTGCGCGCTGCTACGGGAAATCTGAGCCCGTCACCCTCTGCTCAATGTAAAGATTTCAATCTCAGGTGCATAATTTTCTACTGTGGAAATCAGGATCGACTTTTTCAACAGAATTGGCCGATTGCAGTGGCTGCCTTGTCGCAACATCAAAATGAGACATAAACGGGCGGCCTAAAAGATGGCTATTTTTGATGCTGAACGAGCCCCATGAAAGACAGGAGACCGTTTCCCCCTTACGATAAGGGATAGGCAAACGGTTATGTTTATGACTAATAGCAACGACAAGAGTGGGGAGCTTTTGGGCCAGATATGGTAGATTGTCAACCCTGTAATTTAATTCCTAACCAGCACCAATAGGGGCTGGCCTTGCGTGCTTTTCGATTTAGGAACTGAAGTTGGACATCTCGACTATTTCTCGATTTCTTTTTTCGCTGGCCAGCCCCGTAGTTATGTTGCTCAAGAAACCTTGGGCTGAACGTACTGCAGCCCATAATCCGTCGGCGGCAGCTCACTCGCCAATCGAAGATTTGGACCAAGAGACATTCGTGCATTTGGGTGTCACCTCATCCACCGAAGCAGGGTGGAAACGAATACTCGAAATGTTCGGGCATCAGTTGGTGAAGTCAGAACCATTTTCTCTGCCGCATGTGTGTGAATGGTTAAACTCCAGCACCACGAGATACCAGCTAAGACAACTCGCGCATGCACGTATAACCTCATCTATGGAGCCGTCCGACGCTCTCTGTGCGCTAATCGATAGCTACTCGCTGATGTCAGGAGAACACCATAATCGGGCAAAAAACATTATTGACCACGCCGTAAATGTACTAGTTGCAGGGGTGTTGAGTGCGACCAAGGATCGCGCCATGGCAGGCTTGATTGAAGTTAACATGCAGGCTCTGCAACAACGTTTCGATGAAATCAACATGCGGTTTGATGCGCAGAGCTTGCCGGAATCAGATTGGTCTCTTGATATTGCATTCAAAGCCAATACCGAATGGCTGCTGAGCGCTTTTTCCAGTCGCACCAAAGCCAAAGTTCGGCTCGGTCAGCCGCTATGTCCTGCTGACACAGCGGCTTCTATCATATCTATGTCTAGAGGCGAGTTGGTTGCGCGTTTCCAGTCCCTGCTTGTCGAATCGACTGCTGGCGGTGTCGTAGCTCTTACTGGAGATGAAGGCAATGGCAAATCATGGCTCGTCGCGCAAGCGTGGCTTTCCTTGGCAGAAAAGCCACTGACGCTGTTTTTAACCGCGGAAGAAATAGGCGAGCAGGCCATCACCCCAGCTACCCTCCTAGCGCAAAAGCTATGCATACAAACTGATAGGCAAGGCTCTGAACGCCACCAGGAGTTTTGGACTACTCAACTTCGCGAATGGCGCAAACAGCGTAGGGGCCCTGATCAAGGGTTTCTTGTGGTCCTTGATGGCTTGAACCAACGCCCTCGAACAGAATGGGCTCGTGTGATCGACCAGCTCAGCGAAGAGTTAGAATGCGTCGGTGGCAAGCTTATTCTCACGTCGCGAAGACGTTATTTTGACGAGATGATAAAGCCGCGTTTAGTTTCATCCTACCGTGTCTTGTCAGTGCCAGAGTGGTCGCCTTCTGAGCGGGATGAATTGCTCTCCTCACAAAACATGCGCGGCGGCCAACTGCATGAACGTGTTGCGTCAGCCCTTCGCAACCCTAGATTACTATCCATTGCTCTAACCCTTTTGGACAGCGAGCAGCTTAAAAAGATGGAGGAGTTAAGCATTCCCTTTTTGTTGTTTGAGCATCTGCGGGCAAGCCAACGTGACAGTTACGATCAATCCGCTGAACACTTTAAACGCAACCTGCAGCGACATGCAAAGGAGGTATTGCAACGGTTGAGTACGCAGCAACGCGATGACCTAAAGGTATTTGACGGCGGGTTAGATGCCGTAGTGGAAGGACGCTTCTTTGTTCCGTTGACAGAAGACCCGACGCGCTACTCCGTAAGCGAAGAGGGTCTCGGCCTGGCATTAGGGTTGGCAATTCTCGAAGAGCTCAACAAAGCCCATCGCAATGGGCACAATCTAGACGAAGCTCTGGCTGTCATAGCGGAACCGATCGCCGCGCTTGATCAAACTTCGGAGGCAATACTGGCATCACTCACCGTGGCGTGTATGTCTGAAGAGAATTCAACTGCAATTGGTGCAGCAATCCTGACCGGGTTCGCCGGCTTACAAAATCTAGACGATGGCATCTCCGATTCTATCAACGCGTTGGCACGCATCCGGACGCCTGTTTTTCTTGAGGCGATGAGGTCCCTTGCATTGCAAGGTGGTGCAGCGATCAATTTCGATTGCATCGAACTGGCTTTGCATCGCGCTAAGGTTGACGATCAAGCCTGGACAGCGATTGCATCGGAACTCAATGGCTGGCTGACGCATGTAACTCTTGATGTCGAAAAACATGTAAATCCATCTGGTAGAAACGCGGACGATCTCACATCACGCCGTCTTGAACTAAAAAACGAATTAGCAGAGAAACTCGAGAAACTTTCCCCAAATGAAAAAGACATTTTTGATCAACTGCAGCGCGTCGAAGTTCAAGACGTTTCAGTACTCGGGACAGTTGCTTTGAGACTGATGGCCGGCAAGCCACTAGCAGATTTCGCACACGCGTTCATGCAATGGAGTTTTGCTAAAAGTCTCAACGTTAGTCACTTATCACCTACGCAAGAGTTTCGCCATTTAATTCGCTTCAACAGCATTGATTGGGAAGCCACCCGTGCTGAGCTTCTGCTTTTTAGCCAAAGATTGGCCAATGGAACGCCGTCAAATGTTGGTCAATGGGCTCTAGTAACATTACTCCAGTCGACCGGACACCCGGATGACGCACTGCGTGCGCAGAAACTAGTTGATGACCTGAGCGTAGATCTACCGAAAGGCGGGGGCTGGAGACTTGTTGAAGACTATTGCAGCACCGATCCCTGCGATCCTAACAATGCAGAACCTGAGAATGTCGCGAAAACTGCAACACAGTATGCTGCTGCCGATGTCACCAACATTTCGTTGAGTAAAGGAATGCTTCCACAGGATTACTTTTTCAATGATGCGCGGCCTGCCATTAGCCGCTTTTATCCAGATATCGCGGTCAACAAGCATCGCTCGTTCTTCGATGACGTACTGCGACGCGACGCTTTACCTCTACGGCAAGGAGTAGCCGGTCTACTCGATCACTCTGCCCTCGTTACACATCAGCAAGCACTAAAGTTCGTCGGTCGCTTGTGCGGGGACGAAGCTGATGTCGAGGCTTTGCACTCGCTAGGGAACGAGGCCCAGATCTGGGCACAATTTCAATTGCAATTTGTCTTTCCCGCGCTAGAGGCCTCCGAGCAGCTCGACTCACTCTTGAAGGCCCGGCTAGGCTATCGGCTACAACAACATTTGGTTGAAACCATTAAGCCACTCGACGTGCAAACCTTCGAAATGAGGCTATCGGCTGCAGTGGCAGATCAGGACGAAGAGTCACAGTTCATAGTACTGCTGTTCGCCCCCTTTGTTAATCGACCGTTGTCGCCATCAGCTCTAAATCATCTTCCAGCCTTGCTAAGCAGTGCGTCAACATTCGTACGCGCTCATGCGTTGGCAATGGTTGCGAAGTCCGCGGATTCCGCAGCGCTACAAATAGCTAAGGAAAGTGGCTGGAATGCCAATCAGTTAAGCAAGGATGAGGGGCTGGAGCGCTGGTTCGGTTCAGACGTATTGGTAGCGGCTGCGATACAGAACGTTGCTTCCTGGGATAAATTTATAGCGGACATGGACGTTCAACATTTAGGACAACTATCGGCGCGTGTCGGTGGGGAAGTATCGCTCCATGTTGCATTGACTATAGACGCCCTACTTCAGCGCCCGCTGAAGTTACCAGTCGAATCGGACATGCTTGAAATTGAGCTCATGTATCAATCAAGAGACACCTCCCGAAAGCCCTGCTTCACCTTGCGCGAGCGCCAGCTTTCGTCACCTGATTCCGAAAAATCTTGGCTGCGAGCACTCGAGGATGAAGACAGCTTTAATGAGCGTCAAAAAAAGCTGCATTCCAGCTTCGAAGCTTTGCTTTCGCATTTAACGCGTATAGATGCAGAGAAACTGTTGGAGCAAATTGGTGCCGAAGATTTCGCAAGTATCGCTGCGGCAGATACCACCTTGACCCAACGCTGGTGCGATTTGCTGCTCAGCCAATCAAACCATGCGAATCTGGTAGCATTTCGTAATATCGGTATGCAATTAGGGCGATTCGTTTCGACGTATGACCCTATTCGTGCGGTTCAACTGTTCGAAAAATACGACCCTATCGCTCCCCTCGTGCGTGTAGTTTTTGGCCGCGCAGCTATTGAGTTAGGGGCAACGTGTATCTGGTCCGCAACTGAGAGCACAGAATTAAATGCGCTGCGTATGCACCGTCTCGACTGCGCCACAAATAACGGTGTGCTCGCCTGTGAGGTATGGGCTGCTTTGTGGAGCGGAAAATCTTTCCAGCTCACTCAGTACATTGAGGAAGGCTTGGCTTCCACGCTGCCAGCTAAACAGGCACGTGCCATCTTGGTCGCCGGACTGATGGGAGAGAACTCATATAGCGAAAGAGTTTTATCCCTATTTGCCGGGGTTCCAGGATTTCTTGGGGAAACACAGCGCCTTGCTAAGGCTCTATATGAGCGACATATCTGGGCTACGCATTGGCTTACCCTCATGCGCGATGCATCCTCTTCAGAAAGCTTTTGGCGTGCTGCCGTACTGTTTCTCGTAGTGGCGGACGGCCGTATTGAGGCATTGAGGCTCACAGAGGGGAAAGCCCAAGAGATTTTTCACTTACATTGGCCTAGCATCGAACGCCGATTGCAGAGTCGCTTTGATAAATTACGGAAAAAATGGAAAGAGCATTTTCTTTCTGAGAAGCATCCTTGGCCACTTTTTTTGGTACACCCAAAAAGTGACTAATGAAATAGACCGTGGCGCGCTCAACTGGTCAACATTTGGAACCCGGCAAGCGAAAGCGTAGTTTTGCGGGTACATGAGCGAAGCGAACAAGGTTTGCTGGCGATGGAGCAATCCTGGATGTTACTTAGGGCATTTCTGCTATCGGAGGATGTCGCGATTGAGGATTGAGGCGGCGCTCGCGGGCGACTCGCGTAGTGAGAAAAGCGCCGGTGTTGTCACCGGCGCTCGGGAGTTGCGATGCTTTGCGATGTATTTATACATCGCAAAGGCTTAACGTATGCGTCCGGGCATCACATCTTGCGTGATTAAACCGGCTGCCACTTATGCGGAAGCAGCAGCTCGATTTCACTCGCCCGCTGCGTCGGTAAACGCGTGAGAACATCCTTTAGATAGGCGTAC
>NZ_JAGDEZ010000079.1:0-8917 GCF_017498305.1 Pseudomonas sp. OA65
ACGTCTGTTCGGTCCGCCAGGCGTCGTCGAGGGTGAGGGCCGGGTGGAAGCTCTGGTAGTCGACGGCGACCAGGTGGCGCTGTTCGTAGCGCAGGCGCAGGGAACGCCCGGCGCCGTTGTCCAAACGGCAGATGTCGCCGTGGATGTTGCGCTGGAGGGTCAGGCGGTTGTCGTAGCGGTCGCTGAGGGCGACCAGGTGGCCGTCGCGAAAGTGCAGGAACGGGGCGTTTTCACCGGGCTGGGCGACGATCAGTACGTCCGCCTCGGCCCCCAGGTAGATCGCCGCCCGGGCCAGGCTGTTGTGGATCGCCGGGCGCTGGGTGGTGGGCAGCGGAAAGCGCGTGCGACGGTTTTCCTGGTCGACCCAGGTGACCTGCTCGCCGTCGAGTTCGAGGCGATGGGCCAGGGCATGGCTCCAGCCGCGCCCGAGGCCGACGTCCAGGTCGGCGGCGCTGGTGCGGTACAAACGGGTGAAGACGAACGGCAAGCGGCCGTCGAGGGTGCCATCGTCGAGGGTCAGCAGTTCTTCGCCGGTGACCATCGACACCGGGCAGCCGCTGGTCTGGGTCTGGGCGGCGGTGTCGGCGCTGTCGCCGTTGGGGTTTTTCGATTGGGTGGGGGCGTCGTCGTGATGTTCTTGTTTTTTCAGCGTGGTATTGCGCTGCGCATCCCAGCGCAGTTGCATCCGACCTTTTTTTATTCCCGCCGCGATGCCGCGTGCCGCCACGGTTTTGTAGCGGTCCACGTAGGTCATGAAGCCGTTGACCACCGCGAAGATCGCACGGATGAAACGCTGCAGGGCACCCAGCAGGTGCACGCCTACATTCCCCAGGCGCATCGACAGATAAGCGATACCGGCCCCCGCCCCGGTGAAGGTCAGGACGACACCGATCAACAGATCGATCAACAACTGCACCGTCACCCTCGACAAGGCTTCGGCCGTGTCACCAGCAACCTCACTGGGCGGCAACATGTCCAACCAGAGACTGGCAGTGCGCACCAACAGGCACAGCGCCGCTTCGTCACTGGCCAGCAGTTGCAGCTTGGCCATCACTTGCGGTGTGTCCTGAGCCAGTTTTTTCAACTGATCAGCGCTTTCGCCCAACCGATCAACAAACTGACCGGGATCCTTGAGGATGTCCGAGAGCAAGCTGATGCTGTCCCACACACTTTCAATCGCCGCCCAACTGCCAGCGAGCAACCCGTTCCCCACCGCAGCCGCAGAGGTCGCCAAGGATTGCTGCGCCCAGCGCGGCTTGAAGCCTTGCCACTCGCCCCGCAGCCAGTCCGTCAGATCGCCGGCCAAGCCATCGTAGGAAGAAAACAAGTTCTCTATTTGCTTGGCGGACACCTCGCCCTGAACGTGAACCCGATAGGACTTGCCTGCCTCCCCCTTGAAAGTCCCCAGGCCCTGGGCGTCCAGGGTGACCGGCACAACCTCGCCGCTCTCCACCGCCACCACATCCACCACGATGTCACCCAGGGGGATGTCGTACACCGACTCGAACTTGCTCTCGATCGTCATTACCCCACCCTGGGGGCACTGGACGACCGTGGAGAGAAAGTCATCGTCACCGGTGCTGACAGCGGTGGTGCTGTCGCCAAAGCGGATCAGCCGCTCCATGCCCATCAGCGAGGGCAAGTCAGCGGCATGGCTGGCCCGGTCCGCCGCCCGGCTGTACCAACGCCCGAGCTGCTCGCGGTAGACCGACAAGGTATCTTTGAAACTGTCGAGTTCCTGCTCGATACGGCTAACCTGCTCCATCAGGACAGGGCTCGCTCAAGGGCCGGCAGGAAAAAACGGTCGAACATGGGCAACGTCTCGCAGCACTCAGGGAGCGCGAGACTGTGCCGGGGATGACAGGGGAATTAAGTCAGGGGAACGGGACGAAGGATGTAGGGCGATTCGCTAAATTCGCCGGGCTACAACGAATGGCCTGTGGATAACACTAAGGTTCGTGAGTTTCGAGTGCCTTGAGTTTGATCTCGGCCAACGGATGCCCGGCTTTCGCCGCCAAGGTCCACCAGCGCGCCGCTTCGAGCGGGTCTGGCGCCTTGCTGGTTGTACCGGCCAGGCTGATCACGCCGACTTGGTAGGCGGCCTTGCCATCACCCGCCAGTGCCGCCAAGCGCAGCAGGCGAACCCCTTCTTCACGGGCGCCCAGCCCTTGGCCGCGAAAGGTGAGGATGTGCCCATAGAAACTTTGCGCGCCGACGTCGCCCAGGTTGGCCATGCGCGAGAACTGGCCCTCGAGCCACGCCCAGCCACGCGGCTGGCGGACGATCCAGGGCCAGTGAAACAACCGACGCGCCAGCCAATAACCGAGCCGCGCCTTGAGTCGCCAGAGCACTCAGGCCTCCGCCGATTCGGGGTACTCGTATTCAAACACCCGGACCACTTCCGAAGCGTGCCAGGAAGCGGCGGCCACCCCATCGGAAGGCCCGGAAAAGCGGCCCAGGCGTTCAACGCACTCGAAGAACCCCGTGCGCGGCAACCGGCTCGCGCCCTGGCTGATCACCAGGGAACTGCGCAGCGGCTGTTCTGCCCGGGCGTCCAGCGCCGCCAAGTGTTCAAGGGCCGCGGTCAAGGTCTGCATGGCCGGGCTGGGCAGTTGCAAGCGCTCCAGCAAGGCGCGGTAAGTCAATAAATGGCGCTGGCGCCGCGCCTGGTCCAATTCACCCAACAACCCATCCCAATGCTGCCGACTGATGCGTACGCTCACGATTCTTCCCTCCAACCCGGCACCGTCAACTCCCAGGCCAGACTGCGCCGAATCGCGGCATCGGGCTGTCGCTCGCCGCTCTCGATCAAGGCCAGATAAGACGGGCTGATGCCTACCGTGCGGGCCAACGCTTCAATGGCGATGCCCTTCCCTTCGCGCAAACTGCGTAATTGATCCAAGCCAGGGAGAACCTGGCCGGGTGCCGCCGCGTGACGGACTGTCGCTTCACGCCGCGGTGCTTGATCGATGCCTGCTGCCTTCAACAACGCTTGGTACTGATCCCACGGCAAAACCGCGTACTCGGGCTCTCCGTCACGTGTGATTATTTGAATATCCATGTTTACCCCGTAGGACAACAACACTTAGCGAGTCAGCCTTTTTCCTTGGAAGTGTAATCCTAAATGCCGGCTAAGGTCGCGGGGTGATGCATTCTCAGGGAATCAGGGCTTTTTCTGACCTTGGAGTTGGAGTTGTTCCGGGGTGTCGGGAAGCCTTTCGACTTTGGCCAGCGTCTCGGGGGATTGGCGATAACGCCAGGCGCGGAATGCCTCGAGTTCAACGTCGAGGGTTTTCATGATCCATGCCAGCACCGCGATGTCGTCGAACATGCCAAACATCGGCAAGAGGTCTGGGATGGCGTCCAAGGGGCTGAGGAAATACATCAGTCCGGCCACCACCGACAGCATCGATTTGGCACTGACCGCGCGGTAGTCGCCACGCCAGTAGGCCAGGCACAAGGCCTGCAAGAGGCGCAGGTCCTCCTTGAGCTTACCCAGCCGCCCGCCCTCCCGGGCACCTTTGCTGGCGACGGCGAAGAGCAATGTCGGCAATCGACCGCGGGCCAGCAGGCGGCCTGCCAAAGGCAGAAATCGCGCAAAATTCCACGGGGCCTTCATTTTTTCTCCCACTGAAATGTTATCCACACAAATTGTGGATAACCTTGTGAACAGAGCTGCATTTCACCGCTGAAGCCCCCGTTTCATAAGGGCCCGGCTTAGATCGGGCGTTTTTTACTCACATAAAAAAACCCAATATTTCATTGACTTGACCGACCGACTGCGTCTAGCACAGCGCCTGTAATGCCTATGACTATAGCCTGCACCGTGCGTTCGGTTTTTTTGCCATTTGCCGCCGTCCAGATGCAACAACGCCCCGCATAAGCGAGGCGTTGTCGTTATAGCAGACGCGATTACTTGGCTGCGTCTTCTTTTGCCGGATCCTTGATCGCCAGCAGTTCCAGGTCGAACACCAGGACCGAGTTGGCCGGGATGGCCGGGCTCGGGCTCTGGGCGCCGTAGGCCAGGTCGCTCGGGATGTATAGCTTGTACTTCTCGCCGACGTGCATCAGTTGCAGGCCTTCGACCCAACCCGGGATCACGCCGCTGACCGGCAGGTCAATCGGGCTGCCACGCTCAACGGAGCTGTCAAACACGGTGCCGTTGGTCAGCTTGCCGGTGTAGTGAACGGTCACTACGTCGGTCGGCTTAGGCTGTGCGCCATCGGCTTTCTTGACCACTTCGTACTGCAGGCCGGAAGCGGTGGTGGTGACACCGGCTTTCTTGCCATTTTCTTCGAGGAATTTCTTGCCGGCGGCTGCCGACTCTTCGCTCATCTTGGCCATACGCTCTTCGGCACGCTTTTGCAGCGCGGCAAAGGCTTCGACCAGTTCTTCGTCTTTCAGCTTCTGTTCTTTCTTGCCGACGGCATCTTCGATGCCCTGGGCAACTGCTTTGGAGTCCAGGTCATCCATACCTTCCTGAGCCAGGCTTTTGCCCATGTTCAGGCCGATACCGTAGGAAGCTTTCTGCGCCGGGGTTTTCAGCTCTACGCTGGTCTGCGAGTCGCAACCCGCGAGTACCAGGCCAACCAGGGCTACCGCCGCCGCCAACCGATGCTGTTTCATGCTATTTCCTTGTTCATGCGCCTAAAGGGCAATCGAGTAAAGCCGCGAGCTTATCAGGCGGCCACGACCAATGGCTACCGGCATGTGAGCCGCAAAGTGATGATAAGTTCAGGTCCGCAAACGCTTTTTAATCCTGGACAAATGAAGCATCTGTCATCCGTTACGTACAGGGACACATTGCGGCTCCCCCACAGGCCGGGGCTACTGGCCACTTGCCCGCTGCGCAGCGCTGAGGCATAAGGGCATATCAAAAAAACAAGGACGTAACCGTGCGCCTCCTCTCTCGCATTCTCTTGCTGCTTCTCGCGCTGCTGATCGTCGCCGTGGCCGTCGTGCTTTATTACGTCGCCAATCCTCGACTGCCGTTCTATGAGCCCATCGAACAGGTGCATTACCTGGATCAATGGAGCGCCGCCGAGCGCCAGACCTATTACTTCACGCCCCAGGGCACCCAGGTCAAAGGCCTGCGCTACGACTGGTTCACGGCCCTCGAACTGCCGTTTTCGCAACAACGCTTCGCATCGCCGGAGTATTTGGCGCGCTTTGGCTTCCTGATCGATCCGGCGCAGAAAGCTACGCCCGAAAATCCCGGCAACCTGCCGGTGGGTTTCACCCGGCACCAGAACGCCGGCAACGCCGACCAATTCCTCGATATCACCTGCGCTGCGTGCCACACCGGCGAATTGCGCTTCAAGGGCCAGGCGATACGGATCGACGGCGGATCGGCGCAGCACGTGCTGCCATCCAGCGTTCCTACGCTACGCGGTGGCAGCTTCGGACAGGCATTAGTCTCCAGTCTGGCGTCTACGTACTACAACCCTTGGAAATTCGAACGCTTCGCCCGCCAAGTCCTGGGCAAGGACTACGACGCCCGCCACGAGGACCTGCGCAAGTCGTTCAAGGACTCCCTGGATACCTTTCTGCGGGTGGCCTGGAACGATACCCATCGCGGCCTCTACCCCACCGAAGAAGGCCCTGGCCGTACCGACGCCTTCGGCCGCATCGCCAATGCCAGCTTCGGCGACGCCATCTCGGCGGAAAACTACCGGGTCGCCAACGCGCCGGTGGACTACCCGCAATTGTGGGAAATGTGGACCTTCGACTGGGTGCAGTGGAACGGGTCGGCCCAGCAACCGATGGCCCGCAACGTCGGTGAAGCGCTGGGGGTTGGCGCTACGTTGAATTTCTTCGACGCCCAGGGCAAACCGTTGCAGGGTGATGCGCGATACCCCTCCAGCGTGCGCGTGCGCGACTTGAACAAGATCGAAGAGACCCTGCAACTGCTCAAGCCGCCCGTGTGGCCGGAAGCGTTGCTGGGCACGATCGATAAACCGCTGGCCGCCAAGGGCCGGGCGCTGTTCGTCGAAAACTGCGCCGGTTGCCATGTGCCCAAAGTGGTCCAGGGGCCCGACAGACCGGTACAGCAGTTGCACATGCTGCCGGTGAAAGTGATCGGCACCGACCCGGGCACCGCCAATAACATCGCCGACCACCGCTTCGACCTGACCAGCCTGCAGTGGGATCCGGCCGAACTGGCGAAGCTGGAAGTGCAACTGCACCCGACCCCGACGGAACCGCTGGACCTGAGCCAACTTTCGGTCGCCAAAGGCCTGGCCTACGTCACCGCCTTCGTCGAAAACCGCGCTTACCGCGACGCTGGCGTCACCCCCGCCGAGCGCCCAGCCCTGGACGGTTTCGGCCTGCCCATCGGCGTACGTGAATTGCGCGCCTACAAGGCCCGGCCGTTGGCAGGCGTCTGGGCCACGCCACCGTTCCTGCACAACGGCTCGGTGCCGACGATCTATCAACTGTTGTCCCCCCAGGCTGAGCGGGCGACCACCTTCTATAAAGGCAACTTCGAATACGATCCACGCCACTTGGGTTATCGCACCGAAGCCTTCACCAACGGCTTTAACTTCGATACCCGGATTACCGGCAATCACAACAGCGGCCATGAATTCCGTGCGGGCGAACGGGGCAACGGCGTCATTGGCCGCCTGCTGCAACCGCAGGAACGCTGGGCCTTGCTGGAGTATTTAAAAGTGCTGGGCGGGCCACTGGAGTCGCAACTGTAATGATGAACCCCACTGGTAAAAGGATGTTGGCATGTTGATCACGCTCTGGCTGCGCCTCGGCGCCTTTTTGGGCAAGACGCTCCTGTGGCTGCTGGGCATCGGGTTGCTCGGCTGGGCATTGTCCTCGGCCTGGTTCGCCTGGCAACACAAGGGTCCGGTCCCGGACAAGGAACAGATTGCACCCGGCGAAGCCGCCATGACCCAGGACATCATCCAGACTGCGATCCGCATCGTCGATCAGCACCGCGAAGGCACGCGTTACCTGCGTGATGCCCATGCCAAGGCGCACGGTTGCGTCATGGCCGAGGTCCAGGTGCAGAGCGACCTGCCGGCAACGTTGCGCCAAGGTGTATTCGCCGAGCCGGGGAAGGTCTGGCAGGCGACGATCCGCCTGTCCAACGGCAACGCTTATCCGCAATTCGATAGCCTGCGCGATGCACGGGGGATGGCGATCAAGCTGGTGAACGTACCGGGCAAGCAACTGCTCGCTGACCGGCAATCATTCGGCGAGCAGGATTTCGTGATGTTCAATCATCCGAACTTCTTTGTCAGTGATGTCGCCGAGTACCGTCAGAATGTGGCCGCCCAGGCTGACGGGAAGAAGGCGATGGCTTTTTTTCCGAGCCTGGACCCGCGCACTTGGCAAATTCGGCACCTGTTCATCGCTTTGGCGACCCTCTCGCCGGCCCCGGCCAGTCCGACCCAGACCACTTATTTCTCGGTTTCGCCTTATAAGTTTGGCGAGGCCAACGCCAAGTTTCGCGTCGCGCCGGATCCGGACAGCTGTCCGAGCTATACGCTGCCTGCGCAGAATCAGGATTTGCCGAATTTCTTGCGTAGCGCGCTGAACCAGCAGTTATCCACCGACCGGATGCCGGCGTGTTTTGTCTTGCAGGTCCAGCGGCAGGATCCGAGCAAGTACATGCCGATTGAAGACACCAGTATTGAATGGCAGGAAAGTGATGCGCCGTTCGAGACAGTGGCGCGTATTAAGGTGCCGGCTCAGGATTTTGATACGCCCAAGTTGAATCTGGCTTGTGATAATCAGTCGTTCAATCCTTGGTTTGGGATTGAGGCGCATCGGCCGATTGGTGGGATCAATCGGTTGCGTAAGGCGGTGTATGAGGCGGTCAGCGATTATCGTCATCGGCGGAATGCTGAGCTGTAGACGATGGGTTTTGGGTGTATATCCGTTTCTTCGGTAACGGCTACTTAGGGTTCCGCCCTGACGGCGGGTCACTTTTGAAAAGCGCAAAAGTAACCAAAACGCTACATGCCCCACCACTCGGCACCTCGCTAAGGCTCGGTGTGCCCTCACTCCGGCATTGCTCCGTGGGCCGCCGCGAAGGGCCATCCATGGCCCAGCGCGGCTAACCCGGCATCCATGCCGGGTTGCCCACTGCGCAATGCCTGCGTTCGGCCAGCGTGGTTAACGGGGCGCCCAGATCAAGATCAAGATCAAAAGCAAAACAAAGCACAAGCGGGGCATGTCCAGCATCTATGTGGCTGAGCCACCGCATTCGCGAGCAGGCTCGCTCCCACATTGGATCCTCAGCAGACACAAAATCCATGTGCACCGCAAAACCTGTGCGAGCGAGCCTGCTCGCGAAGAGGCCAGTACATCCAATATCTTCATTGACTGAGCCACCGCTTTCGCGAGCAAGCTCGCTCCCACATTGGATCTTCAGCAGACACAAAATCCATGTGCACCGCAAAAACTGTGGGAGCGAGCTTGCTCGCGATGAGGCCCGCACATCCAACATCACCGCAAACTGACCCACCGCCTTCGCGAGCAGGCTCGCTCCCACAGGAGAAACGCGATCACCCAGAACCAGGTCGGCTATCAGGCCGCCTCGCGGTGGACGTTGATCTCAGGCGCCCCATTAACCACGCTGGCCGAACGCAGGCATTGTGGAGTGGGCATCCCGGCATGGATGCCGGGATAGCCGCGCTGGGCCATGGATGGCCCTTCGCGGCGGGCCCACGGAGCAGTGCCGGAGTGAGGGCACACCGAGCCTAGGCGAGGTGCCAAGTGGTGGGGCAAAAGCGTTTTGGTTACTTTTGCGCTCTTCAAAAGTGACCCGCCGTCAGAGGGTGTTTACAAAACTAGGCAGTCATTCTGCGTAGCAGCATTCTGCCCTGAGCCAGCCATACCCACGCCTCAGCGACTCGTGGTAGCCGATCGTAATGAACCGCAAGGCGTCTCGCCCTGTCAT
>NZ_JAGDEZ010000007.1:0-227337 GCF_017498305.1 Pseudomonas sp. OA65
CTCACTCCGGCATTGCTCCGTGGGCCCGCCGCGAAGGGCCATCCATGGCCCAGCGCGGCTATCCCGGCATCCATGCCGGGATGCCCACTCCACAATGCCTGCGTTCGGCCAGCGTGGTTAACGGGGCCTCCAGATCAAAAGCAAAAGCGAGGCGGCCTAGTAGCCGACCTGGCTCTTGCGGTCGTACACCCCTCAGATCTGTTTGAGCAGGACCTGTGGGAGCAAAGCTTGCTCGCGATGGCGCCGGTTCAGCCTGCATCAATGCAAAGCGCTACCCCTTGGCACCGGGCGCCACCGCCTCCTTGGTTTCCAAATGATCCAACGCCCGCTCAACCAACAACTGCACCCCATCGGCCATGCGACTGATCGCCAGGGCGACACAGCGGCGTGAGTCATCCACGTCGTCAGCCAGGTCGGCGGCGATGGTGCTGATGGAGAGCAGGTCTTCGGAGGCGTTGGCCAGTAGGGTTTCGGTGTCGATGTGAGGCGACACGATGAAGAGTTGGTTTTTGTCGGGTTCGGGCGGTGAGGCGGGCTTGGGCTTGAGGTAGTAGTCGAGGGCGCGGGTGGCGGCGTCTTCGAGCTTTTTTTCTTCCTGCGCTTGGACGCGGGATTTGTGGCCGCTTTGTGGCGGATTGGGAGTGACCTTGAACATAAATGTATTCCCGATATGTATTGAATGAAGGCTGGCACCTTTCGTTGCACCGAAAGGGGTGGCAGCTGTGCGCGGGTGTGCAAGACCGGGCATATCGGACCCCGGCAGACCTCGAGAGTCTCCCGCGCGCAGCCGCCATAAACACACCAATACGAGCGTGAGCCGTTTGGCGTAGCAGTTGCGCGCCGATATGTACCGGACTTGCACGTCCGTGTCACCGTTTTTTGCGATGACGAACCCAGGTTAGCCGCGCAAAACCAGGGTGCCTAGTTCATGAACAGCCCTGCGTCTTGAAGGAAATGTCCGAGGGTTTGGCAGGGCAAAAAGATCAAAAGATCGCAGCCTTCGGCAGCTCCTACGGAAATCGATGTAGGAGCTGCCGAAGGCTGCGATCTTTTGATTTTAGGTTTTGTGACTTGGCAGTCATCTTTCGCGAAAACCAGCTTATCTTCCGCTAAATCGATCCGATGATGGCGTTACGCCGAAGAATCGCTAAACTGCCAGCCAATCATCTTTCATCACGAGGCTGTGCCCATGAAATTTCGTTTTCTGTTGTGGATGCTGGGGTTGTTGATGGGCAAGGCCAGCCGGACCAACCCGGCGTTCCAGCAGCAGCTAGGCGACAAAGAATTGGTGTTCCAGCTGCAAACCCTGGACGGCAAGGTCGCTCGGCATTTCACCGTGAAGAACCAGCGCATCACCAGCCAGTCCGGGGTTTACCCGACCCCGGCCTTCGCCATTGCCTTCAAGGACGCCGCCTATGGCTTCGCCACGATGCAGGCCAAGAACAAGCAATTGGCATTCATGACGGGGATTCAGGACAAGTCGATCCAGATCAAGGGCAACCCGGCGCTGGTGATCTGGTTCCAGGGGATGACCAAGTATTTGAAGCCGAGGAAGGCCAAGAAGGTTTGAGCCGCGCAGATTCTATCTAGGGCCAAGGCTATGTGGGAGCAAGGCTTGCCCGCGATGAAGGCGACGCGGTCTCTCTGAAATCGAGTCGCCTGTGTCGCGAGCAAGCTTTGCTCCCACAGCTAAATCCCCTCGCCACAAAAGCTCAGTTGCTTGCACTGCGATCAGTGGCCGAACTGCGAAGCCAGTTCCCGCAGCAGCACTTCGGCTTCGAGCACCTTGCTGACCACATCGTTGGCCTTTTCCCGGGTCAGGCCCACACGTTCGAGCAACGCATCCGGGATGTCTTCATCCGGGCCGGAGCCGATGCTGCGCGAGCGCAGCAGGCGCACGGCCAGGCATACCAGGTTCGGGTAGGCGGCGTATTCGCCGTCGTAGTGCGGGTCGTGCTGGAAGCGCAGGGCGGTGGCCAGTTCGTCGGGCATGTCCCAGTAGCGCATCAGCCAGGCGCCGATCTGTTCGCGGCTGATGCCCAGCAGGTGTTGCTCCACGTAGCTGTGGCACAGGTGCGGGTTGACCTCCAGATGTCGGCAGATCAGCGAGAAGTGCGGCGGGAACACATGGGCCAGCAGCAGATAACCAAAGTTGTGCAGCAGGCCGGACAGGTAGGTCAGGCCGCCTTCGGGGCGCTGGGCCCGCGGCATGGCGCGGGTCAGGCCCTCGATGACGGCGGCGGTGTAGATCGACTGGTGCCAGTACGGCGTGGTGTGTTGCGGGTGGTCCTTGGGCAGGCTCAGGGTCTTGCCCAGGGCCAGGCCCAGTGCGAGGTTGATCACCAGGTCGAAGCCCAGCACCCGGACGATGGCGTCTTCCACCGAGCGAATCTTGCCGGGCGAGGCGTAGTAGGGCGAGGCGGCCCAGCTCACCACTTGCGCGGCCAGGGCTGGATCGGTTTCCACCACACCGGTGATGTCGTCGATGGTGGCGTCGGGATCGACCCGCAGCTTGATGATTTTTTGCGCGGTTTCAGCCAGCGGCGGGATCTCGATGGTTTCTTCCAGTCGTTGCTGGATACGCCGGGCGGTGAACGCCTGTACGGCCTGGGTGATTTCCTTGCGGTCATCGTCCGGGCGGTCCAGGTTGGGGGTGATATTGCTCACTGGCTCGCCGAACGTCGCGGCGCTGGCCTTGGTGAGCATGGTCTTGAACGCTTCGCTGGTCACTTCCAGCAGCAGCCCCGGCTCGCCGGAGTTGATCAGCAATTTGGGTTCGCGCAGCAGGCTTTCTTCGTACAGGCACGGTGAGCTGGTCAGCGCCGGCAGGCCGGGCAGCAGGCTCAGGCTGTGTTTGCCGAGCATGCGCTCCAGACGCTCGGTCGGCACCGCCGTCAGCTTGCGACCGGTGAGCTCGGCCAGGCGATTGAGGTCCAGCAGCTGGCTTTGCGGAAACAGCACCATGAGCGCGCCAACGGCATCGTGCAGCAACACCGCTTGCACTTTGCGGGCTGGGTTCAGGCCGGGGCGTTCGAGTACTTCGTCATAGCCGATGCCCAATTTCTCGAGCAACAGCCGAATAACAGACGGAGCGTGCGGGGCTTCGGGGACGAGGGCAGCTTCTGTCATGGTCTGTATCCGTTTTCCTACAAGTTGGTCAGTATAACCAGCTTGCCCGGCACGCGGGTCTCGAAAACTGAGCGCGTGCTCACACTTGGCCGTATTGCTGCCCATGACGCAGCCAGCGATCCAGCAGCGGGCTGACATGCTCGGGCCAGCGTTCCAGCAGGGCCTGGGCGGCATCGCGTACGGCGGGGAGCAGATCGGCGTCGCGCATCAGGTCGGCTACCTTGAATTGAAGCAGACCGGTCTGGCGCGTGCCGAGCATTTCACCGGGGCCGCGCAATTCGAGGTCTTTTTCGGCGATGACGAAACCGTCGTTGGTTTCACGCATGATCCCCAGCCGCTGGCGTCCGATCTGCGACAGTGGCGGGTGATAGAGCAAGACACAATGGCTGGCGGCGCTGCCCCGGCCCACCCGGCCGCGCAACTGGTGCAACTGAGCCAGGCCCAGGCGCTCGGGGTTCTCGATGATCATCAGGCTGGCATTGGGTACGTCCACACCCACCTCGATCACCGTGGTGGCGACCAGCAGTTGCAGGGCGCCGGCCTTGAACTCAGCCATGACGGCGGCTTTCTCGGCGGGTTTCATGCGGCCGTGGATCAGCCCGACCTTCAACTCGCCGAGGGCAGCGGTGAGGTCCTCGAAGGTGGTTTCGGCCGCCTGGCAGGTCAGCTCTTCCGACTCTTCGATCAATGTGCACACCCAATAGGCCTGCCGCCCTTCAGCGCAGGCGCTGCGCACGCGCTCGATCACTTCCACTCGTCGGGTATCGGTCACCAGCACGGTGTTGACCGGTGTGCGGCCGGGGGGCAGTTCGTCGAGGATCGAGGTGTCGAGGTCGGCGTAGGCGCTCATCGCCAGGGTCCGTGGGATCGGCGTGGCGGTCATGATCAGTTGATGAGGACACATGCGCCCACCCACGCCTTTCTGCCGCAAAGCCAGGCGTTGTTGCACGCCGAAGCGGTGCTGTTCGTCGATGATCACCAGCGCCAGGTTCTTGAACTGCACTTCATCCTGGAACAGCGCATGGGTGCCGACCACCATCGGCGCGCCTTCGGCGATTTGCGCCAGGGCGGCGGCGCGGTTCTTGCCCTTGAGCTTGCCGGCCAGCCAGGCGACTTCGATGCCCAAGGGTTCGAGCCAGCGCTGGAAGGTGATGAAATGTTGCTCGGCGAGGATCTCGGTGGGCGCCATCAATGCCACTTGATAACCGGCCTCCAGGGCCTGCAGTGCGGCGAGGGCGGCGACCACGGTCTTGCCGGCGCCGACATCGCCCTGGATCAGCCGCAGCATCGGCTCGGGCTGGCTCAGGTCGTAGGCGATTTCGTTGCCCACCCGTTGCTGGGCCCCCGTGGGGGTGAAACCGAGGTTGGCCAGGTAGCGGGCCGGCAGGTCCTTGGCCTTGGGCATGGCCGGGGCGCGCAGGGAACGCAGGCTTTCGCGCAGGCGTTGCTGGGACAGTTGATGGGTCAGCAGCTCTTCGAACGCGAGGCGATGCTGGGCCCAGTGATGGCCGAGGGCGAGTTCGTCGACGTCGGCATCGGCGGGCGGATGGTGCAGGTAGCGGATCGCGTCGGCGAGCGGCGCCAACTGGTAGTCCCGGGCCAGTTCCGTGGGCAGCCAGTCGGGCAGGCTGCTGGGGCCCAGTAGCGTCAGGGTTTGTTGGCAGAGCTGGCGCAGGCGTTGTTGGGTCAGGCCTTCGGTGAGCGGATAGACCGGGGTCAGGGTTTCATCCACGGGCGGCGGCTCGTCGCCGGTAATGCTGCGGTATTCCGGATGGTAGATCTCCAGTCCCGACGCCCCGGGCCGTGCCTCGCCGTAGCAACGCACGCGGGTGCCGCGCTTGAGGCCTTCCTTTTGCGCATTGCTGAAGTGATAGAAACGCAGGCTGAGCCCACCGGTGCCATCCTGTAGGCGCACGACCAGACTGCGACGACGACCCATGACCACGTCGGCGCCGCTGACGGTGCCTTCGATCACCGCGTCCTGCCCCGGGCGCAGATGGCCGATGGGCACCACGCGGGTGCGGTCCTGGTAGCGCAGGGGCAGGTGGAACAGCAGGTCCTGGAGGTTTTCCAGACCGACCTTGGCCAATTTTTCGGCCATGGCTTCACCGACACCCTTGAGTGTCGTGACCGGCACTTTCGACAGCTCAGTCATGGCAGCGGCTTACTTGGCAGCGGGCGGCTTGGCCACGGAGCACAGGCGGATCGAGTCGGCGAGGATTTCGATGGCCTTGGGCCGCGGGAAACTGGCGCGCCAGGCGATGGCAACGGTGCGGAACGGCACGGGTGGCGTCAGCGGGCGGACCTCGATCACGCCAGGGGAGTAATGATGACTGTCCACCGCCGACAGCGGCAGGATCGAGATACCCAGGCCGGAAGCGACCATGTGGCGAATGGTTTCCAGGGAGCTGGATTCCACCGTGGTGTGCTTGGCGCCTTCGCTGCCTTTGGTCAGGGTCGGGCAGGCTTCGAGTACCTGGTCGCGGAAGCAGTGGCCTTCGCCGAGCAGCAGCAGGCTCTTGTCGTTGAGCAGTGCGGCGTCGATGGTTTTTTTCTGGGTCCAGGGGTGCTCTGCCGGCATCAGGACGTAGAACGGTTCGTCATAGAGCGGCAGGGTCAGGACGTCGGCTTCGTTGAACGGCAGGGCGATGATGATCGCGTCCAGCTCGCCGTTGCGCAGCTTGTCGCGCAGCACGTGGGTGAAGTTTTCTTCGATGTACAACGGCATCTGCGGGGCGACCCGGTGCAGTTGCGGAATCAGGTGCGGGAACAGGTACGGGCCGACGGTGTAGATCGCGCCGACTTTCAGCGGGGCGGTCAATTGGTTCTTGCCGGCCTGGGCCAGTTCGCGAATGCCTTGGGCCTGTTCAAGGACCTTCTGTGCCTGGGCGACGATGCCTTCGCCCACCGGGGTCAGGCGCACGGCGCTTTTGCTGCGCTCGAAAATCAGCACACCGAGTTCGTCTTCAAGTTTTTTCACACCCACCGACAGCGTCGGCTGGCTGACGTGGCAACGCTCGGCCGCATGGCCGAAATGCTGCTCTTGGGCGAGGGTCACGATGTAGCGTAATTCTGTGAGGGTCATGGCGAGCGTCCGTGAAGTTGCGAGCCAAGCATACCGGCTGCAATCGATAGACGCACGTTATCAGACTGGGGGCGCGGTGTGACACTGGCGAATGTGCATACATGATCTGTGGGAGCAAGGCTTGCCCGCGATGAGGTCAACGCGATACTCGCCGGAACCGAGGTGCCTGTATCGCGAGCAAGCTTTGCTCCCACAGATGTTCTTGCCCTAGAGATGCCTTTGCTTTCTAAGAAAATAAGAAAGCCCCTGTTACAGGGGCTTGCAAAGTTGGGGTCAACGCCGACGCTTGTCGATGGAATACACAAACGGTGCCGTCAGTTCGATGGTGCCGTTGGTCAGCAGCTCGGCCGGCGGCTTGGGCAGTGGTTGGGCTTTGCGGATCATTTCCAGGGTGGCCCGGTCCAGCAACTCCGTGCCGGAACCGCTCACCAATTCGAATGACAACACGTTGCCGTTGGCATCCACCACGAAACGCAGGCGGTTGGTGCCTTCCTTGTTCATCTGCTGGGCCCTGGGCGGGTACTTCTTGTACTTGCCCAGGTGCGCCAGCAGCGTGCCCTGCCAATTGGCCTTGGCAGCCGATTGTGCAGGCGACGGGCCAGGCGCCGGTTGCGCGGACTTCTCGGCCACTGACTGGGTCGGTGGCGTGTCGCTGGGTTTCTGCTCCGACGGCGGTTCCTTCGGCGGCTCGGGTTTTTTCTCCACCGGTTTGGGCTTGGGCGGTTGCGGCTTGGGCTTGGGCTTCACCGGCTTGGGCACAGCGATTTCAGGCTTCGGTGCTTCGGCGAGTTTAGGCAGCGGCAGCTCTTCCACCGGCTCGGGCGGTTGCGGCGGTGTGACGACTTTTGGCGGTGCCGGTGGCGGCGGGGCTGGCACTGGCGCCAGCTCGACCATCATCGCCTGGGGCGGCAATTCGATGGGCGCTCGCGTGGTCCAGTTCAGCGCCAGGGCGATGGCGAGCGCATGCACGCCCAACACCACCGCCAGGCTACCGCTGTATCGCGTCAGCTTTTGGCGCGTCGTGATCATTTATTAGGCGCCGTCTCGAGTCCGACCAGGCCAACCTTCAAGTAACCGGCGCTTCGCAGCGCGTCCATCACGCTCATCAGGTCGCCGTAGTCCACGCCTTTGTCGGCCTGGAAGAAGATCGTCGTGTCTTTCTTGCCCTGGGTCTTGGCGTCGAGGGTCGCGCCGAGGGTGTCGGCCTTGACCTCTTCTTCACCGAGGAACAGGCGCTGGTCGGCCTTGACGCTGAGGAACACCGGTTTCTCCGGCCGCGGCGAAGGCTTGGCCGTCGACGCCGGCAGGTCAACCTTGATGTCCACGGTGGCGAGCGGGGCGGCCACCATGAAGATGATCAACAGTACCAGCATCACGTCGATGAACGGCGTGACGTTGATTTCGTGGTTCTCGGCCAGATCGTCGTCTGCGCCTTCTTTCAAATGCAGGCCCATGGCCGATTACCCCACTTTCACCATGTGCGGTTGCGAGCCACGCTCGGGCGGCAAGTGGTCGAGGTCACGGCTGACCAGCAGCAGGACTTCGGCCGAAGCGTCGGAAACCTGGGCCTTGTAGCCGGCAATGGAGCGGGCGAAGACGTTGTAGATCACCACGGCCGGGATGGCCGCGACCAGGCCCAATGCGGTCGCCAGCAAGGCTTCGGCAATGCCGGGGGCGACAACGGCGAGGTTGGTGGTCTGGGTCTTGGCGATGCCGATGAAGCTGTTCATGATGCCCCACACGGTGCCGAACAGGCCGACAAACGGCGCGGTGGAACCAATGGTGGCGAGCACACCGGTGCCGCTGCTCATGTTGCGACCGCAGGCAGCCACCAGGCGCTCGAGGCGGAAGCTGACGCGCTCCTTGATGCCTTCCTTCTCGCGGCTGTTGGCCGACAGGCGCATCTCTTCGAGGGCGTCATGCACCAGCAGGTTGGCGAGGGTGCCTTCCTTCGCGGCGGTGGCGCTGGCTTCCTTGAGGGTGGCGGCTTTTTTCAGGGCGGCGATTTCACCGCGCAAGCGACGCTTGGCACCCAGCAGCTCGAAGCCTTTGGCGATCCAGATGGTCCAGGTAATGATCGAGGCGATGGCCAGACCGATCATCACGATCTTCACGATGATGTCGGCGTTCTGGTACATACCCCATGGCGACAGGTCGTGGGCCATGCCCAGGGTATTGTCGGCTGCGAGCACTTCAGGTGCCGGGGCCTCGACGGCTTGGGCCGGGTCGGTGGCCACCGGCGTCGCAACGGGAGCGGCCGGATCGGCAGGCGCCTGGGCGGCAGCAGGTGCGGCGGCCGGAGTCGTCGCTGGGGTCGTGGCGGGCGCCTGTGCATCGGCGAAGGCCGCGGCAGGTGCCAGCAACAGGCTGAACAACAAGGCGGCTACCGTGCTCCAGGCACGAGGTCGATTGGTTGGCGAAGCGGGGGATAGAGAGCGTTTCATGCTGGCCGGACCTGAGGAAAAAAGAAGGTTGATGTTCTTCCAGGCCTCGTGGGCCGAGAACAAAAGTGGCGAGCATTATTGCAAGTAATTCTTGTTAACAAAAGTAATACAGTAACTTTTTTTCTCACATGGCTAGCCGCTCGTCCCCCGCGGAGGCTAGTCTGCGGCTTTGCCAGAGGAGTTCTTGATGTCCGCGCCTTCTGTTTTGATCGCCGGCTGCGGTGATATCGGCGGCCGTCTGGCCAGCCGGTTAGTGGCTGAACACTGGCAGGTCCATGGCTTGCGGCGCACGGTTTCGAACCTGCCGGCCGGCGTCATCGGGGTGGCGGGGGATTTGTTCAGCGAGCAATGCCCCGCCGACTGGCCCACCGGGTCGCTGGATTACCTGGTGTACAGCGCCGCGGCCACCGACCATGACGAAGCGGGTTACCGCACGGCTTACGTCGAAGGGTTGCAGCATGTATTGGGCTGGCTGAAGCAGCATGGGCAGCGGCCCAAGCGCTTGCTGTTTGTGTCCAGCAGCAGTGTGTATGGGCAGCAGCAGGGCGAATGGGTGGATGAAACCTCGCCCACCGTGGCTGGCGGATATTCCGGTCGACTGATGCTTGAAGCCGAGCAAGTCGCCTTGGACAGCGGCATCCCGGCCAGCCGCGTGCGCCTGACCGGCATTTATGGTCCGGGTCGGGAGTGGTTGCTGAGCCAGGTGCGCCAGGGTTATCGCGTGGTGACCGACCCGCCGCTGTACGCCAATCGTATCCACGCTGACGACGCGGCCGGCTTGCTGGCGTTCCTGCTGGAGGCTGATCGCCAGGGCAAGGTGCTGGATGACTGCTACATCGGCGTCGACGATGCCCCTGTGCCGTTGGCCGAAGTCGTGGGCTGGTTGCGGGAATTCATGGGCGTTACCGAGTGGGCCGAAGATGCCAGCGTGCGGCGCGCCGGCAGCAAGCGCTGCAGCAATGCCCGGGCGAAGGCCTTGGGCTGGACGCCGCGTTATCCGAGTTTTCGCGAGGGGTATGCGGCGATTCTGGAAGGGCGCTGCTGATTCGCCTGACACCCCAAAGCACCTGTGGGAGCGGGCTTGCTCGCGAAGGGGCCCTGACATTCAACATCTTCGTTGACTGTCATGCCGTCTTCGCGAGCAAGCCCGCTCCCACATGAGAGTTGCGTCGTGGCTCCTACTGCTTTTCAAGCACCCACTTACGATCACCCGGCGTGAACGACGGCATTTCATCCGCCAATGCCGCATTCACGGTCTGGAAAATCTCCAGCTTCTTGCCATCACGGGCAAAGATCCAGGTGTTGCCCTGGCCGTTCTGTTGCAGCCAGATGTTGTCGTTGCCACCGCTCATGGAGGCGCAATCGCCAGCCAGGCACAAGGCGTAGCGATCGGCACCCGGCAGGCCGCTGACCTGGCCGTCGGGCTGGAATTGCACGGTGGCGCCCTGGCCGGGGCCGCTGGTGATGTTCCAGGTGCCACCGAGGTAAGCGGCATATAGCGCGCGCTCGAAGCTGGCACCGATGGGTGCGCCTTCCGGTACCTGCACTTGCGCGCGGTCGAACACCTGCTGCGGTTCGTTCTCGGTGGCGGCCTGGCTCAACTGGTCGCCGTCGCGCTTGAGCTCGCTGGCGGAGCTGCCGTAGAAGTCGACTTTCCAGGCGCCGTCTTCTTCGCCCAGCAACTTGCCTTCGACGTTTTCAAAACCGTTGGTGTAGCGCGCCTGGCCGGCCCGGGTGTTGACATCCCATTCCAGGTTCGGGCCATAGCCTTGCAGCGCTTCGCGCAGCGGGCCGCCCTTGGCGGCAGCGTCGATGGCCGCCTGGTTGATCCAGGTGCCGCTGATGTCACGGTCGGCAGGGTCGCTGGCGCAGCCGCCCAGAAGCAGGGCTGCCAGCGAGAGAGCAAGCGCTTTGCGCATGGTGGAATCCTTTCAAGACGAAAACGGCGCAGCGGGGGAGGCTGCGCCGACCTTATTACTCGAGGACCAGGATGGCATCCATCTCGACCTGCGAGCCCTTCGGCAGGGCCGCTACGCCGATGGCGGCGCGGGCAGGGTAAGGCTGGTCGAAGTACTTGCCCATGATCTCGTTGACCTTGGCGAAGTGGCTCAGGTCGGTAAGGAAGATGTTCAGCTTGACGATGTCCTTGAACGAACCACCGGCAGCCTCGGCCACGGCCTTGAGGTTTTCGAACACCTGCACGGTCTGGGCTTCGAAGCCTTCCACCAGTTCCATGGTCTTCGGGTCCAGTGGGATCTGGCCCGACATGTACACCGTGTTGCCGGCCTTGATCGCCTGGGAATAGGTGCCGATGGCGGCTGGAGCCTTGTCGCTGGTGATAACGGTCTTGGTCATGAATGACTCCTGATAACGAAGGGGCTACGCGCGCATCCGGGTGATGCGGATAACGCCGGTCAGGGCGCGCAGTTTCTTGATGACGCGGGCCAGGTGTACGCGGTCGTGCACGCTGACCACCAATTGGACGACGCTAATGCGACCATCGCGCTCGTCCATGCTGATTTTTTCGATATTGCCGTCGGCGGCATTGACGCTGCTGGCCAGCAGGGCGATCAGGCCGCGCTGGTGTTCCAACTCGACCCGCAGCTCGACGTTGAATTCGCCGGTGACATCCTTCGCCCAGGAGAGCTGGATGCATTTTTCCGGGTTGTGACGGATTTCGCTGATGTTGCGGCAGTTGTCCAGGTGCACCACCATCCCCTTGCCGGCGGACAGGTGGCCGACAATCGGGTCGCCCGGGATCGGCGTACAGCACTTGGCATAACTGAGCACCAGGCCCTCGGTGCCGCGAATCGCCAGCGGGCCTTCGGGGCTTGGCAACTGTTCGCCTTCGCCGAGCAAGCGGCGGGCGACGACATAGGCCATGCGATTGCCCAGGCCGATGTCTTCGAGCAGGTCTTCGATCAATTCGAGACGGTATTCGTGGAGCATCACTTGCACACGCTCACCCGGAATCTTGTCCAGGGAACTGTCGAAGCCATTCAGGACCTTGTTCAGCAGGCGTTCGCCGAGGCTGATGGATTCGGAGCGACGTTGCAGCTTCAGTGCGTGACGGATGTGCGTGCGGGCCTTGCCGGTGACCACGAAGTTGAGCCACGCCGGGTTGGGTCGGGCGCCGGGGGCGCTGACGATCTCCACCGTGGAGCCGCTTTGCAGCGGCTCGGACAACGGTGCCAGGCGGCGGTTGATGCGACAGGCGATGCAGCTGTTGCCGACGTCGGTGTGCACCGCATAGGCAAAGTCCACGGCCGTGGAGCCTTTGGGCAGCTCCATGATCCGGCCCTTGGGCGTGAAGACGTAGACCTCGTCCGGGAACAGGTCGATCTTCACGCTCTCGATGAATTCCAGCGAGTTACCGGCGCGCTGCTGCATTTCCAGCACGCCCTTGACCCACTGCCGGGCGCGGGCGTGGGTGCTCTTGGGCTGTTCGTCGCCGCTGGATTTGTAGAGCCAGTGGGCGGCGATGCCGTTGTTGGCCATCTCTTCCATTTCGCGGGTGCGGATCTGGATTTCGATCGGCACGCCGTGCATGCCGAAGAGCGTGGTGTGCAGCGACTGGTAGCCGTTGGCCTTGGGGATCGCGATGTAGTCCTTGAAGCGCCCCGGCAACGGTTTGTACAAATTATGCACAGCACCCAGCACGCGGTAGCAGGTGTCGACCTTGTCGACGATGATCCGGAACGCGTAGACGTCCATGATCTCGTTGAAGGCCCGGCGCTTGCCGCGCATTTTCTTGTAGATGCCGTAGAGGTGTTTCTGGCGACCGCTGACTTCGCCTTCGATGCCGTCGATGGCCAGGCAGTGGCTCAGGGACTCTTCGATCTTGTTGACGATTTCCTTGCGGTTGCCCCGGGCGCGCTTGACGGCCTGGTTGATCCGCGCCGAACGCATCGGGTGCATGGCCTTGAAGCCGAGGTCTTCGAACTCGATGCGGATCGCATGCATGCCCAGGCGATTGGCAATGGGGGCGTAGATTTCCAGGGTTTCCTTGGCGATGCGCCGGCGCTTTTCACCGGACAGCACTTCCAGGGTGCGCATGTTGTGCAGGCGGTCGGCGAGCTTGACCAGGATCACGCGAATGTCGCGGGCCATGGCCATGGCCATTTTCTGGAAGTTTTCGGCCTGGGCCTCGGCCTTGGTCTCGAAGTTCATTTGGGTCAGCTTGCTGACCCCATCGACCAGTTCGGCCACGGTTTCGCCGAATTGCGCTTGCAGCGCTTCCTTGGCAATGCCGGTGTCTTCGATCACGTCATGCAGCATCGCCGCCATCAGGCTCTGATGGTCCATGTGCATGTCGGCAAGAATGTTCGCCACGGCAAGGGGATGCGTGACGTACGCCTCGCCGCTGCGGCGGCGTTGGCCGTCGTGGGCTTGTTCGGCGTAGAAATAGGCTCGGCGGACCAGATTGACCTGGTCCGTGCCGAGGTAGGCCGATAAGCGATCGGCGAGGGCGTCTATGCTCGGCATGAGGGTGACTCCTGCCGTTTGCTGTGACCCCGCGCCGTGCTACGTCGACCAGGCATAGGCTTAGACCGCCTCGTTGGACTCGTCCTCGAACGCTGCGAACAGCGGTTCGTCTTCGACGATTTCAGCGTTGGCGATGAACTCGTAGCTCATCAGGCCTTCGGCGATTTCACGCAGCGCTACCACGGTAGGCTTGTCGTTTTCCCACTGGACCAATGGCTCTTTGCCGCCGGTGGCCAGTTGACGGGCACGCTTGGTAGAGAGCATGACCAGCTCAAAGCGGTTTTCCACGTGTTCTAGGCAGTCTTCAACGGTTACGCGGGCCATGGTATTCCTCGGAGCGAATGCAATATGCGCGCTGCCCGGTTGGGCGAGCGGACTCGACAGTTTAAAAAAACACCAGCGTTTAGGGAAGCGCTGATTTTTTAACCAAACCCCTCGGCGCGCTGCGAGTACCAATGTAAAGCCGTCGCAGCGGTTTTGGGAAGGGCTGATCAGCCCAGCAGTTCGGCCAATAATTTACCGAAGCGTTGCTGCTGGCGTTTCTGTTGCAGCTGGCTGGCGCGGAAAATCGCCTTCAGGTCGTCCAGCGCGTGGGCGAAATCGTCGTTGATGATCAGGTAATCGTAGTCGACGTAGTGGCTCATTTCGCTGACCGCTTCACGCATCCGGCCTTCGATGATTTCGTCGCTGTCCTGGCCGCGGTTGGTCAGGCGCTGGCGCAAGGCCTGCTGGCTCGGCGGCAGGATGAAGATCGAGCGGGCCTGGGGCATCAGCTTGCGCACCTGCTCGGCGCCTTGCCAGTCGATTTCCAGGATCAGGTCGTCGCCTTCGTCGAGGGTCTGCTGCAGATAGCTTTGCGACGTGCCGTAGAGGTTGCCGAAGACTTCGGCGCGCTCCAGGAAGTCGCCGTGCTCGGCCATCTTCACGAACTCTTCGCGGTCGACGAAGTGATAGTTCACGCCGTTGACTTCGCCCGGGCGCATGGCACGGGTGGTGTGCGAGACCGAGACGCGGATCTGCGGCTCGGCGTCGATCAGCGCCTTGACCAGGCTGGTCTTGCCGGCGCCCGAGGGCGCGGAAATGATGTAGAGAGTGCCGGTGCTGTGGGTCATGTCGGGTTAGCCTTACTCAATGTTCTGCACTTGTTCGCGCATTTGCTCGATCAACACCTTGAGGTTGACCGCTGCCTGGGTGCTGCGCGGGTCGAAGGCTTTGGAGCCCAGTGTATTGGCTTCGCGGTTGAGCTCTTGCATCAGGAAGTCGAGGCGGCGACCGGCCGCGCCGCCGGACTTGAGCACCCGGCGGACTTCGATGATGTGGGTGCTCAGGCGATCCAGTTCTTCGGCCACGTCGCTCTTTTGCGCGAGCATGACCATTTCCTGTTCCAGGCGTTGCGGGTCCAGCTCGGCCTTCATGTCGGCGAAGCGGTCGAGGACTTTCTGGCGCTGGGTGGCGAGCATCTGCGGGACCAGCTCGCGCAGGGTGCCGACGTCTTCTTCGATGGAGGTCAGGCGCTCGTTGATCAGCCGGGCCAGCTCCGCGCCTTCACGCTCGCGACCGGCCTTGAGCTCCTTCAGGCCTTGATTGAACAATGCCAGCGCTTCCGCGTTCAGCGCCTGCGGGTCGCTCGCGTCACCCACCAGCACGCCGGGCCAGGCCAGGACTTCCAACGGGTTCAGGGCGCCGGGGTTCTTGATCAGGCTGGCGACGGTTTCGGCGGCGGCGACCAATTGCGCGGCGCGCTCGCGGTCCACTTGCAAGGCTTTGCCGGTGCTTTCTTCGGTGAAACGCAGGGTGCATTCCAGCTTGCCCCGGGACAGGCCCTGGCGCAGCGCTTCGCGCACGCCGCCTTCCAGGTCGCGGAAGGACTCGGGCAGGCGCAGGTGCGGCTCCAGGTAACGGCTGTTGACCGAGCGCAGCTCCCAGCTCAGCGTGCCTTGGGCCCCGGCTTTTTCGACGCGGGCGAAGGCGGTCATGCTGTGCACCATAGGGATTCCTCGCAATGCAGGCCGGCCACAACCAATGGTCGCGGGGCCTGGGATCTGTGGGTAGATGCTGAAGGGCAGCAAAGGCGCAGGATTGTAGCGCAGTGGGACGCACGCGCCCAAACAGCTCTGGCAACAAACCGCTGCAGCCCGTCGGCCGGGGCTTTGGACGCGCTCACCGGTCGCGTCGGCTTTTTTAAACTGCCCTCTGGCGGCCCACGGCTCTATAATGTCCGGCAGTTTTCCGTCCTCTGTACAGGTGTTCCCTATGAAACGTCCAAGTGGTCGCGCTGCCGATCAGCTTCGCTCGATCCGCATTACCCGCAACTACACCAAACACGCCGAGGGATCTGTACTGGTCGAATTCGGTGATACCAAAGTCATCTGCACCGTCAGCGTCGAAAACGGCGTGCCACGGTTCCTCAAGGGCCAGGGCCAGGGCTGGCTGACCGCCGAGTACGGCATGCTGCCGCGCGCCACTGGCGAGCGGAACCAGCGTGAGGCCAGCCGTGGCAAGCAGGGCGGCCGTACCCTGGAAATCCAACGACTGATCGGTCGTTCGCTGCGCGCCGCGCTGGATATGTCCAAGCTGGGCGACGTGACCCTGTATGTCGATTGCGACGTGATCCAGGCCGACGGCGGCACGCGTACCGCTTCTATCACCGGGGCCATGGTTGCGCTGGTCGATGCCTTGAAAGTGATCAAGAAGCGCGGCGGCCTCAAGGGCGGCGACCCGCTCAAGCAAATGATCGCCGCCGTGTCCGTGGGCATGTACCAGGGCGAGCCGGTGCTGGACCTGGATTATCTGGAAGATTCCGCCGCCGAGACCGACCTGAACGTGGTCATGACCAGCGCCGGTGGTTTCATCGAAGTCCAGGGCACCGCCGAGGGCGCGCCGTTCCAGCCGGAAGAATTGAACGCTATGCTGGAATTGGCGAAGAAAGGCATGAACGAGATTTTCGAACTGCAAAAGGCCGCCTTGGCCGACTGATCGTTGTGCGCTTCAGACAAGGAGAGTGTCATGAGTGATGAGCAAGTCCTGTTGCCCCAGCCGAGCAAAGAAGTGCGGCAATGGGCGATGTTTTGTCACCTGTCTGCACTAGTGGGGATTTTCATTCCGTTCGGTTCGCTGATCGGACCGCTGGTCATCTGGCAGATCAAGCGTGAATCCGACCCGTTCATCGATGCCCAGGGCAAGGAAGCGCTGAACTTCCAGATCACCGTGGCGATCGCCGCGGCGATTAGCCTGCTGCTGATGATTGTGGTGATCGGCTTCTTCCTGTTCGGCCTGGTGGCTATTGGCGCGCTGGTGCTGACCATCATTGGTGGCGTGAAGGCCAATGAAGGGCAGGCGTATCGGTATCCGTTTACCTGGCGGTTGGTTAAATAACGATCAGTCAAAGTACCCCCTGTGGGAGCGGGTTTGCTCGCGAGTGGGGCGCGTCAGTCATCGTTGAGGTGCCTGACACTCCGCCTTCGCGAGCAAGCCTGCTCCCACAGTTGGCTTTTTCAGCGCCTACAAAAAAACCGACATCGCTGTCGGTTTTTTTTGTAGGTACGAATGGCGCTTAGATGGTCAGCGTCCAGTCGTAATCCACGATCAGCGGCGCATGCTGCGAGAACCGTGGCTGGCGCGGCAGGCGGGCGCTGCGTACGAAGCGGCGCAACCCGGGCGTCAGCAACTGGTAGTCGAAACGCCAGCCGAGGTTGAGCATCTCGGCCTGCTCGTTGTCGGGCCACCAGCTGTATTGGTCGCCTTCACGGCTGACTTCACGCAGGGCGTCGACATAACCCATGTTGCCAATGATCTCGTCCATCCAGGCCCGTTCCGGCGCCAGGAACCCCGGAGATTGTTGGCTGTCGCGCCAGTTCTTGATATCCAGCTTCTGTTGCGCAACGTACAGCGAGCCACAATAAATGTACTCGCGACGTTTGCGCCGTTGTTTATCAAGGTAACGGGCGAAGTCGTCCATCAACTTGAATTTCTGGTTCAAATCTTCATCGCCGTTCTGCCCCGAAGGGAGCAGCAAGGTCGCGATGCTGACCTTGTCGAAATCGGCTTGCAGGTAGCGCCCGTAGCGGTCCGCCGTCTCGAAACCGAGACCGTTGATGACAGCCTTCGGTTGCAGCCGCGAGTACAAAGCCACGCCACCCTGGGCGGGGACTTCGGCATCGCAGGCATAAAGGAAGTAACCATCCAGTTGGAAGGCTGCATCGTCCAGTTCAAAGGCGGAGGCGCGGGTGTCCTGCAGGCAGATGACGTCGGCATTCTGTGCTTGCAGCCAACTGAGCAAACCACGCTCGACTGCAGCCTGAATACCATTGACGTTCACACTGATGATCCGCATAAATGGCCCCAAAAATCACGTGCGTGTATGATACACGCCGTGTACCTATTTAGCTAAATCCGCGGTATTTGAGGCTTTTTTCATGCAGGCGTATCAGCGCGATTTCATTCGCTTTGCCATCGATCGCGGCGTTTTGCGCTTCGGTGAATTCACCCTCAAGTCCGGGCGCACCAGCCCGTACTTCTTCAATGCGGGCCTGTTCAACAGCGGTTCCGCCCTGGCGCAACTGGGTCGTTTCTATGCGGCGGCCATCGTTGAGAGCGGTATCCCGTTCGATGTGCTATTCGGCCCAGCTTACAAAGGCATCCCGCTGGCCGCCACCACTGCCGTCGCCCTGGCCGAACACCACGACCGCGACCTGCCCTGGTGCTTCAATCGCAAGGAAGCCAAGGCCCACGGCGAAGGCGGCAGCCTGGTCGGCGCGCCGCTGACCGGCGAAGTATTGATCATCGACGACGTGATCACTGCGGGCACCGCCATTCGCGAAGTGATGCAGATCATCGCTTCCCAGGAAGGCGCCAAGGCTGCCGGCGTGCTGATCGCCCTGAACCGCCAGGAGCGCGGCAACGGCGAGCTGTCGGCGATCCAGGAAGTGGAGCGCGACTTCGGCATTCCGGTGATCAGCATTGTGTCGCTGAACCAGGTGCTGGAATTCTTGGCCGACGATCCGCAGCTCAAGCAGCATTTGCCGGCAGTGGAAGCCTACCGCGCCCAGTTCGGCGTCTAAAAAGCCCCGCTGGTTTTGATCTTGTGGCGAGGGAGCTTGCTCCCGCTCGGTCGCGCAGCGACCGCAAAATGTTGGGGCCGCTGCGCAGCCCAGCGGGAGCAAGCTCCCTCGCCACAAAAGCATCATCTGAAAACGTGTAAAAAAAGACCCCGCTCAACCAGATTGAGCGGGGTCTTTTTTTAACGGTATCGCTTAAGGACGCTTGCGATTGCTGATCAAGGTACCTACGCCGGTGTCGGTGAAGATCTCCAGCAGGATCGCATTCGGCACGCGGCCGTCGATGATCAACGAGCTGCCGACGCCGCCCTGCACCGCTTCCAGCGCGCAACGAATCTTCGGCAGCATGCCGCCGTAGATGGTGCCGTCGGCGATCAGGTCATCGACCTGCTGGGTCGACAACCCGGTCAGGACCTTGCCGGTCTTGTCCATCAGGCCGGCGATGTTGGTCAGCAGCATCAGCTTTTCAGCTTTCAGTGCCTCGGCAACCTTGCCTGCCACCAAATCGGCGTTGATGTTGTACGACTCACCGTTGGCACCCACGCCGATGGGCGCGATGACCGGGATGAAGTCGCCCTTGACCAGCAGGTTCAGCAGGTCGGTGTTGATGCCGACTACTTCGCCCACGTGACCGATGTCGATGATTTCCGGCTGGGTCATCTCCGGGGTCTGGCGGGTGACGGTGAGTTTCTTCGCCCGGATCAGCTCGGCGTCCTTGCCCGTCAGGCCGATGGCGCTGCCGCCATGGCGGTTGATCAGGTTGACGATGTCCTTGTTGACCTGGCCGCCGAGGACCATCTCCACCACATCCATGGTCTGCGCATCGGTCACGCGCATGCCGTCGATGAAGTGACTCTCGATCGACAGGCGCTTGAGCAGGTCGCCGATTTGCGGGCCGCCACCGTGAACTACCACCGGGTTGATGCCCACGGCCTTCATCAGCACGATGTCGCGGGCGAAGCCGGTCTTGAGCTCCTCGCTTTCCATCGCGTTGCCGCCGTATTTGATCACCAGGGTCTTGCCGACGTAGCGTCGGATATAAGGCAACGCTTCGGACAGGACCTTGGCGGTGTTGGCGGCGGCTTCGCGTTCGAGGGTCATTCAGGGCTCCGGTAGTGCTTCAAAAAATCAAAACGGTAATTGGAGATCAGGTGCAACACGTTTGAGTTGGGCGTGGAACACGTCCTTGATGCGCTGCAGTTCGGCTTCGTTGTCGGCCTCGAAACGCAACACCAGCACCGGTGTGGTGTTGGAGGCGCGGACCAGGCCCCAGCCTTTTGGGTAGTCGACCCGCACACCGTCGATGGTGGTCAGTTCGGCGCCTTCGCCCCACTGGGCGTCGTGCAGTGCATCAATGATGCTGAATTTGCTCTCTTCGGTCACATGGATATTGATTTCCGGCGTAGAAATATCGTTCGGGAAGGTCGCGAACAGCTCTTCGGCCGTGGATTTCTCCTTGCTGAGGATCTCCAGCAGGCGCGCGGCGCTGTAGATGCCATCGTCAAAACCGAACCAGCGTTCCTTGAAGAAGATGTGGCCGCTCATTTCTCCTGCCAGCAGGGCGCCGCTCTGTTTCATTTTCTTCTTGATCAACGAGTGACCGGTTTTCCACATGAGCGGGCGACCGCCATATTCCTTTATCAGCGGCACCAGGCGACGGGTGCATTTCACGTCGAAAATGATCTCGGCATCGGGGTTGCGCGCCACCACGTCCTTGGCAAACAACATCAACAGGCGGTCCGGGAACACCACGCTGCCGGTATTGGTCACCACACCCACGCGGTCGCCGTCGCCGTCGAAGGCCAGGCCCAGGTCGGCGTTGGTTTCCTTGACCTTTGCGATCAGGTCTTGCAGGTTTTCCAGCTTGCCCGGGTCCGGGTGGTGGTTGGGGAAGCTGCCGTCGACGTCACAGAACAGCGGGATGACTTCGCAGTTCAGGGCTTCGATCAGTTGCGGGGCGATCACGCCGGCCGCGCCATTGCCGCAATCGACCACCACTTTCAGGCGGCGGGCGAGTTTCACGTCCTTGACGATCTCGTCGTTGTAGCGCGGGAGAATGTCGACCTTGGTCACGCTGCCCGGGCCGCTGCTCAGGTCGTTGGTCTTGAGGCGGGTGTGCAAGGCCTGGATCTGCTCGTTGGCGAGGGTGTCACCGGCGATGACGATCTTGAAGCCATTGTAGTTCGACGGGTTGTGGCTGCCGGTGAGCATCACCCCGGATTTGCCGGCCAGCACGTTGGCGGCGTAGTACAACGCGGGCGTCGGCACCAGGCCCACGTCGCTGACGTGGCAGCCGCTGTCGGCGACGCCTTTGATCAATTGTTCAACCAGCTCGGGGCCCGACAAGCGGCCATCACGGCCGACGCACACGTTCGGTTCGCCCTGGGCCAGGCTCTGGGAGCCAATGGCGCGGCCGATCCAGTAGGCGGTTTCGGCGGTGAGGGTTTCCGGTACCACGCCACGGATGTCGTAGGCGCGGAAAATGCTTTCAGGGAAGATCGGGGCGATTGCGGCTGGGGTGTTCATGGGCGGGGCGCTCTATCAGGAAAGTGACTGGACAGGCCGACTCTGGGCGTCGGCAGGCTCAAGCTGAAGGGTATGACGGCGTTTTTGACAGAGAGTTCGTGGTGGGAAAGTGCCATGAGACAGCGTTACCCCGGCCTCGCTCGCCTAATACATTGATTCCGGATGGGAAACCTAGCAGAAAGCCATTGCGCATTTTTTGTCCTGAAACAGAAGCTTCACGAACGAGCCGGGCAGGATGCCCGGCCCGCTATCGGGCGGTCAGTGGCTGCCGGAGTGCCCGAAGCCACCCGCGCCGCGCTGGCTCTCGTCGAATTCCTCGACCAGTTCGAAATGGGCCTGGACCACCGGCACCAGCACCAATTGGGCGATGCGTTCGCCCACGGCAATATTGAAGGCCGTTTGGCCGCGGTTCCAGCACGACACCATCAGTTCGCCCTGGTAATCGGAATCGATCAGGCCCACCAGGTTGCCCAGCACGATACCGTGCTTGTGGCCCAGGCCCGAGCGCGGCAGGATCAGCGCGGCCAGGCCCGGGTCGCCGATGTACACCGACAGGCCGGTAGGAATCAGCAGGGTCTGGCCTGGCTCCAGGATCCTGTCCTGCTTGAGCATCGCCCGCAGGTCGAGACCGGCGGAGCCTGGTGTGGCGTATTGCGGCAGCGGGAATTCGCTGCCGATGCGTGGGTCGAGGATCTTGGCTTGTAGGGCGTGCATGACATTAAACCTGGTTCAGACGTTCGGCGATGAAAGTGATCAGCTGGCGGGCAATCTTGCTCTTGCTGGTCTGGGCGAAAAGTGTGGCGTGCAACTGGCGGTCGATCACGCTGCAGGCGTTTTCTTCGCTGTTGAAGCCGATGCTCGGGTTGGCCACGTCGTTGGCGACGATCAAGTCGAGGTTCTTATCCTTGAGCTTGCGGGCGGCGTAATCGAGCAGGTGTTCGGTCTCGGCGGCGAAGCCGACACTGAACGGGCGGTCGGGGCGGGTGGCGATGCTGGCCAGGATGTCCGGGTTGCGCACCATTTGCAGGAGCAGGCCGTCGCCGCTTGTAGGGTCTTTCTTCAATTTTTGCGGGGCAACGACTTCGGGGCGGTAGTCCGCTACCGCAGCCGAGGCGATGAACAGGTCGCAGGGGATGGCCGCTTCGCAGGCCGCGAGCATGTCCCGGGCGCTGACCACGTCGATGCGCGTGACTCGGTCCGGGGTCGGCAAGTGCACGGGACCGGTGATCAGCGTCACTCGGGCGCCGGCTTCGACGGCGGCCTCGGCCAGGGCGAAGCCCATTTTCCCGGAGCTGTGGTTGGTGATGTAGCGCACCGGGTCGATGTTTTCCTGGGTCGGCCCGGCGGTGATCAGCACATGCTTGCCGGTCAGGGCCTGGCGCTGGAAGCAATCGGCGGCGCACTGGGCCAGGTCGGTAGCCTCAAGCATGCGCCCCATGCCGACGTCGCCGCAGGCCTGGCTGCCGGAGGCTGGGCCGAAGACTTTCAGGGCGCGGCTTTCCAGCAATTGCAGGTTGGCCTGGGTGGCCGGATCGCGCCACATGGCCTGGTTCATGGCGGGGGCGACGGCGACCACGGCGTCGGTGGCAAGCACCAGGGTGGTCAGCAGGTCGTCGGCGATGCCTTGGGCCAAACGGGCGATCAGGTCGGCCGTGGCCGGGGCGATCAGCACCAGGTCGGCCCATTTGGCCAGTTCGATATGGCCCATGGCGGCTTCGGCCGCCGGGTCGAGCAAGTCCAGATGGACCGGGTGCCCGGACAGGGCTTGCATGGTCAGCGGGGTAATGAACTCGCTGCCGCCACGGGTCATGACGACCCGTACTTCCGCGCCCTGGTCGATGAGTCGGCGAACCAGCTCGGCGCTCTTGTAGGCGGCAATGCCGCCGCCGACGCCCAGAACGATGCGTTTCCGATACAGCCGCTGCATAGGCCTGCCTTTCGATTTCAGTGGTCAGTGCAAGACGAACCCCTCGGCAGCAGCCTGCCAGGGCGCAAATCGCCTGCAAAAAAGATGGGCTACGATATCACAGCGACCGCTACGGAACAGCGGCGCCCACAATCAGGGAGATGCCATGAGTATTCGCGATTGGCCCGCGGCCGAGCGGCCACGGGAGAGGTTATTGGCGCTGGGGGCGGGAAGTCTTTCGGACGCCGAGCTGCTGGCGATTTTTTTACGCACCGGGGTGTCGGGTAAAAGTGCGGTGGATCTGGCGCGACAACTGTTGATTCAATTTGGCAGCCTGCGCGCGCTGCTTGAAGCCGATCAGATTACATTCAGCAATCATATGGGGCTCGGGCCGGCGAAGTTTGCCCAGTTGCAGGCGGCCCAGGAAATGAGTCGGCGGCATTTGGCTGAACGGGCGCGGGAAAAGACATCACTGGAAAGCCCGTACGCGGTGCGTGAATACCTCAAGTCCATGCTGCGCCACGAGCCCCACGAGGTGTTCGGTTGCCTGTTTCTCAATTCCAAGCATCAGGTGCTGACCTTCGAGGCGCTGTTTCGCGGCTCTATCGACAGCGCCAGTGTCCATCCTCGGCAGGTGGTCAAGCGCGCCCTGGCCCACAACGCCGCTGCGCTGATCCTGTGCCACAACCACCCCTCCGGCAGCACCGAGCCCAGCCAGGCCGACCGTGTGCTCACTGAGCGGCTCCAGGAGGCCCTGGAGTTGATCGATGTGCGGGTGCTCGACCATGTCATCGTTGGCGATGGGGAGCCGTTGTCGATGGCGGAGCGGGGGTGGATGTGAGGCAGCGGCAAGCTATTAGCTTCAAGCTGCAAGCTAGAGCGGTATGGGGTCTGCTCTTGACTTGCGCTTGAAGCTTGAAGCTTACGGCTTGAAGCTGACGTCCGAATAATCCTGCCGCCCAAACGGGCTCACCGCATAACCCTGCACATCCTTGCGGGTGAGGGCGAAGGCAGTGGGGTGCGCCAGGGGCAGCCACAGGGCTTGCTGCTGGATCTGGGCCTGGGCCTGTTCGTAGAGCTTGGCGCGCACGCCTTGTTCGCCGGTGGTCTTGCCGGCGCTGATCAGTTTGTCCAGGTCCGGGTTGCAGTAGCGGGCGAAGTTGGTCCCGGACTTCACCGCCGCGCAGGAAAACTGCGGCGTGAGGAAGTTGTCCGGGTCACCGTTGTCGCCGGCCCAGCCCATGAACAGCAGGTCATGCTCGCCGGCCTTGGCGCGGCGGATCAGTTCGCCCCATTCGATCACGCGGATTTCCGCCTGGATGCCGATTTCCGCCAGGTCCGATTGCAGCAACTGTGCGCCAAGGCTCGGGTTGGGATTGAGCAGGCTGCCGGAAGGGCGAGTCCAGATGGTGGTCTTGAAGCCGTCCTTCAAGCCGGCCTTGGCCAGCAAGTCGCGGGCCTTGGCCGGGTCGTGGGCGTAGCCCGGCAAGTGTTTGGCATAGCTCCAGGTGTTTGGTGGATAAGGGCCGTTGGCGGCTTCGGCGGTGCCTTCGAAGACGGTCTTGAGGTAGCTGGCCTTGTCGAAGGCCAGGTTGATGGCTTGCCGCACCTCAGGCTTGTCCAGGGGCGGATGCTGGCTGTTGATCGCCAGGAACGCGGTCATGAAGGCCTCGGTCTGGGCCACGCTCAGGGTCGATTCCTGCCGGGCGGCCTGCACATCCAGCGGCTTGGGCGACAGGGCGATCTGGCATTCGTTGCGGCGCAGTTTCTGCAGGCGCACGTTGGCGTCCGGCGTGATGGCGAAGATCAACGGATCCACCTGGGGCTTGCCGCCGAAGTAGTCAGCGTTGGCCTTGTAGCGAATCGAGGCGTCTTTCTGGAATCGGTTGAAAATGAACGGGCCGGTGCCGATCGGCTGGTTGTTGAGTTTTTCCGGTGCGCCAGCTTGCATGAGCTGGTCGGCATATTCGGCCGAATAGATGGAGGCAAAACCCATGCTCAACGTCGCCAGGAAGGTCGAGTCGGCGTGATCGAGGGTGAAGCGCACGGTCAGCGGGTCCAGGGCGTCGATTTTCTTGATCAGCGCCGGCAGTTGCATGGACTGGGCGTGGGGGAAGCCGCTTTGCGCAACCTTGTGCCACGGGTTCGCCGGGTCGAGCATGCGCTCGAAGCTGAACTTCACGTCTTCGGCAGTCAGGTCGCGGCGAGGCGTGAAGTAATCGGTGCGGTGGAACTTGACCCGTGGCCGCAGCTTGAACACATAAGTCAGGCCATCGGTGGAGACTTCCCAGCGTTCGGCCAGGCTGGGGACTACTTTGCCACTGGCGGTGTCGAAATCCACCAGGCGGTTCATCAGCACGTCGGCAGAGGCGTTGGTGGTGGTCAGGGAGTTGTACTGGACGACATCGAAACCTTCCGGGCTGGCTTCGGTGCAGACGCTCAGCGCGGCGGCGAAGGCCTGCGGGGTGATCAGCAGAGGGGCGAGCAACAACGGTAGGGCAGCGAGGCGCATGGTCGGTTTCCTGTGCAAGTCGGAGGCCCATCTGCGAGTGCAGTCTGGAAAAGACCTACCCTAGTGGGCTCGCTGCCAAATGACTATCCCCTTTTTGCATTTTCCGGCACGCTGCTGCGACGTTTGGGTGGCCCGAACCTGCCGCAAGTGAAAAAAAACCGCGTGCAGCGACGAGCGGTAAGGGGCCGCGCCAGCCTCTGTCCCCGCCGTCCGGGGCGCTTGGCCGACGATTCCCCAGGAAGACAAATCACATCGGCTGTTGTTGCCCTGTGGTCTTTCTGGTATAAAGCAGCGCTCTTTTCTAGGGGCCCGGTTCCTTCACTGTAGGTGTAGCCGGTAAGACCCTTAAAGAAACGCGGCGCCTGGCGCCAAATGACTGAGAGATTAAGCGGCCAACCCATGCCGGGTTGGGCATGTGGTTTTAGAGGGCTGAGGCATGTCGAGAGTCTGTCAAGTTACCGGTAAGGGTCCGGTGACTGGGAATAACATTTCCCACGCAAACAACAAAACCCGTCGTCGTTTCCTGCCGAACCTGCAGCATCACCGCTTCTGGGTTGAAGAAGAGAAACGTTTTGTGCGTCTGCGCGTATCTGCCAAAGGCATGCGCATCATCGACAAGCGTGGCATCAGTGTCGTGCTGGCCGAACTTCGTCGCGATGGCAAGGTTTAAGGGAGCTAATCATGCGTGAATTGATTCGTTTGATCTCGAGCGCCGGTACTGGTCACTTCTACACTACCGACAAGAACAAGCGTACTACCCCGGACAAAATCGAGATCAAGAAATATGATCCGGTTGTTCGCAAGCACGTGATCTACAAGGAAGGCAAAATCAAGTAATTGATTTTTCCCTCCAACAAAAAAGGGCCCGTATCTCACGATACGGGCCCTTTTTTGTTGGCAATGGATTTTAGGGTTCAGCCACATTTGATGCCGACGATGATTCTGTCGGCATCGGTCTGAAGGTTGATACGTTGCGGGCGAATATCCCAGCTTGAAGGGTATTTCGGACCCGTAGCCCGAACGGGGGCTCCGTTTGCCAAGGCTCGAACTTCTTCTAGCAACTCAGGGGTGCATTTTTGGCCAATGGTGTATTGAGCGATGGCGATATCGCACTGATCGTTAGGTGTCGGCGTGACAACGATGTCGTTTTGATCGGGCATTTTCAGCCTCCTTGCTGATAATTGAAAAGTTAAGGCACTCACCGGCCGGGTCGGACGCACATCCTGCGCGTGCCGCGGCGACTCTAAATGCGTGGTGCCTGTGAACGTTTTAATGGTCGCGGCCGCCGTTGACCAACGATTAAGTGTCACCGACTTTTACTGTGCCGCTCAGGCTTTCGCTTCGAACACCACATAGATCTTGCGGCACGGCTCCAGCACTTCCCAGGTGCCCTTGAACCCCGCTGGGATCACGAAGCGGTCGCCGGCCCGCAGGGTCTTGGCGTTGCCATCGTTGTCCCGCAGCACGGAAACGCCCTGGACGATCTCGCAGTATTCATGCTCGGTGTAGTTGACCGTCCACTGGCCAACGGCGCCTTCCCACACGCCAGCGTTCATTTGCCCGCAGGGGCTGCTGTAGTGGTTGAACACGGCTTGCTCGGGATCGCCCTTGAACACCTTGGCCGGGTCCGGGCGATAACGTTCGGCGGTGGTATTGGTCTGGCTGAAGTCGACGATGTCCTGAATGCTCATGCGGGTGATCCCCAGTGATCCCCAGTGATCGCTTGGAAGGCTTCGAGTCTATGTTTATTAAAACGAACGTCGCAAGGCCGTTTACCACGGTTGTGTCAAATATATTGAAACATGACCAGCCGCTGGTTTAGGGTGGCGGGTGCCCCGTACCCATTACAGCGCCGAACAGCGCCGAAAGCAGGCTGGCCGGGCAGAATTCTTTTGCGCGCTGCGCATTGCGCGGCGCTCGTACTCAATAAGAGGAGGACACACGCATGACCACCCTGACTCGTGCCGATTGGGAACAACGCGCCCGCGACCTGAAGATCGAAAGCCGCGCCTTCATCAACGGGGAGTACACCGATGCGGTGTCCGGCGAAACCTTCGATTGCCTCAGCCCGGTCGATGGCCGCCTGTTGGGCAAGATCGCCAGCTGCGACGTGGCCGACGCCCAGCGTGCCGTCGAGAATGCCCGCGCCACTTTCAACTCCGGCGTCTGGTCGCGCCTGGCGCCAAGCAAGCGCAAAATAACCATGATCCGTTTCGCCGGCCTGCTCAGGGAGCATGCCGAAGAACTGGCCCTGCTTGAAACCCTCGACATGGGCAAGCCGATCAACGACTCGTTGCACATCGACGTGCCCGGCGCCGCCCAAGCGTTGAGCTGGAGCGGTGAGGCAATCGACAAACTGTACGACGAAGTGGCCGCCACGCCGCACGATCAACTGGGCCTGGTGACCCGGGAGCCGGTGGGTGTCGTGGGTGCGATCGTGCCGTGGAACTTCCCGCTGATGATGGCCTGCTGGAAGCTTGGCCCGGCGTTGTCCACCGGTAACTCGGTGGTGCTCAAGCCGTCGGAAAAATCCCCGCTGACCGCCATCCGCATCGCCGCGCTGGCGATCGAGGCCGGCATTCCGAAAGGCGTGCTGAACGTGCTGCCAGGCTACGGCCACACCGTCGGCAAGGCCCTGGCCCTGCACATGGATGTCGATACGTTGGTATTCACCGGTTCCACCAAGATCGCCAAGCAGTTGATGATCTATTCTGGCGAATCCAACATGAAGCGCATCTGGCTGGAAGCCGGCGGCAAAAGCCCGAACATCGTGTTCGCCGATGCCCCGGACCTGCAGGCCGCGGCCGAGTCCGCTGCCAGCGCCATCGCCTTTAACCAGGGCGAAGTCTGCACCGCCGGCTCGCGGCTGTTGGTGGAGCGTTCCATCAAGGACACGTTCCTGCCGCTGGTGATCGAAGCCCTCAAGGGCTGGAAGCCGGGCAACCCCCTGGACCCGGCCACCAATGTCGGCGCCCTGGTGGATACCCAGCAGATGAACACTGTGCTGTCCTACATCGAGGCCGGCCACAGTGACGGCGCCAAACTGGTGGCCGGTGGCAAGCGCATCCTTGAAGAAACCGGCGGCACTTATGTCGAGCCGACGATTTTCGACGGCGTGAACAACGCCATGAAGATCGCCCAGGAAGAAATTTTCGGCCCTGTGCTGTCGGTCATCGCTTTCGACACTGCCGAGCAAGCCATCGAGATCGCCAACGACACGCCTTACGGCCTGGCTGCCGCGGTATGGACCAAGGACATCTCCAAGGCTCACCTGACCGCCAAGGCCCTGCGCGCCGGCAGCGTATGGGTCAACCAGTACGACGGCGGCGACATGACCGCCCCGTTCGGTGGCTTCAAGCAGTCGGGCAACGGTCGCGACAAGTCGCTGCATGCGTTCGACAAATACACCGAGCTGAAGTCGACCTGGATCAAGCTCTGACACGGACGGCCCCGGACCCTGTCCGGGGCTCCATGCCGTGCTGATTCCTTTGTGGGAGCGGGCACAAGATGTGGTGCTCACATCAGATCCCCTGTGGGAGCGAGCCTGCTCGCGATAGCGGTATGACAGTCGACGACTTTGTTGAATGTTGCTCCGTCATCGCGAGCAGGCTCGCTCCCACATTTGCTTTGCGTAGGGCTTGAAACATCACTGTCCACAGGAGCGTGGAAATGCGTTGGGCAACCTATTTCGCCGTGTTGGCGTCTGTCCTGAGCGTTGGCTTGGCCCTGGGCGTGAGCATGCCGCTGGTGTCGCTGCGCCTGGAGGGCTGGGGTTATGGTTCGTTCGCCATTGGCGTGATGGCTGCGATGCCGGCTGTGGGGGTGTTGCTCGGGGCCAAGGTGTCGAGCCGGCTGGCGGCGCGGTTCGGCACGGCGGCGTTGATGCGCCTGTGCCTGTGGGGTGGAGCAGTGTCCATCGGGCTACTGGCGCTGCTGCCCAGTTATCCAGTTTGGTTGCTGTTGCGTCTGATGATCGGCGTGGTCCTGACCTTGGTGTTCATCCTGGGTGAAAGCTGGATCAATCAACTGGTCATTGAAAAATGGCGTGGACGGCTGGTGGCGCTGTACGGCAGCAGCTACGCCCTGAGCCAGTTGTCCGGCCCGCTGCTGCTGGGCGCCCTGGGGACCGATCATGACTACGGGTTCTGGGTGGGCGTCGGCCTGCTACTGGTCGCACCTTTGTTGTTGCTGGGCCGTAGCGGTGCGCCCAGCAGCGAGGCCGGCAACGTCACGTTCAGTGATTTATGGACGTTCTGCCGCGGCTTGCCAGCGATTGCCTGGGCGGTTTCGCTGTTCGCCGCGTTTGAGGCGATGATTCTCACGTTGCTGCCGGTGTATTGCCTGCGCCAGGGTTTCACGGCTGACATCGCGTTGGCGATGGTCAGCACCGTGGTGGTCGGTGACGCCTTGCTGCAATTGCCTATCGGCGCCCTGGCTGATCGCGTGTCTCGCCGGGCTCTGTTGACGGGGTGCGCGGTGGCATTGATGTTGTCGAGCCTGGCGGTTCCGCTGCTGATCGATACCCTGCTGATCTGGCCGTTGTGGGTGCTGTTCGGCGCCAGTGCGGGCGGTTTGTTCACGTTGTCGCTGATCCTGATCGGCGAACGTTACCGCGATGATGCGCTGGTGCGGGCCAATGCCCATGTCGCGCAACTGTGGGGGCTCGGTTGCCTGATCGGTCCACTGGTGGCGGGGGCGGGCAGCCAATGGATCAGTGGCCATGCGCTGCCTTTGTTCATGGCGGCCGGCGCGTTCGGGCTGGTGATCCTGCTGTTTCGCCAAGGGGCGTTTGGGAGCACCCAACCCGCTTGAACACCCGAAACCCTGTAGCAAGGGGGCTTTTGTGGCGAGGGAGCTTGCTCCCGCTCGGTTGCGCAGCAACCGCAAAGCCGGGACTGCTTCGCAGTCCAGCGGGAGCAAGCTCCCTCGCCACAAAAGCGGTCTGCCACAAAAGCGGTCTGCCACAAGGCAGGCTGTCCACAAAAGGTCTGCCACAAAAGCGACCTGTCCGCCTCTAAAGCATCCGCTCCAGTCCGATCGTCGTGCTGAACCAGGCATTGAACCGGCGCCACCAACTGCCCGGTTCACGCTTGAGGTCGTGGGTCTTGCCGTTGTCTTCAGTGGTCCACACAAGCGTTCCATCTTCCAGTCTTGCCTGGTAGCTCAAGGCCGGCGCCATGCCTTGCAAGGCCAGCTCACGGACTTGGTTGGCGAGTTCAGGGCTGTCCACCAGCACGCCGACTTCAGTGTTCCACAGTACCGAGCGCGGGTCGAAATTGAACGAGCCGATGAAGGATTTCTGTTGGTCGAAGATGATCGCCTTGCTGTGCAGGCTGGAGTCCGACTCGCCGTATGACTTGCTGTAGAACAAGTGAGCACTGCCGCCGGTGTCGCCCGGCTGTCGGCGCAGCTCGAACAGGCGCACGCCGTGTTGCAACAGGGCCTTGCGGTACGGCGCATAGCCGCCGTGCACGGCGGGCACATCGGTGGCCTCCAGGGAATTGGTCAGCAGGCTCACCGACACGCCGGCATCGGCGCGACTGGTCAGGTATACCAAGCCTGGCTGGCCGGGGACGAAGTAGGCGGAAATCATGATGAGTTCTTTGCGGACGCCCGTCAGCTCGGGGGCCAGTTGGGTGGTCAGCAGCAGTTGCGGGTCCGGTTCGCCCTTGGCCAGCACTTTGCTGGGCGCGTCCCACAGCGCCTGGTTCCAGGCCCAGATCAACTGGTCGCGCCAGGTGTCCAGGCGCGGTTGGGTCTTGTAGGCAGTCAATTGCTGGTAAAGCGCGTGGTTTTCCTTGTGGGTCTGCTCCAGCGACTCTTGCAGGCGCAGACGGCTGTTGGCCAGGTCCTTGGGCGTTGGGCGATGGGACAGGAACTGTTCGATGGGTTTGCTCAGGGCGCTGTTCCAGTACTGGTCGAAACTGTGCCCCAATTGTTCGGCCACCGGACCGACACCGAGCAGGTCGATGTCGGTGAAATTCAGGTTGGGTTCGGCGTCGAAATACTCATCGCCCAGGTTGCGGCCGCCAACGATGGCCATGCTGTTGTCGGCCAGCCACAGTTTGTTGTGCATCCGTCGGTGTTGCAGCGATAGATTGAACAGGCGCCCCAGGCCGCGGGTCACGCCGGTGGCGCGTCCCAGGTGCAGCGGGTTGAACAGGCGGATCTGGATTCGTGGGTGAGCGGCAAGGGTCGCGATGATCTGGTCGAGACCATCGCTGGTGGTGTCGTCCAGCAGGATCCGCACGCGCACGCCGCGGTCGGCGGCCTTGAGCAATTCATCCACCAGCATTCGTGTACTGATGCCGTCGTGGACGATGTAGTACTGCAAGTCCAGGCTGCCTTGGGCGTTGCGAATCAGCTCGGCCCGGGCGGCGAAAGCTTCGGTGCTGTCTGATAGCAGTCGAAAGCCTGAGCGCCCTTCGTGGGGCGCGGCCTGGGTCTGGACCGAGCGGCCGAACGAGGATTCGGTGGCGGGCAAGGCTTGGGAGGGCTCGCGGGTGACATCAAGACCGGCGCAGCCGCTCAGCAACGAGGCGACTAACAGCAGCGTAGGCAGGATCGGTCTGGATCTCACGTAGGATCGTTCCGCTTGTTCACGTTAATCGGCTGTTGGGTGCTGCTTTCCTGGGTAAAGTTCAGACGACGTCGCGCTGGGTTTCGTTCAACAGCGCGATGGCGGCGGCACCCACTTTGCGCACGGCCTCTTCGATCTGTGCCGTTGGCTTGGCAGCGTAGTTCATCCGCAAGCAGTTGCGGTACTTGCCCGATGCCGAAAAGATACTGCCGACCGCGACTTGCACGCCTTGGTCCAGCAGGACCCGATTGAGCTTCAGGGTATCGAAGCCGTCTGGTAGTTCCACCCACAGCATGAAACTGCCCCGCGGGCGGCTGGCACGGGTGCCCGCGGGGAAATAGCGGCTGACCCAGTCAATCATCACGTCGCGATTGCGCTGGTATTGCGTACGCATCCGTCGCAAATGGGGTTCGAAATGCCCACCCTTGAGAAATTCGGCAATGGCGATCTGCGGCTGTGGCGCGGTGGAGCCGGTGCTGATGTATTTCATGTGCAGCACCCGCTCCAGGTACCGGCCTGGCGCGACCCAGCCAATGCGCAGGCCAGGCGCCAGGGTCTTGGAAAACGAACTGCAGAGTAAGACGCGACCGTCTTCATCGAAGGACTTGATGGTGGGTGGGCGAGGGTATGTGTAGGCCAATTCCCCATACACATCATCTTCAATGATCGCCACGTCGAAGCGTTGCGCCAGGTTCAGCAACGCGCGTTTATTGGCGTCGGGCATGATGTAACCCAGTGGGTTGTTGCAGCTGGGAGTCAACTGTATGGCCTTGATGGGCCATTGCTCCAGGGCCAGTTCCAGCGCATCCAGGCTGATGCCGGTAAGCGGGTCGGTGGGGATTTCCAGGGCTTTCATGCCCAGGCCCTTGAGGGTTTGCATGGCCCCGTGAAAGCTGGGTGAGTCCACCGCGACGATATCGCCTTGTTCACAGGTGGCGCGGATGCTGACCGACAGGGCTTCGTGACAGCCGGTGGTGACGATCAGGTCATTGGGACCCAATTGGCAGCCGGAGTCCAGCGATAGCCGGGCGATCTGCTCGCGCAATGCGAGGTTGCCGTAGATGTTGTCGTAATACAGGCCGGGCATGTCTTGCCGCCGGCTGATCTGCGCCAGGCTGCGCAGCAGCGGCTTCATGGTCGGCGAGTGGATATCCGGCATCCCACGGCCCAGCTGCACCACGTCTGGGTGCGGTACGGCGCGTATCAGTTCCAGCACCTGATCCCATTGGGAAATGTCCACGGGGCGCTGGGCCGGGCGGCCAACTACTGGCAGGTCAGGCAATTCGCGGCTCACAGGCACGAAATAACCAGACTTGGGTCTCGGCATCGCCAGCCCGCTGTCCTCCAGCACGCGATAGGCCTGCTGCACCGTACTCAAGCTGACCCCGTGTTCTGTGCTCAACGCCCGTACAGAGGGCAGCCGGTCGCCAGGGCGGTAGAAGCCCTGTTCGATGCGGGTGCCGAGCAGTTCGGCGAGATTCACGTAGAGGGTCATGGTGCGCTCCCGATGAGATGAATAACTGCAATCGATACAGTTGGGTTGAAAAATGACGATTCAGTATCGGAAATACCAAATCTGTATGTTTATAAAATAAATAGGTTGAATCTGTATTGCTTTTGGCCGTCCGCGCATCATGAAACCTCTGGCTACCCAAGTAAACAGGAGCGATCAAAATGAACGGCTTGAGCGATGTGCGGCTGACGTTACACAGTCAGGAACTGGCGGCAGGGCAGGAGAAAGGGCTGCGCAGCGCGACACTGCGCAATGCGCCGTCCGGCCTGAGCTGCTGGGCCCTGTTCTGGCATCGTTTGCATACACGCAAAGCCTTGTTGGAACTTACACCCGAACAGTTGCGTGACGTCGGGCTGAGTCGGGAGCAGGCGCGGGAGGAGGGGCTGAAGCCGTTCTGGCGGCTTTAAAGCGGTGTGGGGCCTGAGATTGCCTATCGCGGGCAAGCCTTGCTCCCACAGGTTTGCTTGCTCCCACAGATTTGAAATTGACCTGTGGGAGCAAGGCTTGCCCGCGATAGCGTCATCCGTAGTGCTGAAGTTCTTTAGACCAACTCTTTCAACCGATGCCACAACATCCCCAGCGCCAACAGCGGTGAGCGCAAATACTTGCCGCCCGGGAAGGTCATGTGCGGCACCTGGGCGAACAGGTCGAAACCGCTGCTCTGCTGCCCGCTGATGGCTTCGGCCAACAATTTGCCGGCCAGGTGCGTGGCATTCACGCCGTGGCCGGAATAGGCTTGGGCGTAATACACATTGGGCTGGTCCTTGAGCCGGCCGATCTGCGGCAAACGGTTGGCACCGATGCCGATCATCCCACCCCATTGATAGTCGATTTTCACACCCGCTAACTGTGGGAATACCTTGAGCATTTTCGGGCGCATGTAGGCGCCAATGTCCTGCGGGTCGCGGCCGGAATAGTGACAGGCTCCGCCGAACAGCAAGCGACGATCAGCCGAAAGCCGGTAGTAATCCAATGCCACCCGTTGGTCGCAGACTGCCATGTTCTGTGGCAACAGCGCCTGTGCCTGTTCCTGGCTCAAGGCTTCAGTGGCGATGATGTAGCTGCCGGCCGGCAACACTTTACCGCCGAGTTGCGGGTTGAGTCCGTTGAGGTAAGCGTTGCAGCCCAGCACCAGCGTCTTGGCGCGGACCGAGCCCTGTCGGGTGTGCACCTTCACTTCAGGGCCGTAGTCGATACGCGTGACCGCCGATTGCTCGAACAGCCGGACCCCCAGTTGCTGCGCGGCGGCGGCTTCGCCCAGGGCCAGGTTCAACGGATGCAGATGGCCCGAGCCCATGTCGATCAAGCCGCCGACGTAGCGATCCGAGCCTACGACGCTGTGCATTTGGTCGGCTTGCAGCAGTCGGGTCGGGTGGCGATAACCGAGGCTGCGCAGTTCTTCGGCGTCTTCGGCGAAGCCTTCCAGATCGCTGGGTTTGTTGGCGAGGTCGCAGTAGCCCCAGGTGAGGTCGCAAGGAATCTGGAAGCGCTCGACTCGCTGCCGAACGATTTCCACCGCCTCAAGGCCCATGAGCTTCATCTGACGCACGCCGTCGGTGCCGATGATTGGCGCGAACTGGTCGAGACCATGGCCGACGCCACGGATCAATTGGCCGCCGTTGCGCCCGCTGGCGCCCCAGCCGATCCGGTGCGCCTCCAGCAGCGCCACGCTCATGCCGCGTTCAGCCAGTTCGATTGCCGTGTTCAACCCGGAGAACCCGCCGCCGACGACGCAGACGTCCACCCGCAACTCCCCCTGCAGCACCGGATGGTCCGGTTGCGGCAGGCTGCTGGCGGCGTAGTAAGAGGCGGCGTGCGCGTGGTTCGGGACAGGTTGCTGAACACGGGCGTTCATGTGCGTAATCCTGATTGTTCTGTTTGAGAAATTTTACGGAGCATAAGCCGGGGATTCCTCCCTGGGCAACACCGGTCGGTTGGCGCTGTCTGGTCCGCGGCTTTTAAGGCAGAATCCCGGACAGTCCTTCTCGGTAACCGTCTCGATGAGCTGCAACAGTCAAAAAATTCGCACGCTACGCCAGCAGATTCCCTCGTTCGAGTGCGTTCCGGGCTGCCATGATTGCTGCGGTCCGGTCACGACCTCGCCCGAGGAAATGGCCCGCTTGCCCCGCAAGACCCGCGCCGAACAGGACGCGGCCATGGAAGCGCTCGACTGCGTGCACCTGGGGCCCAACGGTTGCACGGTCTACGACGAGCGCCCGCTGATCTGCCGGCTGTTTGGCACCACGGCGACCTTGCCGTGTCCCAATGGCCGGCGGCCGGTGGAACTGATCCATCCGCGAGTCGAGAAGCAGATTCATGAATATATGGCCAGCACTCGGCAGGTATTGGTCTAGCGATCTGGAATACCGAGTCGCGGCTTTCGCGAGCAGGCTCGCTCCCACAAGGGCTCTCTGTAGTTCGCAAGAAAGCGTTCGCCACCTACCTGTGTGGGAGCGAGCCTGCTCGCGAAGGCGGCCTTGGGGGCTGCCATCAATCCGGAATCGGCAGGTTCAAGCTCTCCTTCACTTCTTCCATCACGATGTAGCTCTTGGATTCGCGGACATGGGGCAGCTTGAGCAGGATGTCCCCCAGCAGCTTGCGGTACGACGCCATCTCGGAAATCCGTGCTTTCACCAGATAGTCAAAATCCCCTGACACCAGGTGACACTCCAGCACGTGAGGCAATTTCAGCACGGCGCGTCGGAATTCTTCGAAGGTGTCGCCGGATTTGTAATCGAGGCTGATTTCGACAAACACCAGCAGGCTGCCCTTCAAGTGCTGCGGGTTGAGCCGGGCGTTGTAGCCCATGATGATGCCTTCGCGCTCCAGGCGCCGGACTCGTTCGGTACAGGGCGTGGTGGAGAGGCCGACCTTTTCCCCCAGCTCGGTGAAGGAGATTCGTCCGTCCGCCTGGAGGATCCGCAGAATGTTGCGGTCGATCTTGTCCAGCTCGCGTTTGGTCTGGGTGTTGGTACGCACAGGTGATGCGCCTCCATGAAAAGCGGTTTTGCCGAGAATTCTCGCCAAATATAGGTGTTTATATAGTGAAAAGCACTGGCTGATCTTTTTTACACTGCGCCCATCAAAGCTATGTACAACAAACGTCAGCGGTTAAACCGCGATGAGGGCATCAACATGCGCGTTCTGGTCTTGGGTAGCGGCGTCATCGGTACCGTCAGTGCTTATTACCTGGCCCGTGCCGGGTTTGAAGTGGTGGTGGTCGACCGTCAGCCGGCACCTGCCATGGAAACCAGTTTCGCCAACGCCGGCCAGGTTTCGCCGGGTTATGCCTCGCCGTGGGCCGCCCCGGGCGTGCCGCTCAAGGCCATCAAATGGCTGCTGCAGCGCCATGCGCCACTGGCGATCAAGGCCACTGCCGACATTGACCAATACCTGTGGATGGCACAAATGCTGCGCAACTGCACCGCCAGCCGCTATGCCATCAACAAGGAGCGCATGGTGCGCCTGTCCGAGTACAGCCGTGACTGTCTCGACGAACTGCGCGCCGAAACCGGCATTGCCTACGAAGGCCGTAGCCTGGGGACTACGCAGTTGTTCCGCACCCAGGCCCAGCTCGATGGCGCTGCAAAAGATATCGCCGTGTTGAAAGAGTCCGGCGTTCCGTTCGAAGTGCTCGATCGCGAAGGTATCGCCCGGGTCGAGCCGGCCCTGGCCAATGTCACCGACATCCTGGCGGGTGCCTTGCGCCTGCCCAACGACCAGACCGGCGACTGCCAGATGTTTACCACGCGTCTGGCGGAAATGGCGGTGAAACTGGGTGTGCAGTTCCGCTTCGGCCAGGACATCCAGCGCCTGGACTTCGCGGGTGATCGCATCAACGGTGTCTGGATCGACGGCAAGCTGGAAACCGCCGACCGCTACGTGCTCGCCCTGGGCAGCTATTCGCCGCAACTGCTCAAGCCCCTCGGGATCCGTGCGCCGGTGTATCCGCTCAAGGGTTACTCCCTGACCGTGCCGATCACCAACCCGGCAATGGCCCCCACCTCGACCATTCTGGACGAAACCTACAAGGTCGCGATCACCCGCTTCGACAATCGCATCCGAGTGGGTGGCATGGCGGAAATCGCCGGTTTTGACCTGTCCCTCAACCCACGTCGGCGCGAAACCCTGGAGATGATCGTCAACGACCTTTATCCTCAGGGCGGCGATCTGGCCCAGGCCAGTTTCTGGACCGGCTTGCGCCCGACCACCCCGGACGGCACGCCAATCGTGGGGGCCACGCCCTTCAAGAATCTGTTCCTGAACACCGGCCATGGCACCCTCGGATGGACCATGGCTTGTGGTTCCGGTCGCCTGTTGGCCGACCTGATGGCGAAGAAAAAGCCGCAGATCAGCGCCGAAGGCCTCGATATTTCCCGTTATGGCAACAAACATCAGGAGTCTGCGAAACATGTCAATCCAGCGCCAGCTCACCAATGACCGCATGAGCCAGGTTGTCGTGCACAACGGCACCGTCTACCTGGCCGGGCAGGTCGGCGACGACATGAACGCCGGTATTGAGCAGCAGACCCGTGAATGCCTGGCCAATATCGAACGCTTGCTGGACCTGTCCGGGACCGACAAGACGCGGCTGTTATCGGTGACAATCTATCTGAAGGACATCGAGGCCCACTTCCAAGGCATGAACGCCGTCTGGGACCAATGGTTGCCCAAAGGCGTCGCCCCGGCCCGGGCCACGGTAGAGGCCAAGCTGTGTGAGCCGGAGATTCTGGTGGAGCTGTCCGTCGTGGCTGCGCTGCCTTAATACCCGGCCGAAACGTCCCTCTCCCGGCGCTATTGATGGTTCTTGCCGTCCGTCAGCGCCGGTTTTTATTCATGACCGCCTAGAAGCCTGCCGCCATGCGTCCTGCCCGTGCCCTGATCGACCTCCAAGCCCTGCGTCATAACTACCAATTGGCCCGCGAAGTAACGGGGGCTAAAGCCCTTGCGGTGATCAAGGCCGACGCCTACGGGCACGGTGCGGTGCGTTGCGCCGAGGCGCTGCAAGACACGGCGGACGGGTTCGCCGTGGCCTGCATCGAAGAAGCCCTGGAACTGCGGGCGGGCGGGATTCGTGGGCCGATCCTGCTGTTGGAAGGGTTTTTCGAAGCCGATGAGTTGCCGTTGGTCGTCGAGCACGATTTCTGGTGCGTGGTGCATTCGTTGTGGCAGCTCGAAGCGATTGAAAAAGCCCCGCTGAGCCAGCCGATCACGGTCTGGCTCAAGCTCGATTCCGGCATGCACCGGGTCGGCCTGCATCCGACGGATTACCAGGCGGCCTACCGTCGCCTGCTCGCCAGCGGCAAAGTGGCGAAGATCGTATTGATGAGCCACTTCGCCCGTGCCGATGAACTGCACGATCCCAGCAGCACCGAGCAACTGGCGATCTTCGACAAGGCCCGCCAGGGCCTGGTGGCGCAGATCAGCCTGCGCAACTCGCCGGCGGTGCTGGGGTGGCCGCAGATACCCAGCGACTGGGTGCGCCCGGGCATCATGCTCTACGGGGCCACGCCCTTCGATGAGCCCAACGCCGTGGCCTCGCGCTTGCAACCGGTGATGACCCTGGAATCGAAGATCATCAGTGTGCGCGAATTGCCTGCTGGCGAGCCGGTGGGCTATGGCGCCCGCTTCGTGACCACGCAACCGACCCGCGTCGGTGTGGTTGCCATGGGCTATGCCGACGGCTACCCACGCCAAGCCCCCACCGGGACACCGGTGCTGGTGGATGGGCAGCGCAGCCAATTGGTCGGACGGGTGTCGATGGACATGCTGTGTGTCGACCTGACCCATGTCCCCCAGGCCGGGCTCGGCTCGACCGTGGAGTTGTGGGGCAAGCACATCCTCGCCAGTGATGTCGCCAAGGCCGCCGACACGATTCCTTATCAGATTTTCTGCAACCTGCGTCGGGTGCCACGGCTCTATTCCGGGGCCTGACGCGAAGGGCCAGCTACCGAAAGTCGCTTCGCCGCACGGGATTCGGGTCAAAGTGTTGTAAATACTGAACGCTGTCGCCATGATAACGCTCACTTTCCACACAACCTGATTCCCTGGAGGCTCCAGCATTGGACGTCGGTGAACGACTGCAATCCATTCGTAAACTCAAAGGCCTTTCCCAGCGTGAACTCGCCAAGCGCGCGGGCGTCACCAACAGCACTATTTCGATGATCGAGAAGAACAGCGTCAGCCCCTCGATCAGCTCGCTGCGTAAGGTCCTTGGCGGGATTCCCATGTCCATGGTCGAGTTTTTCTCCGAAGAGATTCTTCAGGAAAAACCGACTCAGATCGTCTACAAAGCCAACGAACTGATCGACATCTCCGACGGTGCCGTGACCATGAAGCTGGTGGGCAGGGCACACCCGAGCCGGGCGATTGCCTTCCTCAACGAGATCTATCCACCGGGCGCCGATACAGGTGAAGAGATGCTCACCCATGAGGGCGAGGAAACCGGGATCCTGGTGGAAGGGCGGTTGGAATTGGTGGTCGGTGTCGAAACCTTCGTGCTCGAAGCCGGTGACAGCTACTATTTCGAAAGCACCAAGCCTCACCGTTTCCGTAATCCGTTCGACGTGCCGGCGCGACTGATCAGCGCAGCCACACCGGCCAATTTCTAGACCAAGAGGCGCCAGGCCCCTGTGCCAAAGGCGCCCGCTTGTTGGGCTGTCATGACAAACAAGACCCTTGCGACTTTGGGGTTGTTTCGGAGTGACAGGCTTACCGCTATACTTGCGCCCGCCTGCAAACCGTGGCCGCAGGCGTGACTAGCCACCATTGAGGGTGTACGCGTGAACCTAATTATGAAAATGCTGGCTGCACCAGCAACCGTATTGGCCCTATGGGCTGCGAGCGCTCAAGCGGCGCCGAACGACGAAATCGCCAAGCGCCTTGAACCCGTCGGCCAGGTTTGCGTCCAGGGCAAGGAATGCAAGGGGATGGAAGTCGTGGCTTCGGCGGGTGGCGCTGGTGGTGCCAAGTCGCCAAAAGATATCATTGCCAAACATTGCAACGCTTGCCACGGCACCGGCCTGCTGGGCGCGCCGAAAATCGGCGACAAGGCTGCCTGGAAAGAGCGCGCCGACCACCAGGGTGGTCTCGATGGCATCCTGGCCAAGGCGATTACTGGCGTGAACGCCATGCCGCCTAAAGGCACCTGCGCCGATTGCTCTGATGACGACCTCAAGGGCGCCATCAAAGAGATGTCCGGCCTGTAATACGCTGGCATCCTTCGCAAAAAAGCCGCTTACGAGCGGCTTTTTTGCGCCTGGGTTTTTTCAGGGCTGTTCATCGCAACCAAGACCCGGCAAGCTCGGTCCAACCCACATTCATGGAATGTCCCGGAGGGTCCGATGGTGCAGTTGTGTTCAATCGAACAGGCGGTGGATGACGTGCTCGAGCGCCTGCCGGCGCATATCCATCTCGGCATGCCGTTGGGGCTGGGCAAACCCAACCTGTTCGCCAACGCGCTGTACCGGCGCATCGCACAACTGCCCGAGCGACAGCTGACGATCTACACCGCCCTGAGCCTGGGCCGGCCGAACCTGGGCGATGGATTGCAGAAGCGCTTCCTCGAACCCTTTATCGAACGGGTCTTTGGCGATTACCCCGAGCTGGATTTCTTGGCGGACCTGCACCGGGACAGCCTGCCGGCGAATATCCGCGTCCAGCAATTTTTCATGCAGCCCGGCAGCCTGTTGCACAGCACGTCGGCCCAGCAGGACTACGTCAGCAGCAACTACAGCCATGCGGCCCGGGACATCAATGCCGCCGGCTTGAACCTGGTGGCGCAACTGGTGGCGAGCGATCCGGAGCATCCGGATCGGCTGAGCCTGAGCTGCAACCCGGACATCACCCTCGATTTGCTGCCGATGATCGCCAAGCGCCGGGCGGCCGGAGAGACCATCCTCCTGGTCGGTCAGGCGCACAACGATTTGCCCTACATGCCGGGCGACGCGGAAGTCGGCATCGACGCTTTCGACCTGTTGATCGACGAGAAGGACAGCCACACGTTGTTCTCCACGCCGAACATGCCGGTGGGCTTCCAGGACCATTTGATCGGCCTGCACGCCAGTACCCTGGTGCGCGACGGTGGGACGCTGCAGATTGGCATCGGCTCCATGGGCGATGCCTTGACGGCGGCGCTGCTGGCACGCCAGGCCGATAACGCCGGTTACCAGGCATTGCTGGCGGACCTGAACCTCAGCCAGTGGGCGCAACTGATCGAGCGCGAGGGCGGGGTCGAGCCGTTTGCCAAAGGGCTTTACGGTTGCAGTGAAATGTTCGTCAACGGTTTGCTGGTGCTGGCGGAGGCCGGGATCATCCGGCGCAAGGTCTACCCCGACGAGGCGACCCAGGAGCGGGCCAATGCCGGGACGCTCGATGAGGCGGCGCAACCCGACGGCATCTGCATACACGGCGGATTTTTCCTCGGCCCGCGCAGTTTTTACGAGCGCCTGCGCGAATTGCCGCAAAGCCGTCTGCGCGAATTCAACATGACGCGTATCAGCTACATCAACGAGCTGTACGGTCAGGAACAGCTCAAGCGTCTGCAACGCCTCGATGCCCGTTTCATCAACACGGTTTTCACCATGACCCTGATGGGCGCCGGGGTGGCCGATCAGTTGGAAGACGGGCGAGTACTCAGCGGTGTGGGCGGGCAATACAACTTCGTCGCCCAGGGCCATGCGTTGGAGGGCGGGCGTTCGATCCTGCTCTTGCGCAGTTGGCGTGAGGCCGGTGGCGAGATCAGCTCGAACATTGTCTGGGAGTACGGCCACTGTACGATCCCCCGGCACCTGCGCGACATCGTGGTGACCGAATACGGTATCGCCGACCTGCGGGGCAAGACCGACGCCGCCGTGATCGAGGCGTTGCTGAACATCAGCGATTCCCGCTTCCAGCCTGGGCTGATCGAGCAGGCGCAAAGTGCGGGCAAGTTGCCGAAGGATTTTCGTCTCGATCCGCGGTTCGCCGACAACACCTCGGAGCGCTTGCAGGCGATCCAGGCGCGGCATCCGAATCTGTTTCCCGAATATCCGCTAGGCTGCGATTTCGATGGGCCGGAGCGGGATCTGCTGCGGGCGCTGAACTGGCTCAAGAGCAAGTTCAAGCTCACCGAGATGTTGGAGCTGGGCAAAGCCGCGCTGGATGCACCGGAACCTTGGGAATATGCCGGGCATCTGGAGCGGATGCAGTTGACCAGTCCCGAGGGGTTGAAGGAGGAATTGGCCCAGCGGTTGCTGCTGGCGGGGCTCAAGGCGACTGCGCCATAACGGCGTGCACCTTCCCCTGTGGGAGCGGGCTTGCTCGCGAATGCGGTGTATCAGTTAGCATTGATGTGGCTGACACACCGCATTCGCGAGCAAGCCCGCTCCCACAGGGAATATGGGTGATCAGTCGATGAACGTCACAACCCCACCCGCCAGCGACTTCACCCGGGCCAACGATTCAACCCGATAACCCTGTGCGTCCAATTCCGCGCGGCCACCCTGGAACGACTTCTCGATCACGATCCCCAAGCCTGCCACGGTGGCGCCAGCCTGCTTGATGATGGAAATCAGCGCCTGGGAGGCTTTGCCGTTGGCCAGGAAGTCATCGATGATCAGCACCCGGTCGCTGCTGGTCAGGTGGCGCGGGCTGATGGCGACAGTGCTTTCGGTTTTCTTGGTGAACGAATACACGGTGGCCGACAGCAGGTTCTCCGTCAGGGTCAGCGACTGTTGCTTGCGGGCGAAGATCACCGGCACGCCAAGGTTCAGTCCGGTCATGATCGCCGGGGCGATGCCCGAGGCTTCGATGGTGACGATCTTGGTGATGCCCGAATCCTTGAACAGCGCGGCGAATTCATCGCCGATCAGCTTCATCAACTGCGGGTCAATCTGGTGGTTGAGAAACGCATCAACCTTCAGGACCTGGTCGGACAGCACGATGCCTAGCTCGCGGATTTTCTGGTGCAGGGCTTCCATGAAGCCTCCTCTGATGGCGCGTGAGCGCCTGAAGTCGATGAAAAAGTGAATGATTCTAGCGCTTCAGCATCGCGCGTATATCCGCCAGGGCACTGTTACCGCGAACGACTTTGACTTCCGTCGGCGTGTCGTCGTTGCCTTCCCAGGCCAGGTCGTCCGGCGGCAGTTCATCGAGAAAGCGGCTCGGTGCGCAGTCGATCACTTCGCCGTATTGCTTGCGCTTGGCGGCGAAGGTGAAGGCCAGCGTCTGGCGTGCCCGGGTAATGCCGACATAGGCCAGGCGCCGTTCTTCCTCGATGGTGTCGGCCTCGATGCTGGAACGGTGCGGCAGGATTTCTTCTTCCATGCCCATGATGAACACGTAGGGAAACTCCAGGCCCTTGGAAGCATGCAGCGTCATCATCTGCACGCCTTCGGCGCCTTCTTCCTCTTCCTGCTGGCGCTCGAGCATGTCCCGCAGCACGAGTTTGCCGATGGCGTCCTCGACGGTCATGTCGCCGTCTTCGTCTTTTTCCAAGGTGTTCTTCAACGCCTCGATCAAAAACCAGACGTTGCTCATGCGGTAGTCGGCAGCCTTGTCGCTGGAGCTGTTGGTGCGCAGCCAGTTCTCATAGTCGATATCCATGACCATGCTGCGCAGCGCTGAGATCGGATCTTCCCCGGCGCACTGCTCGCGGACCTTGTCCATGAAGCGCTTGAAGCGCGCCAGGCGGTCGGTAAAGCGGCTGTCCAGGTGTTCGCCCAGGCCGATTTCATCGGTGGCGGCGTACATCGAGATCTTGCGCTCGGTGGCGTAGTTGCCGAGTTTCTCCAAGGTGGTCGAACCGATTTCCCGGCGCGGCACGTTGATCACCCGCAGGAAGGCGTTGTCGTCGTCCGGGTTCACGATCAGGCGGAAGTAGGCCATCAGGTCCTTCACTTCCTGGCGACCAAAAAAGCTGTTGCCCCCCGACAGGCGATAAGGAACCTGGTGATGCTGCAATTTCAGCTCGATCAGCTTGGCCTGGTAGTTGCCGCGGTACAGGATCGCAAAGTCGCTGTACGGCCGGTCGGTGCGCAGGTGCAGGCTGAGGATTTCCATGGCCACGCGCTCGGCTTCGGCGTCTTCGTTGCGGCAACGGATCACGCGGATTTCATCACCGTGGCCCATCTCGCTCCACAGTTGTTTTTCGAATTCGTGGGGGTTGTTGGAAATCAGCACGTTGGCGCAACGCAGGATGCGGCTGGTGGAGCGGTAATTCTGCTCCAGCATCACCACTTTGAGCGACGGATAGTCTTCCTTGAGCAACATCAGATTTTCCGGCCGCGCGCCGCGCCACGCGTAGATCGACTGGTCATCGTCGCCCACCACGGTGAACTGGTTGCGTTTGCCGATCAGCAACTTCACCAGCAGATACTGGCTGGCATTGGTGTCCTGGTATTCGTCTACCAGCAGGTAGCGGACCTTGTTCTGCCATTTCTCCAGAATGTCGGCGTGTTCCTGGAACAGCTTGACCGGCAGCAGGATCAGGTCGTCGAAGTCCACCGCGTTGAACGCCTTGAGCGTGCGCTGGTAGTGGGTGTAGACGATGGCGGCCGTCTGCTCCTTGGGGTTGCGGGCGTTTTCCAGGGCCTCGGGCGGCAGGATCAGGTCGTTTTTCCAGGCGCCGATCATGTTCTTGATCTCATCCACGCCGTCGTCGCCCGAGTACTCCTTCTGCATGATGTCGGTCATCAGGGCCTTGACGTCGGTCTCGTCGAAAATCGAGAAGCCCGGTTTGTAGCCCAGCCGCGCGTGTTCCTTGCGGATGATGTTCAGGCCCAGGTTGTGGAAGGTACAGACCGTCAAGCCGCGGCCTTCGCCAGCGCGCAGCAGGCCGCCGACCCGCTCTTTCATTTCCCGGGCGGCCTTGTTGGTGAAGGTCATGGCGACGATGTACTGGGCGCGGATGCCACAATTCTGGATCAGGTGCGCGATCTTGCGGGTGATCACGCTGGTCTTGCCGGAGCCTGCACCGGCGAGCACCAAAAGAGGGCCGCCGACATAGTTCACGGCTTCTTGCTGCCGGGGATTGAGTCGGGACATGACAGGGTTCAGGGAGTCGTTTGCGAAATGGGCCGGCATTTTAACAGGCTCTGAGAATTGTGCTGCTCTGTCCGACTTGTGACGCACACGGGATTGTCATTTGCCGCTTCTGTCACTTTCACGCAGGATGTGGAGCCAATCGGGTCGTGCGTAGCATTTCGAGCGGAAAAAACCGCCGAAAACGCGTGTTTGAGAACCGTTGGCATTGGTCATTGCCCATCGGCAGGTCATAATGCCCGGCGCCTACCACCTTGCAGAGTCTAGGGAGTCAGCTTGTCAACGCCTGTCGAACCCTTGCGTTTGCTGTTATTGGCCCAGGAGCCAGAGTGGTCAGCAATCTTGCGCGAGTGCCTGGTGCCCTTGGGGCCCTCGGTCGTGTTGATCAGCGCTCCGAGCTGGGAGTCAGTCTGCAGCCTGTTCGAAGACAATCGCAACGCGGTGTTGCTGACCGTTGCGGCGTTGCAACCGGCGCCGGGTCGTTGCAGCCTGCCGACGATCCTGTTGCTCGAGCACGAGCCGGCGGCTGCCCCCGACGGCGTCAGCGACTGGTTGGTGCGCGATGTGCTCGACAGCGCGACCTTGCGTCGTTGCCTGCGCCATGTGCGTGAACGCGGCGTGCTGGAAAATACCTTGCAGCGCCTCGCCGAACAGGACCCGTTGACAGGCATCGCCAATCGCCAGGGCTTCCAGACTTTGCTGGCGGCGCGCCTGGCAGAAAACGACGGCCGTGGCCTGGCGCTCGGCCACCTGGACCTGGACAACTTCCGCCACGCCAACGACGCCCTCGGCCACCAGGCCGGTGACCGCTTGATCCTGCAAGTGGTGTCGCGGCTCAAGAGCTCGCTCGAGGCCGGCGATCAACTGGCGCGCCTGGGCAGTGATGAATTCGCCTTGTTGATCGACACCCGCCGCGCTCCGCAGCGGGCCGAATGGATGGCCGAGCGCATCACCGAGGCCTTGGCCGAACCCTATTGGGTGGACGGTGAAAGCTTGCTGATCGGCTGTAGTCTGGGCGTCGCCCATGCCCGCGCCCAGGCCGGCGCCGATCCACTGATGTGGCACGCCCACATCGCCATGCAACAGGCCAAGAGTACCCAGGGCTGCACCTTTCATATCTTCAACGAGCGCATCAATCGCAATGCCCGCAGCCTCGCCGACCTGGAAAGCGAACTGCGCCGGGCACTGCGCCGCGACGAGTTGGAACTGCATTACCAGCCCAGATTGAACCTCGATGGCGGCCACATCGTCGGCCTCGAAGCCCTGGTGCGCTGGCGTCACGGCGAGCGCGGCTTGCTGCCGCCGAGTGAGTTCGTGCCGCTGGCCGAACAGAGCGGCCTGATCGTGCCGCTGGGCTACTGGGTGATTTCCCGGGCGCTGCGGGACATGCAGGCCCTGCGCGAGCGGGGGCTGGCGCCACTGCACATGGCGGTCAACCTGTCGTTCCGGCAGTTCCAGGACAGCCAGTTGCTGCCGACCTTGAGCCGGCTGATTGCCGAGCGAGGTGTCGAAGCACAGTGGCTGGAATTCGAACTCACCGAAACCGCCGTCATGCGCCGCAGCGAACTGGTCAAGCAAACCATGGATGCCCTGGGCCGCCTGGGGGTGCGCTTCTCCCTGGACGACTTCGGCACCGGCTTCTCGTCGTTCGTACACCTCAACAGCCTGCCGATCGCCTTGCTCAAGATCGACAAGAGCTTCGTCGGCGGCATGGAACAGCGCGAAGAGAACCGCAAACTGGTGCACGCCATGATCAACCTGGCCCACAACCTCAACCTGGAGGTGGTGGCCGAAGGGGTGGAAACCCAAGAGCAACTGGACCTGCTACGCGGTTTCGGTTGTGACCAGGTGCAGGGTTTCCTGATCAGCAAGCCGTTGCCGTTGCCGGAATTGGTGGAGTACTTGACGTTCGAGGGTGATCAGCAGTCGATGCTGGAGATCAGCTGACGCAACACCCTGTGAGAGCGGGCTTGCTCGCGAAGGCGGTGGGTCAGCCGGATACTCTTGGACTGACACTCCGCCTTCGCGAGCAAGCCCGCTCCCACAAGGGGAGTTTCATTTGGCCTGGACCGCTTCGAAACTGGGCCGCCCAGGCTCACTGCGAATCATCCGTTTCATTTTCCATTCAAACGCCAGCGTCAGGCTCACGGCTGCACAGGCCAGCCCCAGGGCCAGGCCCCACCAGACACCGGTTGGACCCCAGTTCAGGTGGAAGGCCATCCACCACGCCGCCGGCGCACCGATCAACCAATAGCAACCCAGGCCCACCAGGAAGGTGGTCTTGGCGTCCTTGAGTCCGCGAATACAGCCCATGGCGATGGTTTGTGTGCCGTCGAACAGCTCGAACCACGCCGCCACCGCCAGCAGGCTCACCGCCAGGTTGATCACCTCGCGAAACGCCGGGTCGTCGTGGTCCAGGAACAAGCCGATCAATTGATGAGGCAACAACCAGAACACCATGGCGAACGCCAGCATCGCGGCCGCGCCGAAGCCGATCCCGACCCGCCCGGCCAGGCGTGCCATCAGCAGTTGCCCGGCGCCGTAGTGCTGGCCGATGCGCATGGTGATGGCGTAGGACATCCCGGCCGGCACCATGAACGCCACCGAGACGATTTGCAGAGCGATCTGGTGAGCCGCCAACGGCGTGCTGCCCATGGTGCCCATGCACAGCGCGGCGAACGCGAACAGCCCGACTTCCACCGCATACGTGCCGCCGATCGGCAGGCCCAGGCGCCACAGTTCCTTGAGGTACTGGCGATTGGGCCGCGACAGGCCGTCGAGCAATGGATAGGCACGGTAGGCCGGGTGCCGATGGATATGCCAGGCCAGCGCCAGTGCCATGCAGTTGGCAACGATAGCCGTGACCAGGCCGATCCCCATCAAGCCGAGTTTCGGCAGGCCGAACATGCCGGTGATGAGCGCGTAGTTGAGCAGGAAGTTGCCCACCGTCCCGCCGAGGCTGATCACCATCACCGGCGTGGCTCGGCCGATGGCGCTGGTGAAGCCGCGCAGGGCCATGAAGCTCAAGTAGCCGGGCAGGGCGAACGGCAGCGCCAGCAGGAACTGTCCGGCGGACAGTACGTTGGTTTCGGTCTGGCCGAACATCAGCAGCACCGGCTTGAGGTTCCACAGCAGCAACCCGGCCATCAGCGCCATCAACCAGGCCAGCCATAATCCGGCTTGGGTCAGCCGGGTGGCGCCCTCGACATCGCCTGCGCCCTGGCGAATCGCAACCAGGGTGCCCACCGCGGCGATCACGCCGATGCAAAAGATCGACACAAACGAATAGGTGGCCGCCCCGAGCCCGCCACCGGCGAGGGCTTCGGGGCTCAGGCGCGCCATCATCACGGTGTCGGTGAGCACCATCAGCATGTGCGCCAACTGCGAGGCAATCAACGGCCCCGCCAGCCGCAGGATGGCCCAGAGTTCGGTACGCACCGGATGCAGCATGATCATCACGCTCCCTGTTCAAAGAAGGCAGTAAAGCGACGATTCTCGGCGCTCTCGACGGATTGCACAAAAGGATAAAAAAGATCGCTGGCATGATTAAAACTCATGCTGGAGAGGTTTCTGGTAGGGTTTGCAAACCACGCCATGGAGCTTTCGCGATGTCTCGTCGTCTTCCGCCTCTTTATGCGTTGCGGGCATTTGAAGCCGCGGCGCGCTACAGCTCGTTCACCCGGGCTGCCGAGGAGTTGTCGATCACCCAGAGCGCCGTCAGCCGACACATTCGCACGTTGGAAGATCACTTTGCCTGTCGGCTGTTCCAACGCAGCGGTCGCAACCTGCAATTGACCGAGGCGGCGCGGTTGTTGCTGCCGGGCGTGCGCGAGGGTTTCATGGCGCTGGAACGGGCCTGCCACACCTTGCATGGTGAAGACGGCATCCTGCGCATGAAAGCGCCTTCCACCCTGACCATGCGCTGGCTGTTGGCGCGCCTGAGTCGCTTCCGGCATTTGCAGCCAGGCAACGAGGTACAACTGACCAGTGCCTGGATGGACATCGATTCGGTGGACTTCAACGTCGAGCCCTTCGATTGCGCCGTATTGCTGGGTAACGGGCATTTTCCGGCGGACTGGGAGGCCAGTTTGCTGTTTCCCGAGGAACTGATCCCCGTGGGCGCGCCGAACCTGTTGAACGATCAGCCCTGGGACGTGGCGCGGTTGGCCAGCGCCGAACTGCTGCACCCGACGCCGGATCGCCGGGACTGGCGCAACTGGCTGCAGCGCATGGGCCTGTCCGACAAGGTCTCGCTCAAGGGAGGGCAGGTGTTCGATACCCTGGAGCTGGGCATGATCGCGGCGGCACGCGGCTATGGAGTCTCCATGGGCGACCTGCTGATGGTGGCCGAGGACGTAGCCCAAGGACGCCTGAGCCTGCCATGGCCGACGGCGGTTGCCAGTGGCGAGCACTATTACTTGGTCTGGCCGAAAACCCGGCCGGGGGGCGAACGTTTACGCCGGCTCAGCGACTTTCTCCAGGGCGAGGTCAAGGCCATGCAGTTGCCCGATGTGCAGCGTCTGGGCTGAAACGTTGCAGTTGGCGTGCTAGCCACTTGGCATTAATCCGTCCAAACCGCTCAAGTATTTGGCTTTGCCGCCGAATCCGTGAAGATGGAACCCTCGTTCAGAAAGGGTCTACTTACACCTCACCCGAATAAAACGCCGAGCGTGCGACGTGATCAGGATGATCCGGTCTCTCGGCCAGGAGCCGTCATGTCTCAACCCCGTGCCCGGATCGCCTCGCAGCTAGGCCTCGCCCTCGCCGTGATACTGGCGATCGTGATCTCCGGCAGTACTGTCTTCGCCTTGCGTTCGCTGGACACCGCCAACCTTGCCACCCGTGAAGAGCACTTGGCCAGCGAAGCGCGCCTGATGGCCGATCAGCTCAATACCTTCCACAGCACCTTGCGTGAGAGCACCCAGCGCTTGGCCGGTCTGTTCGAAAAGCGCTTCAGCGCGGGTTTGACCGTGCACCCAGACCAGCCGGTGACGGTGGCGGGCGTACAGACCCCAGGCTTGAACCTGGGCAGCGAAGTGTTGAACAACAACTTCAAGGAAGTGGATGACTTCAAAGCGATGACCGCCGGTGTGGCCACGGTCTTCGTGCGCAGCGGCGACGATTTCATCCGCGTCAGCACCTCCGTCAGTAAACAGGACGGCACGCGGGCCATCGGCACCGTGCTCGATCGCGCCGGCCCCGCCTACGGTCCGGTGATCAGCGGGCAGAGCTACATCGGTCGGGCCCTGCTTTTCGGACGCTTCTACATGTCGCAGTACACGCCCGTACGCGACAGCAGCGGCAAGATCATCGCCGTGTTGTATGTAGGCTTCGACTACACCGACGCGCAGAACGCGCAGTTCGAAAACCTCAAGCGTTTCCGCATTGGCCAGACCGGTTCGCTGGCCTTGTTGGATGAGCAAAATAAATGGCTGGTGCCGCCGGCAGGCGTACAGGCGCTGGACAACGCGACCGCGGCCATCACGGGCCTGATCAAAAAACCGGGCAAGGGGGCGTTCTGGACCGATACCGCCGAAGACTTCTACAGCGTTGCCGTACCGTTCGAGGGCGGGCCGTGGGCGGTGGTGGCGAGCATGCCGAAAACCGAGATCCGCGCCGTGACCTGGAGTGTCGGTACACAACTGGCCATTGGCAGCCTGTTGGCGATGCTGTTGGCGGTCGGCTCGGCGATGTGGTTGCTGCGCAGCAAGCTGGCACCGCTGGGGGATCTGGTGCGCCAGGCCGAAGCATTAGGCGCTGGCGACCTGAGCGTGCGCCTGAACGTATCGAGCCATGACGAAATCGGTCAGCTGGCCCGTGCCTTCAACCAGATGAGCCAGGCCCTGTCGACCATGGTCGAGCACATCCGCAAGGCCTCCCAGGAGGTCAACAGTCGCGCCCAGGCCCTGTCCGGATTGTCCAGCGGGGCGTACGAGGGCATGGAGCAGCAGTCCGGCGAAATCACCAGCATGGCTGGCGCGGTGGAAGAGTTCAGTGCGACCTCCTTGAACATTGCCGACAACATGGGCAACACCGAGCGCCTGGCCCAGGAAAATGCTCAGCAAACCCGCATTGGCCGGACCTCGATGGACGAAGCGTCGTCGTCCCTGGAACAAATTGCCGGCGCGCTGAACAGCACGGCCTCGGTCATCAATACTTTGGGCCAGCGTTCCCAGGAGATCGGCGGCATCGTCGGTGTCATCACCTCGATTGCCGAGCAGACCAACCTGCTGGCATTGAACGCCGCCATCGAAGCCGCCCGCGCCGGCGAGCAGGGCCGTGGTTTCGCCGTGGTGGCCGATGAAGTCCGCAGCCTGGCGTCCCGCACGCGCCAGGCCACTGACGAAATCTCCAGCATGATCAACAGCATCCAGCAGGAAACCGGCAATGCCATCAGCACCATGGAGCAGGGCAACCTGCTGATGCAGGAAGGCCTGTCGCGCAACGCCAACGTGGCCTCGGCCCTGGCGCGCATCGACGAGCAGAGTCGCTCGGCTGGCCAGCAATTCGCGGCGATCACCACCGCCACCCAGGAACAAAGCAGCACCGCGACCCTGCTCAGCAGCAACCTGCAGAGCATCGCCATGGCCAACAGCGAACAGCGCCAAGTGGTCTCGAACCTGGCGCTCACCGCCAAAGAACTGGAAAAACTCGCCCAGGACCTGCGCCAAGAGGTTGATCGGTTCCGCTGAGGCCTCTGCAACCACTGCGAGCAGGCACCCCCGAGATTAATGTGGGAGCGAGCCTGCTCGCGAAGGCGTCTTGTCAGTCACATCTCTGTCAGCTGACCCACCGCCATCGCGAGCAGGCTCGCTCCCACAGGGGAATGTGTTCGGCCAGGCCCCGCCTGCTCGCCGGCGCTGATGGTGTTCACAGATAACCCAGCCACCACAACCCCCGTGGCGAGGGAGCTTGCTCCCGCTGGGTTGCGAAGCAGCCCCTGCCAAGTTATCCCCAATCAACCTGACCCACCGCGCTGCATGGGCTTGGGGCTGCTGCGCAGCCCAGCGGGAGCAAGCTCCCTCGCCACAAGAGCCGGCGGGTGCATGCTCTGCCACTAATAGACCAAGCACTGAAGAAAACTGTGGGAGCGGGCTTGCTCGCGAAGGCGGCAGTCCAGTCACCCTCATCTCAACCTGACCCACCGCTATCGCGAGCAAGCCCGCTCCCAGAAAAGCCCTCAATCCAGTGGTCCATCCTTTTTTAAGATTATTGCTGTTTTTGAGCTTGCTGAAACGTTTCTTCAAGTCTATAAAAACCGCACAACTCCAATAAAAGGTCGTGACCATGACTCCGTTCAGACTCCTTATCACCCTCGGCGCCTTGGGCGCTGCCTCCCAGGCGATGGCTTGGGATTACGTCCTGCTGGATACCGATAAAGCCGCCCAACCCTGGCAAATCACCAGCCAGCAACTCGGCGTGAAGACCGGCAAACCCTTTTCCGTGACGATGCGCACCCTGCACGGTGGTCGGCAGGAGGGTGTCAGCGTGGTCGACATCGACAACGGGACGCTCAAGCTTTCAGTCGTCCCGACCCGTGGCATGAACGTGCTGCAGGCATCGGTTGGCGACGTGCGCATGGGTTGGGATTCGCCCGTCAAGGAAGTGGTCAACCCGGCGTTTATCGAGCTCAACGGTCGAGGCGGGTTGGGGTGGCTCGAAGGCTTCAACGAACTGGTCACCCGCTGCGGCTACGAATGGGTCGGCCATCCCGGCATGGACAACGGCGAGCTGCTGACCCTGCACGGTCGCGCCGCCAATATCCCGGCCAACAAAGTCACCTTGCACATCGATGAAAAACCGCCCTACGCCATTACTCTGCGGGGCGAGTTGAAGGAGCAGGCGTTCAAGAAGGTCGATTTCTCGGTGCAGACCGAACTGGTCACCGAACCCGGCAGCGTGACGTTCGCGCTCAGCGATACGCTGACCAACAACGGCGATTATCCGAAGGAATACCAAGCGCTCTACCACAGCAACTTCAGTACGCCGTTCCTGGAGCAGGGCGCTCGTTTCGCGGCACCGGTCAAGCAGGTTTCGCCGTTCAACGACAAGGCCAAGGGCGACTTGTCCGATTGGCAAACCTACCGGGGCCCGACCAAGGATTACGACGAAACCGTTTATAACGTCGTGCCCTACGCCGACGCCAAGGGCGACACCCTCACGGTGTTGCACAACAAGGCCGGTAGCCTCGGTGTGTCGGTAGGCTTCAACACCAGCACGCTTCCGGTGTTCTCCCTGTGGAAAAACACCGATACCCAGGGGCAGGGCTACGTGACCGGGCTGGAGCCAGGCACCAGTTTTTCCTATAACCGCCGGTATCAGCGCCCTCTGGGTCTGGTTCCTACCATCGCGCCGAAAGAGCACAAGCAGTTCCAGATCCACTACAGCCTGTTGGCGGATAAGGGCGCTGTGGATAAGGCGCTCAAGCGCATCGATACGATCCAGAACGGTCAAAAAACCGAGGTTCGGCAAACACCGTTGGTAGACCTGAGCAAACCCTAAAGCGGTTCAAGCCGTAGCCGGCCGATATTGCAACGCTTCGGCCAGGTGCTCGCGACGAATGCTCCCCGCTTGCTCCAGGTCCGCCAGTGTCCGGGCGACCTTGAGCAAGCGATGGGCGGCGCGCAGCGACAGGGTCAGCCGCTCGCAGGCGGTTTCCAGCCAGGTTTCATCGGTTGTGGATAACTTGCAATGCCGGCGCAACCCCGGCAGATCGAGAAATGCATTGGCGCAGCCCTGGCGGTCGTGCTGGCGCCCCCGGGCTTCGGCGACGCGCTCGGCGACCGTGGCCGTATCGTCCCCGGGGTCGCGCTTGGGGTTCAACGCCGTGGCTTCCCGGGCGACGGTCAGGTGCAGGTCGATACGGTCCAGCAGCGGGCCGGAAAGTTTGTTGCGGTAGCGCTGCACCATGTCCGGTGTACAGGCGCAGCGGCCACTGGGCTCGCCAAGATATCCACAGGGGCAGGGATTCATCGCCGCCACCAATTGGAAGCGCGCCGGGAAGCGCACCCGGTCACGGGCGCGCGAGACCACGATGTGCCCGGACTCCAACGGTTCTCTCAAGACCTCCAGCACCTTGCGGTCGAATTCCGGCAGCTCATCCAAGAACAGCACGCCATGGTGGGCGAGGGTGATCTCCCCTGGTTGCGGTTTGGACCCGCCACCTACCAGCGCCGGGCCGGAAGCCGAGTGGTGTGGCTGGCGAAACGGACGTTGCGGCCAATGGCTCAAAGGCACGCAACTGGCCACTGACTGAATGGCTGCGACCTCCAGGGCTTCGCTCTCGGCCAGTGGCGGCAGCAACCCGGGTAAACGGCTCGCCAGCAAGGTCTTGCCGGTGCCCGGTGGCCCGCTGAACAGCAGGTTGTGAGCCCCCGCCGCGGCAATCAGCAACGCCCGCTTGGCCGCGGCCTGGCCTTGTACTTCGTTCAGATCGGGGTAGGGTTTGCTGGCCGAAAGCAGTCCATTGGAAACGAACGGCGCGACCGGCGTGTGACCGTTGAAGTGCGCCACCGCTTCGAGCAGATGGTCCACGGCGATCACCTTCAGGCCCGAGGCCAGGCAGGCTTCCTCGGCATTGGCCCGCGGCACCACCAGCACGCGCCCGGCCTTGCGTGCCGCCAATGCCGCAGGCAATACCCCGCGCACTGGGCGCACTGCGCCAGACAAGGCCAGTTCACCGAGGCATTCCACGTCGTCCAAGGTCAGGGTCGGCACTTGCACGCTGGCCGACAGGATCCCCAAGGCAATGGCCAGGTCGAAGCGCCCGCCGTCCTTGGGCAGATCTGCCGGCGCCAGGTTCAGGGTGATGCGCCGTGCCGGGAAGTTCAGGCCCGAATTGATGATCGCGCTGCGCACCCGATCCTTGCTTTCCTTTACCGCCGCTTCCGGCAGGCCAACCATTGTCAGCGACGGCAAGCCATTGGCCAGGTGGACTTCAACGGTAACGGCAGGCGCCTCGACCCCTACTTGGGCGCGGCTATGGACAATGGCAAGCGACATGAATCGTTCCTTGAGTGAATGGGGCGCCGCGTCCTGCGGCTCTTGAAGATTAGTCGCGGGGATGAACTTGGGCGCAGTAATTGAGGGGGGAAAATTTGGCAGGATGTTTCGAGGTGAGCGACCGCCGAAGGACGGCCAACACCCTACCGTCCAACCGGTGCCGACGCGAAATAGCCGGCCGCGGCCCTCTGCTAGACTCGATTTTGCCCAGTCGACACTTGGCGGTATCAACGGCACAGCGAGGAAGTGGCCATGAACGATCTGCTGGCTCTGTTAACCGACAAGCGCTTCATGCCTCACGGGCATTGCTACATGTGGCGTCCGGATTTGCTGTGGACCAATGTGATCGCCGATGGCTTGATCGCTCTGTCCTACGTCACCATCCCCTTCACCCTCCTGTACTTTATCCACAAGCGCAAGGACGTCCCGTTCGACTGGATGCTCGCGGCCTTTGGCGTGTTTATCCTGGCCTGCGGGACCAGCCATGTGATGGAAATCCTGACCATCTGGCAGCCCTATTACTGGCTGATGGCGCTGGTCAAGGTGATCACCGCGATTGCTTCGGTGATTACCGCCATCCTATTGGTCCGGCTGGTGCCGGCGGCCCTGAAGATCCCCAGCCCGCGGCAATTGGCCAAGGTCAACGACGAATTGCGCCAGGCCCAGGCCGAACTGGTGACCACCGCGCGCCGGGCCGGCATGGCAGAGATCGCCACCAATGTGTTGCACAACGTGGGTAATGTGCTCAACAGCGTCAATGTGTCAGCCCAGGTCCTCTACGATAAGGTGCACACCTCCAAGGGGCCTGCGGTGGCCAAGGTCGCCCAGTTGATGAAGGAACATCCCGATGACCTCGGCGACTTCATCAGCCGTGATCCGAAAGGGCGCGCGCTGCCTGACTATCTCGACAAGCTGGCAGACGCGCTGGCCGTCGAGCAGCAAGGCATGATCGCCGAGCTGGCGCAATTGACCCGTCGTATCGACCACATCAAGGAAATCGTCGCCACCCAGCAGTCCTACGCCGGCAATGCCAGTGTATTGGAGTGGGGCTCGCTGCGAGAGTTGGTCGAGGATGTCGTGCGCATTTGCGATGTGTCCCTGGCCCGCCATCACATCACGCTCGTCAAGGAATTCAGCGATACCCCGCCAATGCCGCTGGATAAGCACCGAGTGCTGCAGATCCTGGTCAATTTGATCAACAACGCCAAACAGGCACTGGACGCGGGTACGAACCGGCCGCCGCAAATCATCCTGCGCCTGAAGGTCGTTGACGAGGGACGCGTGCGGGTCGAGATCGAGGACAACGGTGAGGGGATCGCGCAGGACAATCTTGCGCGGGTGTTCGAGCACGGTTTCACCACGCGTGCCGACGGTCATGGTTTTGGTTTGCACAGCTGCATTCTGGCTGCGCACGAGATGGGCGGCGACCTGACCGTACAGAGCGCCGGGCCGGGCCACGGCGCGCTGTTTATCCTGGAGCTGCCGATGGCACTGACCCCGGACCCGTCTCAGCGGGCGGCGGATGGTTGAGCTGTCAGATCAAGGCCTAAGACACGAAGTGTTGCAGGCGCTGCGGATAACCGGGGGAGCAGGTCGAGCGCCGCGCTTGAGTCATATGTAAAAGCAATAAGGGGCTCAGACGAAATGTCTGGTTCTGTGCAAGATCCTTGCGATTAAACCTGCTTCAGCGGAGGAAATCCGCTGCTTGGGAAACGCTATCACCTTGTTCTCAGTGAGGCGGAACACTTTCGCAGACTCAATGAACGCTGGTACCGGCAGGTACGACTGGTCCTTGGTATCGAAGGAATCAAAGGTGAGCGCCAACTGTATTCCGACTTCTGGTTTACCAGACTCGTCAACGTTCTTCATAAAATTCTCCACTGCTGCTAGCAGCTCACCAGATGACCTTAAATGCCGCGGGAGGATAGTCCCTGTACGATGAGAGATTCAAGGGTCGGAATGGCTTCTATTGTAACGAAGGCGACGGGATGGGCTTCCCTGGAATGCATATTTCCTTCTGCGTTTTTCCGGCCTTTGGGGTGAGCGGAGAAAAAGCGCAGGAATCTTGAGGGGGCCACACCGTCAAAGGGCATCACTCTGACCTTGTCTGTCTCGTTTTCATTTTCAGTTATAGCATCCTCATGAAGCTTGGTAGCAAGGCTCTTTCTGTATGGTTCCAAGAAGTAAACCTCCCGGACTCCTGCTGCAACGATGTGTCGAGCGCAAGAGTGGCAGGGATAGGTGGTGACGAATAGCTTCCCGCCCCGGATTTTCCCTCCATCAGTACCGCCAGCACTTAACAATGCATGCATTTCAGCGTGCACAGCGCGGGAAAACTCAATCAAACTCTTCAACTGCGACTTTTTGCGGATGACTTGGTAGACCTGATCTCGTTTGGCCTCTTCGATGAGGCCTTCGCTGGTCAAGAGATCGACTATCGCATTGGAAATGGCCCTTTTTTCTTGGTCGTTGGAGCAAAAGCCGCCCCCAAGGTTCCAGCAGCGCCGGTCTTCATCGGGTGAGCTACCGTATGTTTCTGTCTGATAGAGCCCACCGAAAGCTTTGGGTACATCGTTCCATCCGGTGGCTAGGATCTCCCCATCAGCACTGGTGATAGCGGCGCCGACCTGTCGCGAAAGGCACGCTGAATTCCGTGCGGCTGAGAATGCCGTATACATGGCCCGTTCATTCAGGGTTGGGGTCGCAATCACCGTCCCCAACATGAGGTCGAGAAAGCGTTTTACCCGCCCTTTACGATGTGTGTCTGTTGTCTTTTCCACGCGTAGGAAAAAGTCAGCTTGGGGAAACGTGTCTTCGACTCGCTGACCGTGGTCTATTTCCTCACCAGAGTCTCTGTCGATCAGATCGTGGATGTGATCTCCCGGGCCTTTGGAGCGTTCAAGCCTGGCGATGCGCATCTCGATGGGCGAGTACACCCCCACGACATGGAGCATATCTCCATAGATAGACCGCAACAGCTTCAGCTCATCGATATGTTTGATCGAGTCGATGATGTGACAGTAGCGAACAGTCACCTTAGGAACGACCGCTGATTCTGCATCTTCGAATAAGTCGGGCTCGCGATTTTTTTCCGATGCTTGCTGGGCTTCCTCGCGCTCCAAGGTGATCCGTCTAATTGCAAAGCGAGCCAGGATTTCGTTGCCATACTCAGCACGAAGCTCATTTCCTGCCTCAATCAGCTTAAGAATGGATTTCTCGCCGGTCAGTGCTTTCTGCTTACGAATTTCGTCACTAAGTCGGATGATGTTAACTTTTTCGTAGCTGTAATCATTGCCGAGCAGTAAGTCTTGGAAAGTCTGTGCTACATCGTGCAACGGAGTCCCCATCGGCCCGCATAGGGCGATGACTATCTCTGGAGTGATTGTTTTTCCTATTGCGCCGATGTCGTCGAAATGACCGCTTTGGTCACTGTTCGCTGAAGCTATGAGGCGAAAGTCTGGTGCTGCCATAACGGTCCCTGTGAGGTATGCGCGCGTTGAGGCTCGATCATCGCACATTGATATCAAATTCTTGTGGTTTCGCAACCAGCTAATGTGGTTACGCTCGGCGTTGTGCAAAACCAGGCCGCCTCATCCACCGTTCATTGCTGATTGGGTTTGGAGACTTATCGGTTCCTCTGAAGATATTTGGTTTCGGTGAATCGTAAGGGAAGCTGGATCGTCGAGGTAATCAGTCGCGAGAGCTTTTTTTGTAGGAACGAGCCTGGATCAGTGAGGGACTTCGGTGAACTGGATGGGGCTCCCTGCCAAGTCGAAGGTGTTTTTCATGATCACGACTAGACCTTTAGAAAGAAGTGGGCGGTATTGTGGAATTCGGCCACTTTATTCGGTGAATTCCTGACGAAGAGCTTGCTGGCCTGCAGGGACGGCTGAAGTTTTATTAAGGTGTTAGGCGAGCTGGCGAATACAGACGGAGCTGCCACGCCAGTCCTAAAAGCTATCCAAACGCCTAAAAATCACGCCTGAGTTCTGACTGAGTCTGCAACTGAAGAACGATTGCACAGCGCTGAATCGAGCGTGACTGAGGGGGATGCTTAGAAAAACTGCAGCGCGCGCGAAGCACGCTTCCACCACGGCGGATTAACCGCGTTTTGTGGCCGCTGCTCATACGGCATCAATTGCGGAACATCCTGCAACCGAATCCAAGGCTGGTTATTCCAGTGCAGCAAATTCAAAGACATATCTGGCCAGTTCAGCACGCTCAGAATTGGGCGTTCGGCTGGGGCTAACTGTTGCGCGTCTCTTAGAGCTGGGACTACGTCGTGAGTGAGCCATTCCCGCAGGCCACGATATTCGGGGCAATAGTGATAGATCAGTAACGCATAGATACCGGACTCGCTGATCAGCAGTACGTTCTCGACAGTGCCGTGAATAAGCATTTTTAAGTTTTGGTATTGGTCAGGATCGAGTTTGCGTAGCGCTCGGTCATCAAGAAAAAGCCGAAGGAACCGGCCCAGATCGCGGGCGCTGAACCAGGGTTGGTTTTGCAGTAGTAGGGCATGGAGGTGCAGCTTGTGACGGATGAAGACGTGGGGAATTAGATAAGCGTCATCGTGATTCATTGAACAGCTCCTTTTGCTTTAAGGGCTGCCATCAATCGTCGCCAAACGATTGGGTGGCAGTTGTGCGCGGGTTGGCGAACCGGAGCAAAAGGAACCCGGCAGACCCGAAGGTCTCCCACGCACAACCGCCATGACTCGATGTGGCGGAAAGGAAGTCCGCCGTCGGATAGTGTGCGCCTTAAGCTGCTCGGGTCGCCAAACCCGGTGCTGAATGTTCAGCATTGAGCGAGCTTAGGAACCTGGACATGGCGGCGCAATCGGACCGAGGCGCTGAGGCTTGTAGGAATTTGCCGGGATGTTGGAAAGGATAGCGATCAAAATATCGCAGCCTTCGGCAGTTCCTACAGGAGTACACATTATTCGATAGATGGATTCATCTTCGCCTCAAGCTCCGCAACCTTGGCCTCCAGGCTTTCGAGCCGCGCCCGGGTCCGGGCCAGCACGACCATCTGGCTGTCGAATTCTTCCCGGCTGACCAGGTCCAGCTTACTGAAGCCGCTTTGCAGCAGAGCCTTGAACTGGCTTTCGATTTCGCTCTTGGGCAGCGGTGTGTCGCCGCTCAGCAGGCGGGAGGCGTGGCCGCTCAGGGCGTCGAGGAGGTCTTTGGGCGCAAGCATGTGCAGTGTCCTGGAAACGATGGCGGGCAGTGTACCACGCAGTGTCTATAGTCAATTCGCAAGCCAGGGATGCACGCTTTTCGCGCATCACGCCGGGCGCCGCTGCACTGTTGTTGTGCGTAACGTTGCGGTTCAAGACGCAGTGCACGTCGAGCAGGTGGCCAAAAGATTGAAATCAGAGGGTTTGGGTGTAGGTGGCAAGGTTTCTGCTTAGAGGCTGATGACCCATGCACTGATGCAGTCGCTGTGACGAATGCAGTGCAGCAGGCGGAACGGGGAGTTTCGTCAGGATCGGTTAACTGGCACCTGTCGGGCAACTTGGGCCGACGACGCGTTACAAAGCCAGGCACTGCGCTTAGACTTGAGTCGGGTTTGTTTTCCTGGGGCAAGTCCACCAATTCGGGAGAAAGTTTCATGAAGCTAGTCACTGCCATCATCAAGCCGTTCAAGTTGGACGACGTGCGCGAGTCGTTGTCCGAGATCGGCGTGCAGGGCATTACCGTTACTGAGGTCAAAGGCTTCGGTCGGCAGAAAGGTCACACCGAGCTGTATCGCGGCGCGGAGTACGTGGTCGATTTCCTGCCCAAGGTGAAGATCGATGTCGCCATTGACGACAAGGATCTTGACCGGGTGATCGAGGCAATCACCAAGGCCGCCAACACCGGCAAGATCGGTGACGGGAAGATCTTTGTGGTCAATCTGGAACAGGCTATTCGCATCCGTACCGGCGAAACCGATACCGACGCCATCTAAGCCGCCAAACCCAACGCCCCAGGAGAAAACAATATGACTCTGCGTAAATTCGCAGGGCTAGGAGCCCTGTTGTCCTTCGCAATGCCTGGCCTGGCCATGGCAGAAGAAGCGGCAGCCCCTGTCCTGAACTCCGGCGACACCGCCTGGATGCTCACGGCCACGATTCTTGTACTGTTCATGACCATTCCCGGCCTGGCACTGTTCTACGGTGGCATGGTCCGGTCGAAAAACCTTCTTTCCGTGATGATGCAGTGCTTTGCCATTACCGGTCTGATCAGCGTCCTGTGGGTCATCTATGGCTACAGCATCGCGTTCGACACCACCGGCATGGAGCAGGGCGTCGTCAACTTCAACTCCTTCGTCGGTGGCCTGGGCAAGGCCTTCCTGGCGGGCGTCACGCCAGCCAGCCTGACCGGCCCGGCGGCGTTGTTCCCTGAGGCGGTGTTCATCACCTTCCAGATGACCTTCGCCATCATCACCCCGGCCCTGATCGTCGGCGCATTTGCCGAGCGGATGAAGTTCTCCGCCATGCTGATCTTCATGGGCGTGTGGTTCACCCTGGTGTATGCACCGATTGCGCACATGGTCTGGTCCGGCAACGGCGGCCTGATGTGGGACTGGGGCGTGCTGGACTTCGCTGGCGGCACCGTGGTGCACATCAACGCCGGTATCGCAGGTTTGGTGGCGTGCCTGGTATTGGGCAAGCGCAAAGGCTTCCCGACCACCCCAATGGCGCCGCATAACCTGGGTTACACCCTGATGGGCGCGGCCATGCTGTGGGTCGGCTGGTTCGGCTTCAACGCCGGTTCCGCTGTCGCCGCCAACGGCACCGCCGGCATGGCGATGCTGGTGACTCAGATCGCGACCGCTGCGGCGGCGCTGGGCTGGATGTTTGCCGAGTGGATCACCCACGGCAAGCCAAGCGCACTGGGCATTGCCTCGGGCGTAGTGGCTGGCCTGGTTGCAATCACCCCGGCTGCCGGCACCGTGGGTCCGATGGGCGCTCTGGTCATCGGCCTGGCGGCAGGCGTGGTGTGCTTCTTCTGCGCTACCACCCTCAAGCGCAAGCTGGGCTATGACGACTCCCTGGACGCCTTCGGCGTACACGGCATCGGCGGTATCCTCGGCGCGATCCTGACCGGTGTGTTTGCCGCTCCGGCACTGGGTGGCTTTGGCACCGTGACCGATATCGGCGCGCAAGTGTGGATTCAATTCAAGGGCGTGGGGTTCACGGTGGTCTACACCGGGATCGTCACCTTCATCATCCTCAAGGTGCTGGACGCCGTCATGGGCCTGCGTGTCACCGAGGAAGAAGAAGCCGTGGGCCTGGACCTGGCCCAGCACAACGAGCGTGGCTACAACCTGTAAATACACGCAATAAAAAATGCCCGGTTCGCCGGGCATTTTTTTGTCTGGAATTTGTCATTGCTCACAAGGTGTGGCGGTTTTTCCGACGCCTTTTGTTGTGGATGCGACATGGGTTTTTATACCGCCAAAGGCTTACATCGAAGCAAGAATATTAGGGCCTTTGTTTTTTCCCAGAGCGCGCTAGAATGCGCGCCGAACGTGCGGAGATCTGTATGTGGCAACAGACGCTGATAACCCTGCGGGCAAGGCCCCGGGGCTTTCATCTGGTGACGGACGAGTTGCTGGCCGGCCTGCCTGAACTCAAGGCCTGTCGTGTCGGTCTGTTGCATCTGTGGCTGCAGCATACCTCGGCCTCGTTGACCATCAACGAGAACGCCGATCCGGCGGTGCGTCGAGACTTCGAACGATTTTTCAATCGGCTGATCCCACAAGGAACCGCCGACTATGAGCACAACGACGAAGGCCTGGACGACCTCCCGGCGCACTTCAAGGCCAGCGTGCTCGGTTGCCAGGTCAGCCTGCCGGTCACGGCGGGACGGCTGGCATTGGGTAGCTGGCAAGGTGTTTATCTGGGCGAGCACCGTGATCACGGCGGTGCTCGTAAAGTCCTCGCCACCTTGTACGGTGAAGGGGCATAACCGCTGATTGCCGGCGGATGTTGAATTTTTTCTGGCAGCCTTCGAACAGATGGCGAAGCTGGGCTATAACTAATCTGCTTTTCGCAAGTCATGAGGTAGAACATGAGCGACGATGATCTGGAAAACGACGACCTCGAAGTAGGCGACGAAGACGAGACCGAAGAAGGCCTTGAAGTGGCGGCTGAAGACGTTGCCGAAGACGATGGCGCCGACGTTCCGGCTCCTACCGCCAAAGGCAAGGCCAAGGCGGCTGTGTCGGTCGACGAATTGCCGAGCGTAGAGGCCAAGAACAAGGAGCGTGATGCGCTCGCCAAGGCCATGGAGGAATTCCTGGCCAGGGGCGGTAAGGTGCAGGAAGTGGAGGCCAACGTGGTCGCGGATCCGCCCAAGAAGCCTGACAACAAGTACGGCAGCCGCCCTATCTGATTGCCTGCTTCTTGCTTGCTGAAAAAGCCCGCCGTCGCTGCGGGCTTTTTCATGGAGGCGATTCCATTCCCAGGCCAGGCGCAGTCCCTGTGGGAGCGGGCTTGCTCGCGAAAGCGGTTTATCTGTCGCATCAATGCTGGATGTGCCGCCGTCTTCGCGAGCAAGCCCGCTCCCACAGGGTTTTGTGCCTGGCGCAGAGCCTCAGGGCACAGCAGAACCAGCGTGGGAGCGAGCTTGCTCGCGATAGCGGTTTGTCTGTTGGCATTGATGTTGGGTGTGCCGCCGCCTTCGCGAGCAAGCTCGCTCCCACATAGGGATTTGGGGCGCTGCGAAGCAGGGGTTCAGGGCTGGCTATGCCACCCAGCCAATAACCCCGGCAGTTCGGTCAGGCTGCGGATTTCCGCGTCCGGCGCGTGATCAGCACTCCAGGGCTTGCCCGCCGGGTTGAACCACACCGCGCGCAAGCCGGCCTGTTGGGCGCCGGCGATGTCGTCGCCCGGGTGATCGCCAACGTGTACGGCGGTGTGTGCCGTGGCGCCGCCGCGTTGCAGGGCTTCGTGGAACAGCCGGGCGTCGGGCTTGGCGATGCCGATGTCTTCGGCGCACAAGGCGAACTTGAAATAATCCGCGAGCCCCAGGCGGCGCACGTCGGCGTTGCCATTGGTGACCACGCCAAGGGCGAAATGGTTGGCGAGGATTTCCAGGGTGGGTTGCACCTCGGGAAAAATGTCCAGTTGATGGCGGGCGTGCAGGAAGGTCTCGAAGGCCTGGTCCGACAGTTCAGAGGCTTGCCACTGGTCGTAGCCGGCCTCTTGCAAGGCACGGAACAGCACCCGCCGGCGCAACGCACTGATGCGATGCTTGAGGTTGGGTTCTTCGCGCAACACTTGCTCGCGAATCGAAAAAAGATGCTCCACCGGCAAGCCGCCCAGGCTCGGGGCGTTGTCGGTCAGCCATTGGCGGAGTACGGCTTCGGCGCTGGCGATCACCGGGGCGGTGTCCCACAAGGTGTCGTCCAGGTCGAAAGTGATGAGCTCGATGGTCATGATTCGTCGCCCTTGATGCGTTTGGCCCTGGGGTGGGCACTGTCATAGACCGTTGCCAGGTGCTGGAAGTCCAAATGGGTGTAGATCTGTGTCGTCTTGATGTCCGAGTGACCCAGCAGCTCTTGCACGGCGCGCAGGTCCTGGGAGGATTCCAACAGATGGCTGGCGAAGGAGTGCCTGAGCATGTGCGGGTGCAGGTTCTGCCCCAGCTCGCGTTCGCCGGCGGCCTTGACCCGTAATTGGATCGCCCGCGGGCCGAGGCGCCGACCGCGTTGGCTGATGAATACCGCATCGTCGGCAGGGTTGGCCAGTGCTCGCAGGGGAAGCCACTGCTCCAGGGCTTCACGGGCCTTGCGGCCGACGGGCAGCAGGCGCGTCTTGCTGCCCTTGCCGAGCACCTGGACCATACCATCGGCCAGGTCCAGTTGATCCAGGTTAAGCCCCGTCAGCTCTGAAAGCCGCAGGCCGGAAGAATAGAACAGCTCGAGAATCGCCTGGTCGCGCCGGGCCAGGAAATCATCCTCGACGGCGCCTTCAAGCAATTGCAGGGCGCGGTCGGTGTCGAGGGTCTTGGGCAGCCGGCGCTCGCCCTTGGGCGGTGCCAGGCCGGTGGCCGGGTCGTGATCGCACAGGCCTTCGCGATTGAGGTAGTGGTACAGGCCACGCACCGCCGACAACAGGCGCGCCAGGCTGCGGGAGGATTGGCCTTGTTGATGCAAGCGGGCGATCAGGCTGCGCAAGCGCTGGATGTCCAGGGCCGACCAACTGCCAATGTTCTGCTTCTGGCACCAGCCCAGCACTTTTTCCAGGTCGCGGCGATAGGCCGATAACGTGTGGGGCGACACCTGGCGCTCACTGCGCAGGTGTTCGCAGTAGGCGTCCAGTTGCCGTTCCATCATCAGCGTACCGGGCGCAGCGAGCCGGCGACCCTTGGCAGCACCCGGCCGGTGACTTCGGCGATGTAGCTCAAAAACAGCGTGCCCACCGAACTCTTGTAGTGCTGCGGATCGCGGCTGGCGATGGCCAGCACGCCGTGCACGCCCTGGTGAGCGATAGCGACGACGGCAGTGGAGCCGATCTGCTTGCGTTGTTCTTCGCCAAACAGGAAGTCCAGCTCATGCTCGCGCAGGCTGCCGCTGACGCTTTTGTCTTCCGTGAGCAGGCCGCCGATGGCCGTCTGCGCTTCGGCGTGGGTCACCCAGCGACCCACCGGCATGGCGTTGTCGCCGAACAGGATCAGGCTGACGAAGGGCACCTGGAAATCCTGGCGCAGGCTGTCTTCGACGCTCATGACCAGGTCTTCGAGGGTGCTGGCGTCCATCAGGGCCAGGATCAGCCGCCGGGTCTTGTCGAAGAGCCGGTCGTTGTCCCGGGCCACGTCCATCAGGTGCGAAAGACGATGGCGCATTTCGATGTTGCGCTCGCGCAGGATTTTCATCTGGTGCTCCACCAGCGACACGGTGTCGCCGCGCCGGTGGGGGATGCGCATCGTCGCAAGCAGTTCTTCATGCTCGACGAAGAAGTCCGGATGAGCCTCCAGATAAGCAGCCACGGCCGCGGTTTCTGGAAGACTGGGGGATTCGTCGGGCTGTGGGGCTGGAACCTGTGGCTGATCGGTCATGGGTTTGGCTCACTCAAAGACGAACTTGTCCTTCGTATACGCGTACTGCCGGGCCGGTCATCATCACCGGCTGGCCAGGGCCTGCCCATTCGATGGACAGGCGCCCGCCGGGCAGGTCGATCAACAATGGCGAATCCATCCACCCCTGGCTGATCGCAGCGACGGCGGCGGCACAGGCGCCGGTCCCGCAGGCCTGGGTTTCCCCGGCGCCGCGTTCCCAGACGCGCAATTGTGCGCGGTGGCGGTCGATGACTTGCAGGAAACCGACATTCACCCGCGCCGGAAAGCGCGGATGGTGTTCGATTTTCGGCCCCAGTTCATGCACCGGGGCACTGTTGATATCGGCCACTCGCAGCACGGCATGGGGGTTGCCCATGGAAACCGCTGCCAATTCCACCGGGGTGCCATCGACGTCGACCTGATAGCTCAAGGCCTGGGCCGGAGCCTGGAACGGGATGTCCGCCGGCACCAGGCGCGGCGCGCCCATGTTGACGCCGATCTGGCCGTCGCTGCGCACATCCAGCTCGATGATGCCGCTCTTGGTCTCGACGCGGATCTGCCGCTTGGCGGTCAGGCGCTTGTCCAGTACGAAGCGGGCGAAGCAGCGCGCGCCGTTGCCGCATTGCTCCACTTCCGAGCCGTCGGCGTTGAAGATCCTATAGCGGAAATCCACGTCCGGGTTGTTCGGCGCCTCGACGATCAGCAACTGGTCGAACCCGATGCCGGTGTGGCGGTCGCCCCATTGCTTGGCATGCTTGGGCTGGATGTGCGCGTGCTGGCTGACCAGGTCGAGGACCATGAAGTCATTGCCCAGGCCGTGCATCTTGGTAAAACGCAGCAGCATGGTTTTACTCCGGCAGCAGGCTTTCGCCGGCAAACAACTCGGCTACCGTCTCGCGGCGACGCACTTCGAATGCCTGATCACCGTCCACCAGCACCTCGGCGCAGCGGCCGCGGGTGTTGTAATTGGAGCTCATGACAAACCCGTAGGCACCGGCCGAATGCACGGCCAGCAAGTCGCCTTCTTCCAGCGCCAGCTCCCGACCCTTGGCCAGGAAATCACCGGTTTCGCAGATCGGCCCGACGATGTCGTAGGGGCGGGCCGCGGTGTCGCGAGGGCGCACGGCGGTGACGTCCATCCATGCCTGGTACAGCGCCGGGCGGATCAGGTCGTTCATCGCCGCATCGACGATGGCGAAATCCTTGTGCTCGGTGTGCTTGAGGTATTCGACCTGGGTCAGCAGCACGCCGGCGTTGGCGACGATGTAGCGGCCGGGCTCGAACATCAGCGCCAGGTCGCGACCGTCGAGGCGTTCGCGCACGGCCTTGATGTAGTCGGCCACCAGCGGCGGCTCTTCATCGCGATAGCGCACGCCGACACCGCCACCCAGGTCGATGTGACGCAGGTAGATGCCGCAATCGCCGAGGCGATCGACCAGCGCCAGCAGGCGGTCGAGGGCATCGATGAACGGTTCCAGGGTGGTCAACTGCGAGCCGATGTGGCAATCGACGCCCAATACTTCCAGGTTCGGCAGTTGGGCAGCACGCACGTACACGTCTTCGGCGTCGGCAATGGCGATGCCGAACTTGTTTTCCTTCAGGCCGGTGGAAATGTACGGGTGTGTGCCGGCGTCGACGTCCGGGTTCACGCGCAGGGAAACCGGCGCGCGGACGCCCAGCTCGGCGGCGACGACTTGCAAGCGCTCGAGCTCATCGGTGGATTCAATGTTGAAGCAGTGCACGCCGACTTCCAGGGCGCGGCGCATGTCTTCGCGGGTCTTGCCGACGCCGGAGAAGACGATCTTGTCGGCGCTGCCACCCGCGGCCAGCACACGCTCGAGCTCGCCACCGGAGACGATGTCGAAACCGGCGCCCAGGCGTGCGAGGACGTTGAGCACGCCCAGGTTCGAGTTGGCTTTTACAGCGAAGCACACCAGGTGCGGCATGCCTTCGAGGGCATCGGCGAATGTCCGATATTGCGCTTCGATGTGGGCACGGGAATAGACGTAGGTCGGCGTGCCGAAACGCTCGGCGATCGCGGACAGGGCAACCCCTTCCGCGAACAGCTCCCCGCCACGGTAGTTAAAAGCGTCCATGGCGTTCCCTTAGTAAGTGGTGTGGGTGTCGTGCGAGTGTGACTTGGATTGCGACGACTTGGCCTGTTCTGCCTGTTCTTCAGGAGACTTGCTGTCATCAGGCAGGTACAGCGGACCTTTTTGACCACAGGCTGTCACGAGGCAGGCAACCGCGACGAGCGCAGCAAGGGAAGAGATCAGGCGCTTCATGGCGAAATCCTTGAAAATGCGTTAATTGCGCCGGAGTATACCGGCCACCCGTCAGCTTGCCTATGCAACGGGGCGCCCGTCCGGCGGCGCTGGTGGTCGTCAGTGGGTTATCCTTTGCAATCGCCGGGAAGCGTCCGTATCTTGCGGCGCTTGAGCATGAGCAGACATTTTCGAGGTTGCCGCAATGAGTTTGACTGAAGCCCGTTTCCACGATCTGGTCGATGCGACCCAGCAAACGCTGGAGGATGTGTTCGACGAGAGTGAGCTGGACATCGACCTGGAAAGCTCCGCCGGTGTACTCACCGTCAAGTTCGAAAACGGCAGCCAGTTGATTTTCAGTCGCCAGGAGCCGTTGCGGCAGTTGTGGCTGGCGGCGGTCTCCGGTGGCTTTCACTTCGACTACGACGAGGAAAGCGAACGTTGGATGTGCGACAAGAGCGAAGAACAACTGGGCGAAATGCTCGAGCGCATCGTCAAGCAGCAGGCTGACGTGGAACTCGATTTCGAAGGCCTGTGATTGCGTGAGCCAGACCGCCCCGCCACGGCCACCCAAGCCGCTCTACAGCAACGTCAGCCCCGCCGTGCCGTCGCCGTGTACCGGCGTGTGCAAGTTGGATGAACGCAAGGTCTGCCTCGGATGTTTGCGCCATGTGGAAGATATCCGCGAATGGCGCTCGGCCGACGACGAGCGGCGGCGGGTCATTTGTGCCGAGGCGCTCAAGCGCAGACTCTTGAAGTAGCCAACACCTGATGGCCAGGCTTTTTGTGGCGAGGGAGCTTGCTCCCGCTCGGCTGCGCAGCAGTCGCAGTTTTTTGGGGTCGCTTCGCAACCCAGCGGGAGCAAGCTCCCTCGCCACAAGGGTTCGGTGGTGTCCATGGGCAGGGCAAATCCTGCCCGGGTTGTTTATTTATTGAGCTGTGGTAGTGTCCGGCTACGCCTCAATCCATCGAGGTCCGTGAAAACCCCGCCTTTTTGTGGCGGGGTTTTGCTTTTTTTGTGCAGAAGAAAGGAGTCTGCCTGGATCATGACCGCACCTTCCATCACCCTTACCCGCCTGGACGTACAGCGTCTGGAACGCCTGATCGACAGCCTTGATGAAACGCTGCCGGGCGTGATTGCGTTGCAAACCGAACTGGATCGCGCCGAAAACGTAGTGGGCCACGAAGACGTGCCTGCCGATGTCGTGACCATGAACTCGCGAGTGCACTGCCGCGAAGAAAGCAGCGGCAAGGACTATCACCTGACGCTGGTTTATCCACAGGACGCCAAGGCCGACGAAGGTCGGATCTCGATCCTGGCGCCGGTGGGCAGTGCCTTGCTGGGCCTGAAGGTCGGCCAGCACATCGACTGGCCGGCCCCGGGTGGCAAGACACTGAAGCTGACGTTGCTGGAAGTCGAGTCGCAGCCGGTCAATGGCGGCGACTGCGCGTTCTGAGCCTGTCTCAGACCAGGCTCAGCGCCTCGTTCAGCGCGCGCTCCAGGTCGGCCTTGTAGCGCAGGTACAAATTGGTTGAGCAGGCGCCGTCGCCCACCAGCCCGGAGAGGTCCAGGTCGGTGATGTAGCAGCGATAGCGCTGGGCTTCGTGGCGCTGTTCGACGATCTCCCTGGCGACCACGCGGAACAGCTGGTCGCCATGCTCCAGTTCGGAAAACTCCTGCTGATCGCAGTACAAGGTGACATGCACCTGCCCGTGCGCCGCCTTGCCGATGATCGCCTGCACGTCATAGAACGGTTTGTTGACCGGCGTCTGCGGGGCTTGCCGTGCTTCGATCCGTCGTGCCCGGCCACCTGAAGGCAGCAACTGGTAGTACAGGGTTTCCAGGCTCAGCGGCTGGGCGGCATCCAGCGGTAGCAGGGCGTCGCGGCGGTACAGCACCGATTGCAGAAAGCGCTGCAGCGGCACCAGCAGGCTTTGTTCGTCGTGATACGGCACGCGTTGTTGCCACAGCGCGTTGAGTTCATCAAGCACGTACAGGTCGGCTTCGTCTTCGTTAGTCCGGTAGAACACCTGGATGCACTCGGGTTGCCCCATGGGCAGGATCAGCGCCAGGTCATGGTCCTCCAGCGCCATCGGGTCCAGGTGCAAGGGGCTGTAGGCCGTCAGTTCTTCGCCCAGGTAATCCATCAGCGCCGATAAGCTGCCTAAGGCCACGTGATTGACCTGGCCGGGCACCAATTCCAGCACGTGATAGTGCTGCTGGACCTGAAGTAGATAACGGTAATTGAGCCTGCTCAATAACAGGGTCTGGGCTGTTTCAATGACTTCCTCGACGCGCCGCGCAATGAACTGGGCGCGGTTGTGGCAGAAGCAGCGCACCTGCAAGCGCGGCTGGCGCTGGGTGACGGGCAGGTCGTTGAGGTAGTCGCGCAGGCAATCGAGCAGGGCGTGTTCGCCGTCGAAACGGTTGACCAGCACCTCATTCCAACTGTTGAGCGTGACCTGGTCGAGGGTCAGCACCAGGTTTTCCCGGACCCCGGCATAGCTCAGGGAGTCGGTACGCTCGGTGGTCATCAGAATGTTCAAATCGCGGTGGTGCTTGAGCGGATCGACGCCGACGTTCACCAGGATCAGCACTTCGCTGGGCACACTGGCGCGCAGCAACTGCGCTTCATCCACCGTGACCAAGGGTAGGGCGATGGACTGTTGCAGGCTGCCCAGCAGGTTGAACAGCTCGAACTCGCTCAGGTCGCTGCTACCTGGGTGCAGCGCCAGGCGCGTACTGCTGTCGATCACGCCGTTGCGATGGCACCAGGTCAACAGCTCCAGCAACTCCCGGCAGCGCTTGATCGGGGCGAAGTTCTCCCACTCCAGGGCGTTGAGGCTGCCGTTGTACAGGCCCCACTGGTTCTGCCCGGGTTCTTTCTTGTTGGGCGACTGGACCAGGGTCAAGGTGTCTTCGGCCAGGTCCGGCGCGATGCCGGGGTTGATGAACTCGACCTTGTCGGCCTTGCGCTCGAAAGCGGCGTACAGCCGACGGCCCAGCACGTTGAGATCGCGCTTGTTGATCAGGCTGACAGTTTTCTCGGTGCGGGCGAACTGGGTCAGGAAGCGGTAGCTGTGGGTGAGTTCGTTGACCAGTGCGCGCCGCTCGTGGCTGACCTGGCGGACTTTCCATTGGCTGCGGCTGTCCAGCAGCGCCAGTTGACGCTGGTCCCAGCCCCATTCCCGGGCCAGTCGTTCAAGCAGCACCCGTTGCCAGCCACTGCTGCGCGCCTGGCCGGTGAGTTTGCGATTGACCTTCAAGTACAGCGCGCGGCGGATCAGCTCCAGGCGTTCGGGTTCGCCACGGGCATTGAGGTATTCCTCGATGCGGCGGTAAACCAGCATGTACGGGTCCAGCTCTTCCAGGTCCAGGAGATTGGCGAACACGGCCTGTTTGAAGCGCAGGCTCAGGCACCGCACGTTCGGGTGTTCGCTGGCATAGACCTCGGTCAGCAGCAGCTTGAGCACGGACTTGTAGGGCGATTCGATACCCTTGAACAGCTGCCAGAGCCCGGCGCCGACGAATTCGCCTGGCGGAATGTAGGCCAGATGCCCCAGGTCCAGGGTTTCATCCGCACGAATGAAACGCTTGGACATCAGCGTATGGGTGTACTGCTCGTAGTTCTCTTCTTCATAGACCGGTACCAACCACCAGATCGGCGTGCGCCCGGCCAGCCAGATCGCGGTGCGGTAGAACTCGTCCAGCAACAGGTAATGCTGGGTGGTGCCGCAATCGTCGGAACTGAGCTGGTTGTCCCGCTCGCCCCGCACGAAGCGCGCCGGGTCGATCAGGAAAAAGTGCGCTTCGGCGCCCTGGGTCGCGGCCCATATCTCCAGCAACTGGCATTTCTTGCGCAGCTCGGCCAGCTCATCGTCGCTCAGGTCCGGCCCGTGGCAGACCCACACGTCCATGTCGCTCTGATCGGCCTGGGCCAGGGTGCCGAGGCTGCCCATCAGGAACAGGCCCAGGATCGGGCGAGGCGGGTTGCCGCCGTGCCGAGGCTTGTAGGAAAACGAACGGGTCAGCCGCTGGGCTTCGACAAGGACGTCGGCGTCAGGCTCGTAGTTCGACAGTCCGGCAGGCGTGCTGCCGGAGACGTAGCCGGGCAGCAGCGGATGGTTGACGTGGAAGAACAGCGGCAGCAACGTCAGTACGCCTTGCTGGCGCGGCGACAGGCCTTCGAGGGCGCGCTCCATCCGCACGGTGTTGAGCTTGAGGAAACGTGCGCGCAACTGGCTCAGCACCTTGCGGTCGATTCCTTCGTCCAGATCGGGGCGTATTTCGTGGTTGCGGGTCATGTCGGCTCAAACCGGCTCGCGGCGTCGAACGTGGGGTGATGGCAGGTTAGCGCCCGGTCTTGGGAATACTTAAGCTGAAAACAGGATTTTGAGGTTGGTTTTTTACGCAGGGCGCCAGTGCGCCGGCGGAAATCCCGTAGAGGAGATTTCCGTGGGCGGCAGGGGGGATCAGGCGGTTTCTTGAACGCTGAGAATAGTCAGGACGGTTTGTACATTCTGCGCGGCATCACGCCCAAGGCTGGTCAGGTAGCCACCATCGGGTTGATCGATCAGCTCTTTTTCGAACAGGCGTTGGGCAGCGGCAATCGCTTTAGGGGCGGCGGTCTGATGAATTTTCAGGCCTTCCTGGGAACTGTCCAGGTTGAAGAGTGCGAGGATTTCCAGTTCGGCAACCAACTCAGGGGTAAGCGACATAAGGACTCCAGACTTTCTAGGAATTTGGTCGACAGCGTCACTAAGGTGAGCGCACTCGGCCGAGCTGTCCAGTGTCAGTGTCATGCTTTTTTTGTTTTTTTGGGGGGCGAGTCGAGGCAAGCCTCATGTGGCGAGGGGATTTATCCCCGCTGGGGCGCGAAGCGCCCCAAAAAAGGTGGCGACGTTTGATTCTCAGGCCTGCTGCGCAGGCCAGCGGGGATAAATCCCCTCGCCACAGGAGCGGCGTCGCCTTTCGGTTCAGTTTTTTTCCGGCGGCAACTCAGGCAAGGCGCGCAAGGCGGCTTCGTACCACTGGGTATTGAACGGGCGATCTTCTTCCAGGATCGCGTCGATTTCCACCGCCAGCACATGGGCCATAAGATTGAGGATTTCTTCGCGTTCATAACCCACCAGCGTCAACTTGTTGAACGTGGCCTTGGCCGCTGGCGGGTTGTCACTTTCGATCTGGTTTTCGATGGCCTGGATCAGCGTGTTCTCGACGAACGCTTCTTCGTCGCTGTCGATATCGATTGGCTCGCTCATGGCAGGCTCCTGTAAGAAAGGTCGCCAGTTTACCTGCATTCAGCGGCGTGATGCGCCTGGCAAGAAACGCCCTGACCGTCTATAACGCAAGGCTGCCAACCCCGCACGGCCTGGAGGCTTTGTAATGCTCAAGCTTTATGGTTTCTCCGTCAGTAATTATTACAACATGGTCAAGCTGGCGCTGCTGGAGAAGGGCGTGCCCTTCGAAGAGGTCCAGTTCTCCGGCGCCCAGACCCCGGAAGCCCTGGCCATCAGCCCGCGTGGCAAGGTGCCGGTGCTGAAGACCGAACAGGGTTTTATCAACGAGACCAGCGTCATCCTTGAATACATCGAGCAGACCCAGCCGGGTAAGGCCTTGCTGCCAGCCGATCCATTCGAGCGCGCCCAGGTGTTGGCCTTGTGCCGGGAAATCGAGTTGTACATTGAGCTGCCCGGACGGGCCTGCTATGGCGAGGCGTTCATGGGCATGCAAGTAGCCGATGCCACCAAGGAAAAATCCAAGGCCGAATTGCTGCTGGGGTTCGCCTCGCTCGGCCGACACGGCAAGTTCTCGCCCTATGTGGCGGGCGACAGCCTGAGCCTCGCGGATCTGTATTTCTATTTCAGCCTTTCGCTGGCGTTGCAGGTGGGCAAGAAGGTCTTCGATATGGATTTGCTGGCGGACATGCCAGCGGCCAAGGCCTTGATGGATCGGTTGGAGCAGAACCCGAACGTGCAGCGGATCGCTGTGGACAAGGAGGCAGCGATGCCAGCGTTTTTGGCGATGATCGCGGCCAAAAAGTGAGGTTTTTGCAGTTCTGAAGATCGCCATCGCGAGCAGGCTCGCTCCCACAGTAGATCTTCAGTGAGCTCAAAATCTTGTGAGCATGGAGATCAAATGTGGGAGCGAGCCTGCTCGCGAAGCTGTTATTAGCGGCTGGCGATCAGCGCCTGGCCACGCACCACGGCTGCCTTGACCTGCGCCGGCGCGGTGCCGCCGATGTGGTCACGGGCATTGACCGAGCCTTCGAGGGTCAGCACGGCGAATACGTCCTGCTCGATCTGGTCGCTGAACTGGCGCAGTTCGTCCAGGCTCATTTCCGCCAGGTCCTTGCCGGTGTCCACACCGTATTTCACGGCATGGCCGACAATCTCATGGCAGTCGCGGAACGGCAGGCCACGGCGAACCAGGTAATCGGCCAGGTCGGTGGCAGTGGAGAAGCCGCGCAGGGCCGCTTCGCGCATCACTGCGTGCTTGGGCTTGATGGCCGGGATCATGTCGGCGAACGCCCGCAGCGAATCGCGCAAGGTATCGGCGGCGTCGAACAGCGGTTCCTTGTCTTCCTGGTTGTCCTTGTTGTAGGCCAGCGGCTGGCCTTTCATCAGGGTCAGCAGGCCCATCAGTGCGCCGAACACCCGGCCACTCTTGCCGCGCACCAGTTCCGGCACGTCGGGGTTTTTCTTTTGCGGCATGATCGAGCTGCCGGTGCAGAAGCGGTCGGGCAAGTCGATGAATTGGAACTGCGCGCTGGTCCACAGCACCAGCTCTTCGGAGAAGCGCGACAGGTGCATCATCGCGATGCTCGCGGCGGCGCAGAATTCGATGGCGAAATCGCGGTCCGAGACATTATCCAGCGAGTTGCCGCCGACGGCGTCGAAGCCCAGCAACTGCGCGGTGTATTCGCGATCGATCGGGTAGGTGGTGCCGGCCAGCGCGGCGCTGCCCAGGGGCATGCGGTTGGTGCGCTTGCGGCAGTCCACCAGGCGTTCGTAGTCGCGGCTGAGCATTTCAAACCAGGCCAGCATGTGATGCCCAAACGTTACAGGTTGGGCAGTCTGCAGGTGTGTGAAGCCCGGCATGATGCTCTCGGCCTCGCGCTCGGCTTGCTCCAGCAGGCCTTTTTGCAGGCGCGTGATTTCGGCCAGGATCAGGTCGATTTCATCCCGCAGCCACAGGCGGATGTCGGTGGCGACCTGGTCGTTGCGGCTGCGGCCGGTGTGGAGTTTCTTGCCGGTCACGCCGATGCGGTCGGTCAGGCGTGCCTCGATGTTCATGTGCACGTCTTCCAGGTCGACGCGCCAGTCGAACTGGCCGGCCTCGATTTCAGCCTCGATGGTCTTCAGGCCGTCGATGATGCTGTCGCGCTCGGCATCGGTCAGCACGCCGACTTTGGCCAGCATGGTGGCGTGGGCGATCGAACCCATGATGTCGTGGCGATACAGGCGCTGGTCAAAATTGACGGAGGCGGTGAAGCGGGCGACGAAGGCGTCGACGGGTTCACTGAAGCGGCCGCCCCAGGACTGATTGGTCTTGTCAGTGCTCATGAATTCGCTCGTGATCGGCTGTGGAGAAAGTAGCGGTTAAAGGCTGCGGCGGATGATAGCAGGGTTGCCGCGACTGGCGCTGGCACTGGTCGGCAGGTTTTTTCGATCGAGCCTTGGGATCCAAGAAGGTTTTCGCACAACGATATTTTTCGATTGAGCAATATCGTCGTGGCAACCGTCTACAGTGGACGGTAGGACTTTTGCTTTTTTCCATCCATGGCGCACCGAAAAATAGAAGAAGGGGGAGCTCATATTGGTCAGATCGACAGTTAACAATCCCTACGGCGACGCCGTGCGACAACGGGCCTCGGGCATCGGTCGGCAAGCGCTGGTAAAGATAGACAACCGCCTCGCGGCACTTTTTGGCCCTCGAACGAGTCTTAGCGTGGATCGCGGTGACGGATGTCACTTCCCCTGTCTACGCTATCCTTGTGCGAGACTCACGCAGGAATCCAGCGCAATATGAATGTCCTGATCGTTGATGACGAACCACTGGCCCGCGAGCGCCTGAGCCGAATGGTTGGCGAGCTCGAGGGTTACAGTGTCCTGGAGCCGAGCGCCACCAATGGCGACGAGGCGTTGGCCCTTATCGACAGCCACAAGCCGGATATCGTGCTGCTCGACATTCGCATGCCTGGCCTGGACGGCCTGCAGGTGGCGGCGAAGTTGTGCGAGCGAGAATCGCCGCCCGCCGTGGTGTTCTGTACCACCCGGGATGACTTCCCACCCGAGGTGTTGCAGGCCGGCTCCGTGGGCTACCTGGTCAAGCCCGTGGCCTCCGAGGCGTTGCTCGAAGCCTTGCGCAAGGCCGAGCGACCCAACCGCGTGCAACTGGCGGCGCTGACCCGTCCGGCCGCCGAAAGCGGCAGCGGTCCGCGCAGCCATATCAGTGCGCGCACCCGCAAAGGCATCGAATTGATCCCCTTGAACCAGGTGGTCTACTTCATTGCCGACCATAAGTACGTGACGTTGCGCCATGAGAGTGGCGAGGTGTTGCTGGACGAACCCCTCAAGGCCCTTGAAGACGAGTTCGGCGAACGCTTCGTGCGCATCCACCGCAACGCCCTCGTGGCCCGCGAGCGTATCGAGCGTTTGCAGCGCACGCCCCTTGGGCATTTCCAACTGTTCCTCAAAGGCCTCAATGGCGACGCGCTGATTGTCAGCCGGCGGCACGTGGCCGGCGTGCGCAAGATGATGCAGCAGCTTTAGCCGGGCGGTCCAAGGCGTTCAACGCGTTTCATTTCGGGGATCTGGCGGCCAGGGAGGCCTTGGGGTCGTGATTCAAATCAAAGCGGTTTTGGCTGAGCTGTTATTATCTGCCGTATCTTTTAAGTACGGATTGATCCATGTCCCTTCGCGAGATCCGCATCGCCACCCGTAAAAGTGCCTTGGCCCTCTGGCAGGCCGAATACGTCAAAGCCCGCCTGGAAGCGGCCCATCCCGGCCTGAGCGTGACCCTGGTGCCCATGGTCAGTCGCGGTGACAAGCTGCTGGACTCGCCGCTGTCGAAGATCGGCGGCAAGGGCCTGTTCGTCAAGGAACTGGAAACCGCGTTGCTGGACAACGAAGCCGACATCGCCGTGCATTCGATGAAAGACGTGCCCATGGACTTTCCCGAAGGCCTGGGCCTGTTTTGCATCTGCGAGCGAGAAGACCCCCGCGATGCGTTCGTCTCCAACACGTTTTCCAGACTTGAGGCACTGCCTGCCGGAAGCGTGGTCGGCACCTCCAGCTTGCGTCGCCAGGCGCAATTGTTGACGCGGCGTCCGGACCTGCAAATCCGTTTCCTGCGTGGCAACGTCAACACGCGCTTGGCCAAGCTCGATGCCGGCGAATACGACGCCATCATCCTCGCCGCCGCCGGCTTGATCCGCCTGGGCTTCGAAGACCGTATCACCTCGGCCATCAGCGTCGATGACAGCCTGCCGGCCGGTGGGCAAGGCGCGGTGGGTATCGAGTGCCGCAGCGCCGACAGCGACATCCATGCCCTGCTGGCGCCGCTGCATCATGCAGACACCGCCACGCGGGTGTTCGCCGAGCGCGCGCTGAACAAACATCTCAATGGCGGCTGCCAGGTGCCGATCGCCTGTTATGCCGTGCTGGAGGGTGAGCAGGTCTGGTTGCGCGGCCTGGTGGGGGATCCCAACGGTGGCCGGTTGCTCAGCGCCGAGGCCCGGGCGCCGCGCCATGACGCCGAAGCATTGGGTGTGCGGGTGGCCGAAGACTTGCTGAGCCAGGGCGCCGCCGACATCCTCAAGGCGGTCTACGGCGAGGCCGGCCACGCGTGACGGGGTGGCGGCTGCTGCTCACCCGGCCAGCGGACGAGTCGGAGGCGCTGGCGACGGTTCTGGCCGAAGCGGGGGTCTACAGCAGCAGCTTGCCATTGCTGGAGATCGAGCCGGTCCCGCTGTCCGATGCCGGGCGGGTGATATTCCAGGCGCTGGACCAATACTCTGCCGTGATCGTCGTCAGCAAACCTGCCGCACGCCTGTGCGTCGAGCTGTTGCGCCAATACTGGCCCCAGCCGCCGGACCAACCCTGGTTCAGCGTGGGCGCGGCCACCGGACAGATCCTCGCCGATGCTGGCCTTACCGTGTTTTATCCCGATCACGGCGATGACAGCGAAGCCTTGCTGGAACACTTGGTCTTGCGCCAGGCTGTATCGCGGCCCGACCCGAAGGTCTTGATCGTGCGGGGCGAAGGCGGGCGAGGCTTGCTGGCAGAGCGTTTGCGCGAGCAAGGTGCTAGTGTCGATTACCTGGAATTGTACCGTCGCCACTTGCCCGATTACGGCGAAGGGGCGTTGCCGGCGAAAGTCGAAGCGGAACGCTTGAATGCCCTGGTGGTCAGCAGTGGGCAGGGCTTCGAGCATCTGCAGCGGTTGGCCGGCGATGCGTGGCCGGCCCTGGCGCGGTTACCGTTGTTTGTGCCAAGCCCAAGGGTTGCCGAGATGGCGCGTGCCGCCGGGGCCCGAACAGTTGTGGATTGCCGTGGCGCCAATGCCGCGGCTTTGCTGGCGGCGTTACGGGAACACTCCGTGCCGTTTTCTAATGCAAAGGATGGATACGTGAGCGAAACAGCCTTGCCAAAAGAAGATCTAGACCAGCCAGCGATCGATGCGCCGGTTGAAACCCCGCCCCCCGTGGCGCCGCGCCGCGGCAACGGGCTGGCCATTTTCGCCCTGCTGCTCGGCGCCGCCGGTGTCGCCGTGGGCGGTTGGGCCGTGTGGCAGGTCCGTCACCTGCAAACCAATAATCAGCAGCAGTCCGCCCAGGTTCAGGCGCTGAATGACCAGGCCCAGACCCTCAAGCTCAATGAGCAACGCCTGAGCGAGCGCCTGGCGCAATTGCCCCCGGCCGAAGAGCTGGAGGAGCGGCGGCGCCAGGTGGCCCAACTGCAAGGTGATCAGCAACGCCTGAACCAGCGCCTGGAAACCGTGCTCGGCGCCAGCCGCAAGGATTGGCGCCTGGCGGAGGCCGAGCACTTGTTGCGCCTGGCCAGCCTGCGTCTTTCCGCCCTGCAAGACATCAACAGTGCCCAGGCGCTGGTCCAGGGCGCTGACGAAATCCTGCGGGAGCAGAACGACCCCGGTTCGTTCGCCGCCCGCGAGCAACTGGCCAAGACCCTCGCAGCATTGCGCAGCACCGAACAACCGGATCGCACCGGGCTGTTCCTGCAACTGGGCGCCTTGCGTGACCAGGTGCTGCAACTGACCGAACTGGCACCCGAGTACAAGGACCGTGGGGAGTCGCTGTTGGGCCTGACCGCCGATGGCGATGGGGCCAGCCGGTGGGCGCAGTGGTGGGACCAGATCTCGCGCTATATCCGCATCGATTTCAATGCGGATGAGAACGTTCGTCCGCTGCTGGCCGGGCAAAGCCTCGTGCAGGTGCGCCTGGCCCTGAGCCTGGCGCTGGAGCAGGCGCAATGGGCCGCCCTCAATGGTCAGGCGCCGGTCTACACACAGGCGTTGACCGAGGCGCGGGACGTGTTGAGGAACAACTTCAATCAGGACAATCCACAAAGCAAAATCATGATCGAGCGCGTGGCTGAGCTGTCCAAGCAACCGGTGACGGTGGTCACCCCGGACCTGACCGGCACGCTGAGCAGCGTCCAGGCCTACCTTGAGCGCCGCAACGTCAATGCCGAGGAATCGGTCAAGCCGCTGCCCGCGCCTGGCGCGCAGGAGGCCACGCCATGAAACGTCTCTACGTGATTCTGTTCGTGGTCATCGCTGCCGCCGGCCTGCTGGGCGTGGCGATTGCCGAGCATTCGGGTTACGTGTTGGTGGCGTACAAAAACTTCCGTTATGAAGCCGGTCTGTGGGTCACCCTGGCCTTGGTGGCGGTGCTCTGGCTGGTGTGGCGAGGCCTGAGGTTCCTGATCGGGTTGGTGACCACGTCCAGTGGCGTGGTCAACCCGTGGTCCCGGCGCAACCGCAGCCGTCGGGTGCAAGTGGCGATCGAGCATGGCCAGTTGGACCTGGCCGAAGGTCGCTGGGCCAGTGCCCAGCGCCACCTGCACCGTGCCGCCGAAGCCGAGCGCCAACCGCTGCTGTATTACCTGGGGGCTGCCCGTGCGGCTAACGAACAAGGTCTTTACGAACAGAGCGACAGTTTGCTCGAGCGCGCCCTGGAGCGTCAGCCCCAGGCGGAACTGGCCATTGCCCTGACGCACGCGCAACTGCAGACGGACCGGGGCGACACGGATGGCGCATTGAGTACGTTGCAGGCCATGCATGAGCGTCATCCCCATAACGCCCAGGTCCTGCGCCAATTACAGCGATTGCATCAGCAGCGCGGCGACTGGTCGGCTGTGATCCGCCTGCTGCCGGAGTTGCGCAAGGATAAAGTCCTGCCGCCGGCCGAGCTGGCTGAACTGGAACGTCGCGCCTGGGGCGAAAACCTCACCCTGGCGGCCCACCGCGAGGAGGATGGCAGCGTTGGCTTGCAGTCGCTCAATCGTGCCTGGCAACAGCTGACTTCCGCACAACGCCAGGAACCGGCGTTGGTGTTGGCCTATGCCGAGCAACTGCGTCAGTTGGGCGCTCAAGTCGAAGCCGAAGAGGTGCTGCGCGGTGCGCTCAAGCGTCACTACGACAGCCACCTGGCGCGTCTGTATGGCTTGGTTCGAGGCAACGATCCGATCCGCCAACTGCAAACGGCCGAAGGCTGGCTCAAGGACCACCCGGCCGATCCAAGCCTGCTGCTGACCTTGGGACGTCTATGCCTGCAGAACAGCTTGTGGGGCAAGGCGCGGGATTACCTGGAAAGCAGCTTGCGGGCCCAGCGCAATCCCGAAGCTTGCGCCGAACTGGCGCGCCTGCTGGCGCAGCTGGGGGATGCAGAGCGCAGCAACCAGTTGTTCCAGGAGGGGTTGGGGTTGTTGGATGAGCGCCTGTTGGCTGCGCCGTTGCCGGTTCCGGCTTAGGTGTTGTCCACTTGAGAGGGATATGACCCATTCTTGAAAATGGTATGAACCATTGTGGCGAGGGAGCTTGCTCCCGCTCGGCTGCGCAGCAGTCGTAAAAAAACCTGCCCACTGTTTTCCTGATGCACCGTGTTGAATGGCTTTGGGGCTGCTGCGCAGCCCAGCGGGAGCAAGCTCCCTCGCCACGGGTTGGTGAACCTTAAATGCGCGGTTGCGAATACGGTTTTGGGGCTTTGGTCATACCATCAGCGAATTCCTACAGCCGACCGCGCCGAATCCTCTTCTACTTGTCGGGAATTCCCTACACCCCCGGTGAAGTGTCCGCGCGGGGCTGTCTTGAAAGGCCCGAGGGCTTTCCTCTACCGTAACTACTTGTCTCTTCTGTTACGGAATCGCCATGTCTTTGGCCAGCTCACGTTTCTTGTTTCTCATGGCTTCCATCGCCGCCGCCCTGGCTTTGGGCATCAGCACGTACCTGGAATATTCAGTCGGCCTGACGCCATGCAGCCTGTGTGTCTTGCAGCGCCTGTGCCTGATGCTGTTCCTGGTGAACAGCCTCGTGGCCTGCGTACAGGGTCCAGGTCAAAGAGGCTCGCTCTTCTACGGCGCGGCAGGGTTGGTTTTTGCGACGGGAGGAATGACCCTGGCCTGGCGTCAGGTCTTGATGCAAAGCCATTCGTTCGAACCGTTTCCTGATTGTGTTGCCCAGCCCAAGCTGATGGATTCGTGGTGGTGCGCGTTGCATCGTGTCCTTGATGGCACCGTCGACTGCGCGAATATCACTTGGACGTTGTTCGACCTGAGTATCCCCGAGTGGAGCTTGTTGTTTTTTCTTGCGGTGTCCAGCGTGATGACCTATCTGCTGCTGCGCCTTGCCTGGACTGCTCTGGTACAACCGCTCAGCGGCGAGACGTCGCAGTTGGTCCGGGCCTTGGATTAAACACTTGTATGAACTTTATCTCCTGCGTACCTTGAAGCCGTTGTCGTGCGGGCATAATCTGGCCCGCACGTGTTATTGGAATTGTGCCGCTCGATCATGTTGTGTCTGGCTTGTCCCTGGTCCATCAGGCGTGCACAGGCTGCGAGGGGCATGACTCACAAGGGAAGAAATCACCATGCTCGAAAGTTGTCAGAATGCTCAGGAACGCTGGGGTGGGGTGCATCTGCTGATCGATCGCTGGCTGCAAGAGCGTCGCGAACTGATTCGGGCCTACGATGATCTTGGCGACAAGCCTGAAGCCCTGAGCGAAAGCCGTAAACCCTTGCAGGAATTCTGCGGTGTGCTGGTCGACTATGTGTCTGCCGGTCATTTCGAGATCTATGAACAACTGACGGGCGAGGCCAAGGCCTTCAACGACAAGCGCGGCCTGGAACTGGCCGAGACGATCTACCCGCGCATCGATGTCATCACCGAGAAGCTGCTGGCGTTCAACGACCTGTGCGATGAAGGCAAGTGTGTAGCGGAAAAATTCAAGGAGCTGGGCGGCTTGCTGCACGAGCGTTTCGAATTGGAAGACTGCCTGATCGAAGTGCTGCACAACGCTCACAAGGAAGAAGATACCGTCCAGGCCTGAGGGCTCGCGGTCATGGAAAAACGGTGCGCATTGCGCACCGTTTTTTATTGGGCCAACGTCAGGTCGTCGCGCCCAGCAACTCGATCTCAAACACCAATGGCGTGTACGGCGGGATTACATCCCCAGCCCCTTCGGCGCCATAGGCCAGGGACGACGGGATCACCAGTCGCCATTTCGCGCCGACCGGCATTTGCGGCAATGCACTGCGCCAACCGTCAATCACACTGTCGAGGTTGAACCACTGCGCCTGACGGTTGGAATCGAATACGGTGCCGTCCGGCAAGCGACCGATGTACAGCACCTGGACCTTGCCGTGAGGACCGGCCTTCGCGCCATGGCCTGGCTTGATTTCGGTCAGCAGGATGCCATCTGCCAGTTGCTGGACGCCGGGTTGGTTCTTTTCTTCGATGAGAAATTTCTGCTCTGTCTTCAATGCGGCTTCGATCTGCGGCGTTGTCGCTGGCGCGTTCAGTTGTGCCTGGTGCTCGGCCAGGATTTGTTCGATGCGTTCATCCTTGAGAGCCAGCGGCTTGCCCAGGTAGGCCTGTTGCAAACCTTCGACCAGGGCTTTGATCTGCAGGTCCGGCACGTCCTGGCGCAGGCGTTCGCCGAGGCTGGCGCCCAGGCTGTAAGCCAAATCGTGAGCATCGTTTGCGTTGGTTTTTTCAGCGGCCTGGATCGTGGCGCAAGCCATGCACAGGAATAAAAAAAGGTGACGCGACATGTGTGCTCTCCGGCCTCGAATCGAGGAATTATGCCAGTGCCGATATCTGTAGAGGTGGATTGCCAAGGCACTGGCGCAGAAGATTTTTCGTCCCTTGCAACGCAACGTCTTGTGTACTGTCAACATGCCCTAGCGGCGGTTGCAGCAGAGGTCTAGTATGAGCCGCACTCACGTCAGTCAGGAGGTAAACCATGTCGGCCACCAAGAAGCCTGTAAACACTCCGTTGCACTTGCTCCAACAACTCTCGGGCAGCCTGCTCGAACATCTGGAAAATGCCTGCTCCCAAGCCCTGGCTGATGCTGAAAAACTGCTCGCCAAACTGGAAAAACAACGCGGTAAAGCGCAGGAAAAACTGCACAAGTCACGCACCAAACTGCAAGACGCAGCCACCGCTGGCAAGGCCAAGGCACAAGCCAAGGCCAAAGATGTCGTGAAAGAACTCGAAGACCTGCTCGATGCCTTGAAGGATCGTCAGTCCGAAACCCGCGCCTACATTCTGCAACTCAAGCGTGATGCCCAGGAAAGCCTGAAATTGGCCCAGGGCGTCGGTCGCGTGCAAGAAGCCGCGGGCAAGGCGCTGTCGCTTCGTGCTGCCAAGCCTGCCGCTGTATCGGCCAAGAAGCCCGCGGCTAAACCCGTCGTGGCAAAAGCACCGGCCAAAGTCGCTGCCAAGCCTGCCGCGAAAGCATCGGCCAAAGCCGCCAGCAAGCCGGCTGCCAAACCCGTCGCTGCCAGCGCTGCAAAACCTGCGGCGAAAAAACCAGTCGTCAAGGCGGCTGCCAAGCCCGCTGCAAAAACGGCGGCCGCTAAACCTGCTGCTGCCAAGCCCGCTGTAAAAGCGGCTGCTAAACCAGCCGCCAAGCCTACGGCAAAAGCTGTCGCCAAGCCTGCCGCTAAAACCGCCGCCGCCAAACCAGCCGCGACGAAAACCGCTGCCGCTAAACCAGCTGCCAAAGCGCCGGTAAAAGCCACCGCAAAACCGGCTGCCGCTAAGCCTGCTGCCAAACCAGCAGCGAAGCCTGCGGCAACCAAAACGGCTGCGGCGAAGCCCGCTGCAAAAACCGCTGCCAAGCCAGTCGCAGCCAAAGCCCCCGCCAAAGCGGCGGCTAAACCCGCTGCCAAACCGGCTGCGGCCAAGCCTGCAACTGCGAAGCCTGCAGCTACCAAGCCAACCGCCGCGAAACCAGCCGCCAAGCCCGCCGCGAAACCGGCCGTGAAAAAGCCAGCCGCTGCAAAACCTGCGGCTGCGCCAGCCGCCAAGCCCGCGACACCGGCTCCGGCTCCAACCGCGGCACCTGCGCCAACCGTCAGCACTCCGGCCGCGGCGACCAGCCCAGCTGCCGTTGCGCCGACCACCAGCAGCACCCCAACCAGCGCTTCCTAAGTGCCGGACACCGCGACGCGCAGCTGATGCAGCGCGTCGCGGCTCGCGGGCTCGGCATTCGCCGCCAGCCCTTGCAGCCATAGGGCTGGATCGTTCTGTTGTGTCCCCGGCCAATCCTTGGCCAGCGCTTCCAATCGTTCCAACAATCGCCGTTCGGCAGCCAACTCCAGTTGCTTGACCTGTTCGCGCAGGCCATTGAGCGCCGTGTCCTCGCGGGCGCCGGCTTTCCATTGGCTGCGAAGCGTACGCAGTGGCCGCACGACCTCGGCCTCCCACGGCTCGGCCACTTGTCGAAGTTGCTGCAGCCGCTGCTCATTGCAGGCGACGCCGCGCTGCGCCAGCCACAGGCCGCAAAGCAGCAGGCAGACGTTGGCGCCGGCGTCTTGTGCCGCAAGGCACGCAGGCTCCACGCCAGGCTTGGCATAGAGGTCGAGGGAAAAACTCCACAGGTCAGGGGACATCGTGCTACTCGCGCCAGTTGCGAGCGAAGCTGGTAGACTCCGCCGCCATTATGATCCGACTTCAGAACCTGACTTTACAGCGTGGCCCGCAACGTCTGCTAGAAGACGCCGAGCTGACGCTGCACGCCGGCCACAAAGCCGGCCTCATCGGTGCCAACGGCGCCGGCAAATCGAGCCTGTTCGCCTTGCTGCGAGGCGAGTTGCACCCGGACTCGGGCGATTGCCTGCTGCCGGCCGACTGGCGCATCGCCCACATGCGCCAGGAGGTCGACACCCTCGAGCGCCTGGCGGTGGACTACGTGCTTGATGGCGACCTGCGCCTGCGCCAGGTGCAACGAGACCTGGCGGCGGCCGAAGCGGCGCACGACGGTGCCGCACAGGCCCGCCTGCATTCGGAACTCGACAGTGCCGATGGCTACACCGCTGATGCCCGCGCGCGCAAATTGCTCGCGGGCCTGGGCTTCACCAATGAGCAGATGGATCGTCAGGTCGGGGATTTCTCCGGCGGCTGGCGGATGCGCCTGAACCTGGCGCAGGCGTTGATGTGCCCTTCGGACCTGTTGTTGCTCGATGAACCGACCAACCACTTGGACCTCGACGCCATCATTTGGCTCGAAGACTGGCTCAAGAGCTACCCGGGTACGCTGCTGCTGATTTCCCACGACCGTGATTTCCTTGATGCGGTGGTGGATCACGTCGCCCATGTCGACCAGCGCAAGCTCACCTTGTACCGCGGCGGCTACAGCGCCTTCGAGCGCGCCCGTGCCGAACGCCTGGCCCAGCAACAGCAGGCCTACGAGAAGCAACAGGCGCAACGTGCGCACATGGAAAGCTACATCGCCCGCTTCAAGGCCCAGGCCACCAAGGCCCGCCAGGCCCAGAGCCGGATCAAGGCGCTGGAGCGGATGGAAGAACTGTCGGCGGCCCACGTCGATTCACCGTTCGATTTTGTCTTCCGCGAATCGACCAAGATCTCCAGCCCGTTGATCGACCTGTCCGACGCACGTCTGGGCTACGGCGACAAGACCGTGCTGGAGAAGGTCAAGCTGCAACTGACCCCCGGTGCGCGGATCGGCCTGCTGGGCCCCAACGGTGCCGGTAAGTCGACCCTGATCAAGAACCTTTCCGGCGAACTCGAGCCTCTGGCCGGGCGCCTGACCCGAGGTGAAAACACCGTCGTCGGCTACTTCGCCCAGCACCAGCTCGACTCCCTGGATTCCAAGGCCAGCCCGCTGTTGCACCTGCAACGGTTGGCGCCGACCGAGCGGGAACAGACCCTGCGCGATTTCCTCGGCGGTTTCGATTTCCGCGGGGCGCGCATCGACGAGCCGGTGTTGAATTTCTCCGGCGGCGAAAAGGCCCGCCTGGCGCTGGCGTTGATCGCCTGGGGCCGGCCGAACCTGTTGCTGCTCGACGAACCAACCAACCACCTGGACCTGGAAATGCGCCTGGCCCTGACCATGGCCTTGCAGGAATTCAGTGGCGCGGTGTTGGTGGTGTCCCACGATCGGCATTTGCTCAAGAGCACCACGGATAACTTCTTCCTGGTTGCCGATGGCAAGGTCGAGGAGTTCGACGGTGACCTGGAGGACTACGCCCGGTGGCTGGTGGAGTATCGCCAGCGCAACGCGCCGGTCAGCAGCACACCGGTCAACCCGGACAAGACCGACAAGAAGGCCCAGCGCCAGGCCGCCGCTGCGTTGCGCCAGCAATTGGCGCCGCACAAGCGCGAGGCCGACAAGCTCGAAGCCGAGCTGGGCAAGCTGCATGAAAAACTGCAGAAAATCGAAACCAGCCTGGGCGACAGTGGTCTCTACGAGGCAGCGCGCAAGGATGAGTTGCGTGACCTGCTGGCCGAACAGGCCAAGCTGAAGGTTCGGGAAGCGGAGCTCGAGGAGGCTTGGATGCAAGCGCTGGAATTGCTGGAAAACCTGCAAGCGGAGCTGGAGGCGTTGTCCTGATGGAAGCGTTGGCGTTGCCTGTCCCTGTCATGTGGATCGAGCCGATCTGGCTCGGTGTGCAAATCCTGCTGATCCTGGTGGCCGGTTATGTCTCGCAGCGCTTCGTCGCGCGTGCGCTCACGGGCCTGGGTGAGCGTTACCCGCTTCCGCCCCAACTGGTGATTATCCTGCGGGGCGTGCTGCGCTGGCTGATCATGGGCACTGCGGTGCTGGTGGTGCTCGAACGCCTGGGCGTCTCGGCCACGGTGCTGTGGACGGCGCTGTCGGGTTTTGTCGCGGTGGCAGCGGTGGCGTTCTTTGCCATCTGGAGCGTGCTGTCCAACCTGTTCTGCGCCGTTTTGATCTACACCGTCGGACCCTTTCGCCTGGGCGATGTGGTCGAGTTGGTGGACACCACCGACAAGCCCGGCATCAAGGGACGCGTGGTGGCGATCAATCTGCTGTACACCACGTTGATCGAACCCGAGGAACTCGGCACCGGCAGCGCGATGGTGCAAGTGCCCAACAGCCTGTTCTTCCAGCGCTCGGTGCGGCGCTGGCGCGGCAGTGAGGCGTTTCCGGTGGGTGGGTTCGTCGAATAACGCATAGGGCCGCTACGCGGTCCAGCGGGAGCGAGCTCCCTCGCCACGGTGTTTGCATCGACTCAAATGCGTGTGCAAAAAACGATAGTCAACGGCGTGACGGCGCATTAGCTTAGTCGTTTCGACGAATTCGAGCCGGGGAGTGCAATGGTGCTTGAAACATGGCTGGCGTTTTTTGCTGCGTGCTGGGTGATCAGTCTTTCGCCGGGTGCCGGCGCGATTGCATCGATGTCCAGCGGCCTGCGGTATGGCTTTTGGCGCGGTTATTGGAACGCCTTGGGCCTGCAATTGGGCTTGGCGTTGCAAATCGTGGTCGTCGCCGCCGGTGTTGGCGCGATCCTCACGGCATCGGCCACCGCGTTCTATGCGATCAAATGGTTCGGCGTGGCCTACCTGCTCTATCTGGGGGTCAAGCAGTGGCGAGCCATTCCCGGCGATATGACCGACGACGCGGTCCCACGGCCCATCGGCAAGCCCTTGGCGCTGGTGTTTCGCGGCTTCCTGGTCAATGTCAGCAACCCCAAGGCGCTGGTGTTCATGCTGGCGGTGTTGCCGCAGTTCATCAATCCCCACGCGCCGTTGATCCAGCAGTACCTGATCCTGGGTGTCACCATGATCGCTGTCGATCTCATTGTCATGGCCGGCTATACCGGGCTGGCGGCTAAAGTCCTGCGTCTGTTGCGCACACCGAAACAGCAGCGGCGGATGAACCGTGCCTTCGCCGGTATGTTCATTGGCGCGGCGGGTTTGCTTGCGACGATCAGAAAGGCTGCTGCCTAAAGCCAAACCCTGTGGCGAGGAGCTTCGTGGGCGCAAGACAGTGTGGGAGCAAGGCTTGCCCGCGATGAAGGCTACTCGATTTCTGGAAGATCTCATCGCCTCCATCGCGGGCAAGCCTTGCTCCCACAGGCTTGCTCCCACAAAATTTCTGCGCCACAGAGCATTCGCCCAGTGACTCAGCGCAAGATCACCGGCGCCGTATCCCGGGGCAGGTTGTTGCGCGGCACCGGCTCGCCAGGTTGCTCATAGCTCGGGCCGCCGAGTTGTTCGCTCAGTTGCCGCGCCACGTCTTCCCCCAGGGCCTTGGACACTTCGCGGACCACCCGTGGGCGGTTGAGGCTGATGCGTGCGTCCCGGTGGTTCAGCAACTTGGTGTCCTGGCCTTCACCCATGGCCGTGAAGGCCGAGGTGATTTCGTAGGTCTTGGTGTTGATCAGGCTGAAGTCCGCCACCAGGGTCAACGCCAGCACAGCCGAGTAGCTATCGGTATGGGCCAACTCGTTGATGTCGCGGGTGAAGTCGATGTCCGACACGGTGCCGAACAGCACGTAGTCGGCACCCTTGAAGTTGCCGGCCTTGATGCGCTTGATCACGTCATACACGTCGCCAGTGGAAGCCGCCGTGTGGGGCGTGCCCTGGGTCAGCTGGAACATGCCGCTGCGCAGGATCTCGCCCTTTATGTCGCCGGTGAACTTGCGCAGTTCGCCCTGCTCGATATAGCTGCTGGTGGCTTCCATCTCGTCGTAGCTCGAGGAAGCGCTGGCGCTGTAGGGGTTCGCCTGGAAGTTGCTCTGCGCCGAAACGGTGTGGATGTATTCCTCCACCCGCTCCTGGTACGCCAGGTCGGTCACCGCGACTTTTGGGGCCGCCTGGGCACTGAATGCGCAGGCCAGGGCCATGATGCCTATCCATGTGCGCATGGCTTAGCGCTCCGTGGTCTTGCGGATTTCTTTTTCGTCCATCCACTCGGCCAGACCGCTCTCGACGTCGATCAATTGCAGGCTGAATTTGTAGAAGACGTCCTTGTAGTCGCTGCTGCGCTTGACGATCGAGCTGATGGAGCCTTCAAGACGGTACTTGGCAGCGATCATGTTGCCGGTCTTGGCCACGGTGCTTTTCTTGTACAGGCCGCTCTGGTTCTGCAGCTTGAGCTGGTCGACCTGGCTTTCCATGGCGGTGTTGTCGCTGGCGAAACGGGCCGCGCCGGTCTTCATCAACTGGGTCTTGATGCTGGTGGTGATTTCGCGGGTGTCGATGTATTCGCTGGTCTTGTTCTTCACGTCATAGACCTGGACAACCGGGCGACCCTGCAGGATGCCGGACTGGGCCAGGGAGCGGGTCATGGACTCGGCGATCATTTGCAGGTCGGTGGAGCCGAACTCGTTGGTCACGGTTTCCACGGCCTTGGTATCGCCGTAGCTGATGTTCTTGTTGCCCAGGACCGGCGAGTTGTTGGCACAGCCGCTGACCAGCAGGGCGGCGAGGGCGAGGGAGGAAATGCGTACGAACATGTGGGGGCTCTCGAAAACTGAATGAATATGGGCTTAGGTGTAATGCCGATCAGTAAAGGAACTTGTGCCGACGATCCCTGTGGCGAGGGAGCTTGCTCCCGCTGGGTCGCGAAGCGGCCCCAAAATCTTGCGGTCGCTACGCAACCGAGCGGGAGCAAGCTCCCTCGCCACAGGTCCGGTGTTGGCTTGACCGACCGGGGTCAGGCTCAAGGGGTATTGATTTCCAAACGGAAATCCACGGCCTTGGGCGTCGGTGCGATGGCTGGCAGGAAACTGGTCTGCTCGCCATACATCGTCAGGCTTTTCCAGGTTTCTTCTTCGGCGATCGGAAAGCCTTCCGGCCCCAGCCAGGCAAAGCGGTAATACATCGTCTTGTTGTTGTAGCTGGTGTTGCTCAACTGGACATTGACGGTCATGTAGCCGTTTTCCCGGGCCACGCGCATGGCGCCGACCACGATGTTCTTGGTCTTGCCCATCGCCACGACCTTGCTGGCGGCGCTGCCCGGCTCCGGCGGCGGCGGGGTGGCGCAACCGGCCAGCAAGGCCAGGGCGCCGACGGCGATCAGTTTTAAACGCATGTGAACAAGACTCCGTTCTTAAGGTTGCTTGAGGGCAATGGCGGTCGGGTTGGCGCTTGGTATCACCTGGGCCGCCAGGCCGCCGGCGAACACTTGGTTACCCACCGCTCGCAGCGTGATGACCTGGTAGCGCTGGTCGACGGTGACCTTGACCACCGAACCGCCCACCGCGCTTGGCAGGGTGACCTGGTGCTCGCCTTTCTTCAGGCGCAGGCGCACCACCTGGGTGTAGTCGGGCAGGGTTCGCCAGGTCCGGGTGTCGGCCCCTTCGAGTACCGCCGAGGTAAGACCCACGGCCAAGCCGGCCAAGGGATTGGTTTCGTTGATCTGTTTTTGCGCCACGCCACGGGTGATGGCGCGCACGGTGGTGCGCAGGATGATGCCCGGCATGTCATCGCGCAGGGCTCGGCGCGACATGGCGGTGGTGCTGTTGAGCTGGGTCAGGTCCAACTGGCGACCGTCGACACCGATCTGGCCGAAGGTGGCGGTGGAGGTGTCAGGCTTGATCAGCGGGAACGACAACGGCGTGATGACCAGGTTGCCGCTGATCGGCAGCGGAAGGGGAATGCGGATCGAGTCCCGGGACGGCGCCAGGCCACTCTGCACCACGATCAGGATGTCGCTGTCATCGCTTTTGGCGGCAGGCTTGTCCAGATCACGCAGGGCCTGCTCCAGCAACGGTGTGTTGGGACGCAGTTCGGCGGCCTTGCGATAACCCGGTGCGGCCAGGTCCTTTTCACCCAGGGCTTCGTAGACGAATCCGGCCAGGTAGTGGCTGAACGCGCTCTGGTAACTGTTTTTCAGACCGACCACTTCCGGAGCGTCGAGGCTGGCCACCGGGTAACCCTGGAGGTCCTTGTATTCGGTCCTGACCCCTTGCTTCTCGGCTTCTTCCTCGCGCTTGAGGTATTCCTTGTCCCGCAGGTCGGCGATCACCGCTTCGCGTTCGTGGGTCTTCTTGATCTGGGTCCGGGCGCCGTCGAAGTCATTCACCGCCAGCAGATTCAGGGCCATCTGCGTGGTCAGCATGACTTTTTCGTAGTCGTAGCCTTCGTAGCGACGGACTTTATCGTTGACCAGGAAGCTGCCGAACTGGGCCAGGTACTTGGCCGTGTCGAGCTTGACCGCGTCTTCCCACTGGCCAACTTGCTGGTCGGCACTGTTCCAGGCGGTCTGGCTGCCGGACAAGTCGCCCTTGGCGCGCAGCAGCTCACCTTTCTCGAAGTAATACAGCAGGTCTTTGTCTTGGCTGGAGTTGTTCTTTTCCAGGAGGGTCAACGCGCCGTCGACGTTGCCGGACGCCAGTTGCTGGTTGGTCTGGGCCAATTCGCTGTCGTAGTTGCGAAAGGCCGAGCAGCCGGACAACAAGGTGATCGCGCCAAGGGCGACCGAAAGAGCGGCACGGGATGCCATGAACATTTTCTTCCCTGATAGCAGCCGGGGGTGTGCGGGCCGGGCTGGAGCGATCCCACGGACGAGCGTCGAAACGCTGTCGGTTCCTCATAAAAAGAGGAGCTTTTATGCCATCGAATGATAAGAAGGCGGCGGGATTATAAACATGGCGCTTGGCTATGTAATGGCTTTTCAATCGCGAAATGCTGTTTTTGTGACATCACCGCCAAAGCATGAAAATCCGATGAAAGCCGGCTGCCAAAACACATCAGCCCTTGAGCCAAAGCCATTGGAAGTGAACAATGTGTTACTTCTTATTACCAACCGAGAGTCATTCATGACTGCGCCGTTCCGTTTGCTGGCCTGGCTTGTATTGCCATTGCTTGCGCTATGCAGCACTTCGCTGCTGGCCGACACCCTCGAAAGTGCCCCCCAGGCGCTGCATTTGTTGGATTACATCGGGGCGGATTACCCGGCCACGGTCGAGGCGGGCAAGGTCATCGACGAGGCGGAATACCGCGAGCAGTTGGAGTTCACCCAGGCGCTGGAAGGGTTGATCGTCGGGTTGCCGGCCAAACCGGAAAAGCCTGAGTTGGTTCAAGGCATCGGCACCTTGCGCACGGCGATCACCCAACGCCAGGATGGCGGCGAGGTTGCCCGTCTGGCGCGGCAACTGGGGGCCAAATTGGCGGTGGCGTACGAAGTCAGCCAGGCGCCGGTCATTACCCCTGATCCCGCCCGCGGCGCGCCGCTCTATGCGCAGAACTGCTCGGTGTGCCACGGTGCCACCGGTGCCGGCGACGGTCCTGCCGGTGTTGGCCTGGAACCGCCGCCCGCCAACTTGCGGGACGCCCAGCGCCTGGATCGCCTGAGCCTCTATGGGATCTACAACACCCTCGGCATGGGCATCGAAGGCACCGACATGCCGGCCTTTGCCGATCAGCTCGACGACCGTCAACGCTGGGATTTGGCGACCTACATCGCCAGCTTCAGCGCCGACCCGGCCGCCGCCACAAGTGGACAGGTTTTCAACCTCGCTGACCTGGCGCGCCAGACCCCGGGCGAAGTCCTCGCCGCGCAAGGCCCGGCAGCGGCGGCGACATTCCGTGCCCAGCGCGCCCAGCCGCCACAGGTGCAACGTGGCCCGGCGCAGTTGCTCGACTACACGGCCGCCACCTTGGATAAAAGCATCGCCGCGTATCGCGCCGGTGACCACGACCAAGCTTACGACCTGTCGGTAGCGGCTTACCTGGAAGGTTTCGAGCTGGTGGAAAGCTCGTTGGATAACGTCGACGCCAACGTGCGCAAGGACACCGAAAAGTCGCTGATGGCCTACCGTCAGTCGCTGCAGGACGGTTTGCCGGTGGAGCAGGCCGAACAGCGCCTGGACGCGGCCAAGGCCAAGTTGAAAGCGTCCGCCGACCTGCTGGGCGGCGATGGCTTGAGCTGGTCGTTGAGCTACATCTCCGGCTTGTTGATCCTGCTGCGCGAAGGGCTGGAAGCGATCCTGGTGCTGGCGGCAATCCTGGCATTCCTGCGCAACACCGGCCAGCAGTCGGCGGTGCGCAGCGTCAACGTCGGTTGGGGCCTGGCGCTGCTGGCCGGCCTGGCGACCTGGGGCCTGGCGGCGTATGTGATCGACGTCAGCGGTGCCCAGCGCGAGTTGCTCGAAGGCGCGACGGCGTTGTTCGCCAGTGTGATGGTGCTGTGGCTGGGCGTCTGGATGCACGACCGTCGTCACGCGGCGGCCTGGCAGGATTACATCAAGAGCAGCCTGGTGGGCGGCGGAGGGCGTTTCGGTTTTGCGATCCTGGCGTTCTTCTCGGTCTATCGCGAACTGTTCGAAGTGATCCTGTTCTACGAAACCCTGTGGCTGCAAGCGGGTCCCGCCGGGCATAACGCGGTGCTGGCCGGCGGTGCGACGGCGCTGGTGTTGCTGGTGGGGCTGGCTTGGGTGATCCTGCGCGGCTCGGCGAAGCTGCCGCTGGCGCTGTTCTTCAGCATCAACGCCGCGTTGCTGTGCGCACTGTCGGTGGTGTTCGCCGGTCATGGCGTAAAGGCGTTGCAGGAAGCCGGGATCTTCGGCACCCATCCGGTGGCGTTCTTCGATTTCGACTGGCTGGGCATTCATGCCGATGCCTATTCGCTGGCGGCCCAAGTGGTGGCGATCCTGGCGATCGTAGTGTTGTATGGACGCAGTTGGGTGGCGGAGAAGCGTCGGGTGCAGGTTTCCTGACAGCGGCATTCGCTGCGCTCATAATCGCGAGCAAGCTTTGCTCCCACACAAGCCTGCTCCCACACAAGCTTTGCTCCCACAGCTAGCACTTACCTGTGGGAGCAAGGCTTGCCCGCGATGCTGTTAATTTAGAGGAAACCACTCAATGCGCGTATGGATCGACGCCGACGCCTGTCCCAAGGCGGCGAAGGAACTGGTGGTCAAGTTCGCCTTGAAGCGCCGGTTCGAGGTGGTGCTGGTGGCCGGCCAACCGCAGATCAAGCCGGCCCTGGCCTGTGTGAAATTAATCGTGGTGCCCAGCGGCCCTGACGCGGCGGACGATTACCTGGTTGAGCACGCCGTGCCGGGTGAGCTGGTGATCTGCAGCGACGTGCCCTTGGCCGACCGGTTGGTAAAGAAGGGCGTCGCCGCCCTGGACCCTAGGGGCAAGGAGTTCGACGCGCAAAACATGGGTGAGCGCCTGGCGGTGCGCAACCTGTTCACCGATTTGCGTGAGCAGGGGCATATGGGTGGCGGCCCTGCGGCGTACAGCGAACGGGACAAGCAAGGGTTTGCCAATGCGCTGGATCGGATCCTGACTCGGTTGACCAGAATCGCTTAAGCCTTGTGCATAACCCCTGTGGGAGCGAGCCTGCTCGCGATGGCGGTGTGTCAGTCAACAGCTATGCCAGCTGAACCGTCGCTATCGCGAGCAGGCTCGCTCCCACATTGGGTTGGCGGTGCTGCTGTTAAACGTCGTTCTCGTGCGTCAACTCCAATACCCGGTCCACCAGCTTATTGATGCCTGAAGCCGCTTCGCTGATGTTCTGCGCCAACATGTAGGCCGGGGTACTGACCAGTTTGCGCGCGTGGTCTTCGACGATGTCGGTCACCGCGCAGTCTTCGTGGGTGCCGCCCATTTTGCTCACGGCCGCCGCCGTGTCCGGGTCGTTGCCGATGGTGCAGGTCACCCCCGGACCATAGATTTTTGCCGCCAGGGCCGGGGAGATGCAGATCAGGCCGACCGGTTTACCGGCCTCGGCAAAGGCCTCGGTCAAGGCCAGGACCTCTGGCTGAACGGTGCAGCCAGCGCCTTCGACGGCGAAGTTCGAGAGGTTCTTCGCCGAGCCAAAGCCACCGGGCACGATCAAGGCATCGAAATCCTCGACCCGGGCTTCACGCAAATCCTTCACGTTGCCCCGGGCGATCCGCGCGGACTCCACCAACACGTTACGGCTCTCAGGCATTTCCTCGCCGGTCAGGTGATTGATCACATGCAACTGGGCAATATTGGGGGCGAAGCACTGGACCTGCGCCCCGCGCTGATCGAGGCGCAGCAAGGTGATCACGCTTTCGTGGATCTCGGCGCCGTCATACACGCCACAGCCGGAAAGGATCACTGCGATTTTTTTGCTCATGGGCTTTTTCTCCAGATTCATGGCGTTAAATGTCTACTAATTTGTCACTCGTTGCCATAGGGGGATCGGGCAGCTACACCTAACCTGCCGACTATCTTCCTGCCTCGCATGCCCGGGTTGCGTCATGAACTTCATCCTGTATGCCGTGCCGTTCTTCTTTGTGCTGATTGCCGTCGAGTTGCTGGCCGATCGCTGGCGGGGGGCGAGCCACTACCGCGTGGCAGACGCGATCAACAGCGTGAGCACTGGCGTGCTGTCGACCACCACGGGCCTGCTGACCAAAGGCGTGGGGCTGGTGACCTATGCCTTTGCGTTGAAGCACCTGGCCGTCATCGAACTCCCTGCCGACCGGGCCTGGACCTGGGTGTTTGCCTTCGTGCTCTACGACTTCTGCTACTACTGGCTGCACCGCATGGGTCATGAGCGCAACATCCTCTGGGCGGCCCATTCGGTGCACCACCAGAGCGAGGACTACAACCTCTCCACCGCGTTGCGCCAGACCAGCACCGGGTTCCTGTTGAGCTGGATCTTCTACGTCCCGCTCGCTGTAGCGGGCGTACCTCTGGTGGTCTTTGTCAGCGTCGCGGCGTTGAATCTGCTCTACCAGTTCTGGGTACACACCCAGCACATTCCCAAGCTCGGCTGGCTGGAGTGGTGTTTCGTCACGCCGTCCAATCATCGTGCCCACCATGCACAGAACCCTCTCTACATGGATCGCAACTACGGCGGGGTGTTCATTATTTGGGACCGTCTGTTTGGCACCTTCCAGGAAGAAGACGACAACGAGCCGGTGATTTTCGGCGTGACCACGCCGCTGGCGAGCTGGAATCCGCTGTGGGCCAACCTGCAGTTCTATGCGCAGCTGTGGGCCGATGCACGGCGGGCCGAGCGCTGGTGGGACAAGCTGCGGATCTGGTTCATGCCCACCGGCTGGCGTCCGGCGGATGTCGCGGCCCGATACCCGCTGAACAAGCCGGACTTGCGCCAGTTCCGCAAATTCGAAGTGCCGCTGGACCTGCGCCAGCAGTGGTACGTGGGGCTGCAGTTCTGCGTCTACATTGCCTTGGGCAGTTACTTGATGAACCTTGAAAGCAGGCTGCCGGTCGCCGCCCTGGTGCTGGGGTGGGGCGCGGTGGCGTTCGGTCTGTTCGTGTTGGGCGTGGCCCTGGAGAATCGCCCGTGGGCGCTGAAGCTGGAGCTGTTGCGGTTGGCCTCGAACCTGCCGCTGGTGTGGCTGGCGCCCTTGGCGGGGTTGTGGCCGGCCAGCGTTGTGATGAGCCATGGGGCCTGGGTCGGGCTGCTCAGCTACAGCCTGCTCAGCGGCATCGGGCTGTACTGCTGCCGCAGCCGGTTTACTCGGTTGGCGTCGTAGGCTCGGCAGACTTGGCTTGTTCGAGTCGCTCGGCTTCAAGGACTTTCTTGGCCAACCGCGCATTCTTGATGCGTCGGCGCAGCCACAGGACCAGGCCCATCACCAGCAGCGTGCCGAGCACCCACAACTCGTATTTCTTGATGCTGCCCAGCATGCCTTCCAACACCGCGCCGAAGTGATACGCGGCAGCGGCCAGGGCCGTGGCCCAGACCGCCGCGCCGATGCCGTTGAGCAGCAGGTAGCGGCCCGGCGGATAGCCCGACAGGCCGATCGCCACCGGCATCACCGTGCGCAGGCCGTAGACGAAGCGGAAGCTCAGGACCCAGATGTCCGGATGCCGGCGGATGTGCTCCAGCGCGCGATCACCCATCAACTGCCAGCGCGGTTTGCGCGCCAAGAGCTTGCGGCCATGCTTGCGCCCCAGGAAATACCACAGCTGGTCGCCCGCATAGCTGCCGCAGAACGCCACGACAACCACCAGGTTGATGTCCATGTAGCCACGGAACGCCAGGAAGCCTGCGAGCACGAGGATGGTTTCGCCTTCGAAGAACGTGCCGATAAACAGGGCCAAGTAACCGAAGTCATGCAGAAATTGTTGGAGCATTGTCTGGGTGCTGGCGAAATGAACGCGCAGCCTAACCCTTCAGGCACATTCAGGAAAGTATCGAAATGTGTCTCGACGTGAACAATTCCTACAGAAGACAATGACTGCGACTACCGGTCGCGCTTTCGCACAACTGTCATGCGTTCGTCATAATGGCCGCTTATAACTGTCACGCTCGCCCGTCTGCGGGCTCAGGAGTCTGCCGTGAGCTTTACCCCCGCCAATCGTCTGTTCCCTGCTACCCGTCTGCGTCGCAACCGCCGTGATGAGTTCTCTCGTCGGCTGGTGCGTGAAAACGTGCTGACCACCGATGACCTGATCCTGCCGGTGTTCGTGCTGGACGGTGAGAACCGTCGCGAGGCGGTGGCGTCGATGCCTGGGGTGGAACGTCTGACCATCGACCTGCTGCTTGAAGAAGCCGCCCACTGGGTCGAACTGGGGATTCCGGCGCTGGCCCTGTTCCCGGTCACGCCGCCGACGCTCAAGTCCCTGGACGCTGCCGAAGCCTGGAACCCGGAGGGCATTGCCCAACGTGCCACCCGCGCCCTGCGCGCGCGCTTCCCGGAGCTAGGGGTGATCACCGACGTGGCGCTGGACCCGTTCACCACCCACGGGCAGGACGGAATCCTCGATGAAGAAGGCTACGTGCAGAACGACATTACCGTCGATGCGCTGGTCCGGCAGGCGTTGTCCCATGCCGAGGCCGGTGCCCAGGTGGTAGCGCCGTCGGACATGATGGACGGGCGCATCCAGGCGATCCGCGAAGCCCTCGAGGTCGCTGGTCACGTCAATGTGCGGATCATGGCCTACTCAGCCAAGTACGCCAGCGCCTATTACGGTCCGTTCCGCGATGCGGTCGGCTCGGCCCTGAACCTGGGCAAGGCCAACAAGGCCTCTTATCAGATGGACCCGGCCAACAGTCAGGAAGCCTTGCACGAAGTGGCGGCTGACTTGTCAGAAGGGGCAGACATGGTCATGGTCAAGCCTGGCATGCCCTATCTCGACATTCTTTGCCGGGTCAAAGACGAATTCAAAGTGCCGACCTTTGTTTATCAGGTCAGCGGCGAGTACGCCATGCACATGGCCGCGATCCAGAACGGTTGGTTGGGCGAAGGGGTGATCCTGGAGTCCTTGACCGCTTTCAAACGCGCAGGCGCTGATGGCATCCTGACTTACTTTGCCGTGCGCGCCGCCCAATTGTTACGAGAGCAGAAATAGCCTCCCAGGAACTTGCGATGAATACCGAAGGACTCACAGAAGTTGCCGTAAAAGACGCTCAACCCGTGGTCGAGCAAGTCGCCGAGACGCCGCCGGAGCTGGAGCCCGCTCCCCCGGCTGTCGTCGAGCCTGCCCCGGCGCCGGCGATTGTTATTCCGAACCTGGATGACAGCAGCCTGTACATCCATCGCGAGCTGTCGCAACTGCAGTTCAACATCCGCGTGCTGGAGCAGGCGCTGGACGAGTCCTATCCGTTGTTGGAACGGCTGAAGTTCTTGCTGATCTTTTCCAGCAACCTGGACGAGTTTTTCGAAATTCGTGTGGCCGGCCTGAAGAAGCAGATCACCTTCGCCCGTGAACAGGCCGGCGCCGATGGCCTGCAACCGCACCAGGCCCTGGCGCGCATCAGCGAGCTGGTCCACGGCCATGTGGACCGGCAGTACGCGATCCTCAACGACATCCTGCTGCCGGAGCTGGAAAAGCACCAGGTGCGCTTCATCCGCCGGCGCAACTGGAACACCAAGATCAAGACCTGGGTGCGCCGCTATTTCCGCGACGAGATCGCACCGATCATCACGCCGATCGGCCTCGATCCGACGCACCCGTTCCCGCTGCTGGTCAACAAGAGCCTGAACTTCATCGTCGAGCTGGAAGGCATCGACGCCTTCGGTCGCGATTCCGGCCTGGCGATCATTCCGGCGCCGCGCCTGCTGCCGCGCATCATTCGCGTGCCGGAAGACGTCGGTGGCCCGGGCGACAATTATGTGTTCCTGTCGTCGATGATCCACGCCCACGCCGATGACCTGTTCCAAGGCATGAAAGTGAAGGGCTGCTACCAGTTCCGCCTGACGCGTAACGCTGACCTGTCGGTGGACACCGAGGACGTCGAAGACCTGGCCCGCGCCCTGCGCGGCGAGTTGTTCTCCCGTCGTTACGGCGATGCGGTGCGCCTGGAGGTGGCCGACACCTGCCCGAAACATCTGTCCGACTATCTGCTCAAGCAATTCAACCTGCATGAGACCGAGTTGTATCAGGTCAACGGCCCGGTCAACCTGACCCGACTGTTCAGCATCACCGGCCTGGACAGCCATCCGGAGCTGCAATATTCGCCGTTTACGCCGCAGATCCCGAAATTGCTGCAAAACAGCGAAAACATTTTCAGCGTGGTGAGCAAGCAGGACATCCTGCTGTTGCACCCGTTCGAGTCGTTCACGCCGGTGGTCGACCTGTTGCGCCAGGCCGCCAAGGATCCCCACGTCCTGGCGGTGCGCCAGACCCTGTATCGCAGCGGCGCCAACTCGGAAATCGTCGATGCCCTGGTGGACGCGGCGCGAAACGGCAAGGAAGTCACGGCGGTGATCGAATTGCGCGCCCGCTTCGACGAGGAATCCAACCTGCAACTGGCCAGCCGCCTGCAAGCGGCCGGTGCGGTGGTGATCTATGGCGTGGTCGGCTTCAAGACCCACGCCAAGATGATGCTCATCCTGCGCCGTGAAGCCGGCGAGATCGTGCGTTACGCCCACTTGGGCACCGGCAACTACCACGCCGCCAACGCCCGTCTGTACACCGACTACAGCCTGCTGACTTCCGACGATGCCTTATGCGAAGACGTCGGCAAACTGTTCAGCCAGTTGATCGGCATGGGCAAGACCTTGCGCATGAAGAAACTACTGCATGCGCCGTTCACCCTGAAAAAGGGCATGCTCGACATGATTGCCCGGGAGACGCAGTTCGCCCTGGATGGCAAGCCGGCCCACATCATTGCCAAGTTCAACTCATTGACCGATCCGAAGATCATCCGTGCGTTGTACAAGGCCAGCCAGTCGGGCGTGCGCATCGACCTGGTGGTGCGCGGCATGTGCTGCCTGCGGCCGGGCATTCCGGGGGTGTCCCACAACATCCATGTGCGCTCGATCATCGGGCGGTTCCTGGAGCATACGCGGGTGTTCTACTTCCTCAACGGCGGCGAGGAGCAGATGTTCCTGTCCAGCGCCGACTGGATGGAGCGCAACCTCGACAAGCGGGTCGAGACCTGCTTCCCGGTGGAAGGCAAGAAGCTGATCCTGCGGGTCAAGAAGGAGCTGGAAAGCTACCTGACCGACAACACCCACAGCTGGAGCCTGCAGTCGGATGGCCGCTACATCCGCAACACGCCGACCGGCAACCAGAACCCGCGCAGCGCCCAGGCGACGTTGCTCGAGCGCTTGAGCAGCCCGGTGTTGGCGGTTCGTTAAAAGCTCGAAGGTTGGGGGGCAGGCTTAGCTTTTGTGGCGAGGGAGCTTGCTCCCGCTGGGCCGGTCCGACGTTTCGGGCGCAGCAGCCCCAACTCTTGGGAGGGCTTCGCCCTCCAGCGGGAGCAAGCTCCCTCGCCACAATGGATTGCAGTTGGGCCACTAGGGACTCCAGCAAGCAATCAGTGAATGTTCAACACAATCCCAACCCGCGTCAGCCATTCCGCTTCCTGGGCGAAGTCGGCCTGGGTCAGTTGGTTCTCTTCCAGCCAATTTTCGGGAAATAGCACATCCAACTGATCGCCATTGGCGTGCAGGACCACCTGGGGCATTTCCTGGGTGCCACGGATGTGGTGGAACAGGATCGCAAAACGCAGCAGCACGCACAGGCGAATCAGCTTGATGCCGTCATCGCCGAACTCGGCAAATTTATCCTTGGGAATGTTGCGTCGATGGCCGCGCACCAATAGCGCGAGCATCTGCTGGTCTTCCCGGGAGAAACCGGCCAGGTCCGAATGCTCGATCAAGTAGGCGCCGTGCTTGTGGTAGTGATAGTGGGCGATGTCCAGGCCCACTTCATGGACCTTGGCGGCCCAACCCAGCAACTCGCGCCAGACCCCGTCGTTCAAATCCCAGTCATCGGCCACCTGGTCGAAGGCGTGCAGGGCCTTGCGCTCGACCCGTACGGCTTGCTCCTGGTCGACGTGATAACGCTCCATGAGCGAGCCCAGGGTGCGTTCGCGCACGTCTTCGTGATGATGACGCCCCAGCAGGTCGTAGAGCACGCCTTCGCGCAGGGCGCCCTCGCAATGGTCCATGCGTTGCAGCTCGAGGGCGTCGAAGATCGCCTCGAGGATCGCCAGGCCCGCCGGGAAAATCGCCCGACGGTCGGGCTTGATGCCTTCGAAATCGATCTTGTCCGCTTCACCGAGCTTGAACACCCTGCGCTTGAGCCAGGCCAGGCCCTCGGCGTTGACTTCGCCAGTGCCGTGGCCACCCGCCTTGAGCGCCAGGCCGATGGCGCGAATAGTCCCCGAGGAGCCGATGGCTTCGTCCCAGGTCAGGCGATGCAGGGCGTGTTCGATGCTCATGATTTCCAGGCGTGCGGCCGTATAGGCCTGGGCGTAGCGGGCCGGGGTGATCTTGCCGTCGCGGAAATAACGCTGGGTGTAGCTGACGCAGCCCATTTGCAGGCTTTCGCGCAGCAGCGGCTCGAAGCGCTGGCCGATGATGAATTCGGTGCTGCCGCCGCCGATGTCCGCCACCAGGCGCTTGCCCGGGGTGTCGGCCAGGGTATGGGAAACGCCGAGGTAGATTAGGCGAGCTTCTTCACGGCCGGAGATGACTTCCACCGGATGGCCGAGGATGGTTTCGGCACGGCGGATGAATTCGCCGCGGTTGCGCGCCTCGCGCAGGGCGTTGGTGCCCACGATCCGCACGGCGCCCAGGGGCATGCCGTTGATCAGTTGGGCAAACCGCTTGAGGCAATCGAGCCCGCGCTGGATGGATTCTTCGCTCAGCTGGCGTTCTTCATCGATGCCGGCGGCCAGTTGGACCTTTTCGCCGAGCCGCTCAAGAATGCGGATTTCCCCGTTCTGGGCCTTGGCGACGACCATGTGGAAGCTGTTGGAGCCCAGGTCGATGGCGGCGATCAGGGACAGATTCTTGGCTTGGGATGGCGGCATGGTCAAAAAGTCTCGGTCGATAACCTCGCCATCCTGCCACGATCGACCGCTTACGCCAACGCGCCTGAACCAAACCCTTGAGCCAGAGCCATTCGCAGGATGCTTCTGTGGCGAGGGGATTTATCCCCGCTGGGCTGCGAAGCGGCCCCCAAACCAGGCAACTCGTCGTGCCAAGAAGATTGAGTTCATAGCTTTAGGGCTGCTGCGCAGCCCAGCGGGGATAAATCCCCTCGCCACAGAGTGTTCTTTGGCAGTAAAAATCAGGCAGGCTCGACCATCCCGATAAAGTTCGCCAGCTCCGGCGTCTGCGGATCGGCGAACAACACCTTGGGATCACCCACTTCATGCACCTTGCCCTGGTGCATGAACACCAGCTTGTCGCCCACTTCCCGGGCGAAGCGCATTTCGTGGGTGACCATGATCAGCGTCATGCCTTCCTTGGCCAACTGCCGCACCACGCTGAGTACTTCGTTGACCAGTTCCGGGTCCAGGGCCGAGGTGATTTCGTCGCACAGCAGCACTTTCGGCGACATTGCCAGGGCCCTGGCAATGGCGACCCGTTGCTGCTGGCCGCCAGACAAACGGTCGGGGAAGGCATCGAATTTCTCGCCGAGCCCGACCCGTTCCAGCATCTGCCGCGCCAGCTCAGTTGCTTTGGCCTTGGACACTTTTTGCACAACCTGCGGCGCGAGCATGACGTTTTCGCCCACCGTCAGGTGCGGGAAGAGGTTGAACTGCTGGAACACCATCCCGACTTTCTGGCGCAGGCTGCGCAGGTCGGCGCGGGCGGCGTCGAGGTACTCGCCGTCGACTTCGATCACGCCATCGTTGATCGATTCCAGGCCGTTGAGGGTGCGCAGCAAGGTGGATTTGCCCGAGCCGCTGCGGCCGATGATCGCCACCACCTGGCCCTCCTCGACGCTCAGGTCGATGCCTTTGAGCACATGATGATCGCCATAGTATTTATGCAGGGCGGTAATTCTAAGCAGAGGCATGCAGTCTCCTTTCCAGGTAGCGCGCGCTGAGGGACAAGGGGTAGCAGAGCAGGAAGTAGCCGAGGGCGACCAGGCCATAGACCATGAACGGCTCGAACGTGGCATTGGCGAGCATGCCGCCGGTCTTGGTCAGCTCGGTAAAGCCGATGATCGACGTGACGGCCGTGCCCTTGACCACCTGCACGGAGAAGCCCACGGTCGGCGCCACGGCGATGCGCAGGGCCTGGGGCAGGATCACGTAGCGCAACTGCTCCAGCGGGTTGAGGGCCAGGCTTGCGGAGGCTTCCCACTGGCCGTTGGAAATCGAATCGACACAACCGCGCCAGATCTCCGCCAGGTAGGCGCTGGTAAACAGCGTCAGGGCAATCGCCGCCGCCATCCACGGGGAAATCTCCACCCCGGCCAGGGCCACGCCGAAGAACACCAGGAACAGTTGCATCAACAGCGGTGTGCCTTGGAACAGCTCGATGTAGGTACGGGCGATGTTGCGGGGCAGGGCGCGTTTGGAGATGCGCAGCACCATCACCAGCAAGCCGATCACGCCACCGCCGATAAACGCCACCAGCGACAGCGCCAGGGTCCATTGCAGGCCGGTGAGCAGGTTGCGCACCACGTCCCAGAAAGTGAAATCGCTCATTGGCTGCTCCTGGCAATGTAGCGACGCCCGACCCAATTGAGGAACTGGCGGATCAACAGCGCCATGCACAAATAGATCAGCGTGGTCAGCGCATAGGTTTCGAACGCGCGGAAGTTGCGCGACTGGATGAAATTCGCGGCAAAGCTCAATTCTTCGGTGGCGATCTGCGAACACACCGCCGAGCCGAGCATCACGATGATGATCTGGCTGCTCAAGGCCGGCCAGACCTTGCCCAGTGCTGGCAGCAGCACCACGTGGCGGAACGCCTCGAAGCGGCTCATCGCCAGGGCGGCGGCGGCTTCCAGTTGCCCCCGCGGAATTGCCTGGATACCGGCGCGAATGATCTCGGTGGAATAGGCGCCAAGGTTGATCACCATTGCCAGCACCGCCGCCTGCCATTCGGAAATCTGCAAGCCCAGGGACGGCAAGCCGAAGAAGATGAAAAACAGCTGCACCAGGAACGGCGTGTTGCGGATCAACTCCACGTACACGCCGAAGATCGCTGCGAACGGACGAATGTTCCAGGCCCGGACCACGGCCCCGACAATGCCCAGGCCGACCCCGAGCAACGTGCCGATGGCCGTCAGTTCCAAGGTGAACAGCGCACCGCGCAACAGCAGCTCGGTGTTTTGCACCACCGGCAGGAAATCGAACTGATAAGCCATGCTCAGCCTCTCAAGCGACGGTCAGAGATCGGCCGGCAGCGGCTGCTTGAGCCAGGTCTGGGAATTCTTTTCCAGGCTGCCATCGGTCTTGGCGGTGGCGAGGATCTGGTTGACCTTGTCCAGCAATGCCGGCTCGTTCTTGTTCACGCCCACGTAAACCGGCGAGTCCTTGAGTTTTACCTTCAGCGCCGGAACACGCTTGGGGTTGCGTTCGCTGATGGCGACCATCACCACGTTGCCGCTGGCGATCAGGTCCACCTGGCCGGCCAGGTAGGCGGCGATGGTCGAGTTGTTGTCTTCGAAGCGCTTGATGGTGGTGCCTTCGGGGGCGACCTTGGTCAGCTCGATGTCTTCGATGGCGCCACGGGTGACGCTGATGGTCTTGCCCTTGAGGTCGTCCAAAGTGTTGATGGCGGCATCGGGCGGGCCGAACACGGCCAGGTAGAACGGTGCATAGGCACTGGAGAAGTCGATGACCTTTTGCCGCTCCGGGTTCTTGCCCAGGCTGGAAATTACCAGGTCGACCTTGCCGGTGGTGAGGAAGGGGATGCGGTTGGTGCTGTTGACTGGGGTCAGTTCAAGCTTGACCTTGAGCTGGTCGGCCAGCAGTTTCGCGGTGTCGATGTCCAGGCCGCGGGGCTTCATGTCCGGGCCGACCGAACCGAAGGGCGGGAAGTCCTGGGGCACGGCGACCTTGAGGGTGCCACGCTTGACCACGTCTTCCAGGCCATCGGCGTGGGCAGGCAGCTGACAAAGCATCAGGCTGGCGAACAGGGCTGTGAGCAGGGCGCTGCAACGCTGAATCATGGCGAATCTCCGCAATCGGTGATGTGATTTCTGCGTTCGGACAGAGCACAGGCCATGCCAAGCCGGCTTTTAATCGGTCAAAGCCACGGTTTTGCTGGTGGGAGGCGGTCTTACTGGTCTGAACAGTTGCGCCGCGTTTCGCACCTTTATCGAGCGTCGGCATTTGCCGCCGAACCCTGCTGGGGCACGACTTGCCGGACGCGGCGAATAGCTTTACAACTAGCCGCTCACTGGCCCGGTTCGTCTGAAAAATCATGAATTCCATCGCTCGTGCCGTTCCTGAAGTGGCGCTGCAAGCCATCCGCAAACTGATCGTCGATGAAGGCTTCGGCCCCGGCGATGCGCTGCCGTCGCAACGGGACCTGGCACTGCAACTGGGGGTGAGCCGGGCGTCGTTGCGTGAAGCGCTGTCCTCCTTGAGTGCCTTGGGCATGATCAGCGTGCAGCCGGGCAAGGGCGTGTTCGTGCAGGCACCGGTAGAGGCTCCACGCAGCGAGTCCGCGCCGGGCTGGCCGTTCGCGGCCCAGGCTTCGCCGGTGGACATCTTCCAGTTGCGCTACGCCCTGGAGGGTTTCGCGGCGGGGTTAGCGGCGGTGACGCTCAGCGCCGATGAGCTCGACCGGTTGCAAGACAATGTCGAAGCCATGCGCCGGGAATTGAAGGTCGGGGATTTCGATGCCGCCGCGCGGCTGGATTTCGAATTCCATCGGCGAATCCTGCTGGCCAGCGGCAACCAGGCGATGCTGAGCATCCTCACCGCCAGCGCCGACATCTTCCTGGAAAGCCAGAAACTACCGTTCATCCGGGCGGAGCGGGCGATGGAAACCTGGCAGGAGCATCGCAAGATCCTTCGCGCCCTGGCCCGCCGGGCGTCAGTCGCTGCGCAAAAAGCCATGCAGGAACATGTACGTAACGCTGCGCTGCGTACCGGGATTTCCTTCGTCGCGCCCACGGCTTCATAAGCCGGGTCATACCCAAATACATCCTGCGCCATAGCGAGACTCAATCAACTGCGGCTTCCTGAACCCGGGAAGGGCCGCTATGATGGGCCACGTTTTTTTGCTGATGACCCCGGAGATTTCCATGAGCAGCGATCTGATCAAACACGTTAGCGACGCTAGCTTCGAAGCTGACGTTCTCAAGGCCGAAGGCGCGGTACTGGTCGACTATTGGGCTGAGTGGTGCGGTCCTTGCAAAATGATCGCTCCGGTCCTGGACGAGATTGCCGAGACCTACAAGGGCAAGCTGACCGTTGCCAAGCTGAACATCGACGAAAACCAGGAGACGCCGGCCAAGCACGGCGTGCGTGGTATCCCGACCCTGATGCTGTTCAAGAACGGCAACGTCGAAGCCACCAAGGTCGGTGCGCTGTCGAAGTCGCAACTGGCCGCTTTCCTCGACGCCAACATCTAAGCGCCGAATGCCACTGGAAAAGCCCCGCAAATCGCGGGGCTTTTTCGTTATTCGGGGCTAGACGCTTGGAAACCCAGGTGGTACATTCGGCCCCGCACTGGTTTCTCCAGTGCCCCCTGCAAGCCGTCGCCGACGCTCTCCTTTCGAATAAGTACGCGATCCTGTCGCCTTCTCCGCGGCGCGGCCTCATTAAGCCAAAAGCTTAATTTCCCCCCTCCATAAATGATTACGTCATTCCTATATGAATCTGACTGAACTCAAGCAAAAGCCGATTACCGAACTGCTCGAATTGGCCGAACAGATGGGCATAGAAAATATGGCCCGTTCGCGCAAGCAGGACGTGATTTTCTCCCTGCTCAAGAAGCACGCGAAAAGCGGCGAGGAAATCTCCGGTGATGGCGTGCTGGAGATTCTCCAGGACGGCTTCGGCTTTCTTCGCTCCGCAGACGCTTCCTATCTCGCCGGTCCAGACGATATCTACGTCTCGCCGAGCCAGATCCGTCGCTTCAACTTGCGCACCGGTGACACCATCGTTGGCAAGATCCGTCCTCCGAAGGAAGGCGAGCGTTATTTCGCCCTGCTCAAGGTCGACACGATCAACTTCGACCGTCCGGAAAACGCGAAGAACAAGATTCTCTTCGAGAACTTGACTCCGCTGTTCCCGACCGTGCGCATGAAGATGGAAGCCGGCAACGGTTCCACCGAAGACCTCACCGGTCGTGTCATCGACCTGTGCGCACCCATCGGCAAAGGCCAGCGTGGCCTGATCGTGGCACCGCCGAAAGCGGGCAAGACGATCATGCTGCAGAACATCGCGGCCAACATCGCCCGTAACAACCCTGAAGTTCACCTGATCGTATTGCTGATCGACGAACGTCCGGAAGAAGTGACCGAGATGCAGCGCACCGTGCGCGGCGAAGTGGTCGCCTCGACGTTCGACGAGCCGCCAACCCGTCACGTGCAGGTCGCTGAAATGGTGATCGAGAAGGCCAAGCGCCTGGTCGAGCACAAGAAGGACGTGGTGATCCTGCTGGACTCCATCACCCGTCTGGCCCGCGCCTACAACACCGTGATCCCGAGCTCCGGCAAGGTGCTGACCGGTGGTGTCGATGCCCACGCCCTGGAAAAACCCAAGCGTTTCTTCGGCGCCGCGCGGAACATTGAGGAAGGCGGTTCGCTGACCATCATCGCCACCGCACTGGTTGAAACCGGTTCGAAGATGGACGAAGTGATCTACGAGGAATTCAAGGGCACCGGCAACATGGAGCTGCCCCTGGACCGTCGTATCGCCGAGAAGCGTGTGTTCCCGGCCATCAACATCAACCGTTCCGGTACCCGTCGCGAAGAACTGCTGACCGCCGACGACGAGTTGCAGCGCATGTGGATCCTGCGCAAGCTGCTGCATCCGATGGATGAAGTCGCTGCCATCGAGTTCCTGGTCGACAAGCTGAAGGCGACCAAGACCAACGATGAGTTCTTCCTGTCGATGAAACGCAAGTAAATCGCCAGGACAGGCCAGCAAGAGCCGGGGAAACCCGGCTTTTTGCTATCTGTGCATTCACTATTCTGAACGGGCGGCGTTAAACTCGGGCCCCCGAACGCCACGGCGACCATGAGGCTTTTGCATGCAGTATCGCGACTTGCGCGACTTTATCAGTGGGCTGGAACAGCGCGGCGAACTCAAGCGCATCCAGGTGCCGGTGTCCCCTGTCCTGGAAATGACCGAGGTCTGCGACCGCACCCTGCGCGCAAAAGGCCCGGCGCTGTTGTTCGAAAATCCGACGGGTTATGACATCCCGGTGCTGGGCAACCTGTTCGGCACACCGGAGCGCGTGGCCTTGGGCATGGGGGCCGAAGCCGTCAGCGAACTGCGCGAGATCGGCAAGCTGTTGGCGTTCCTCAAGGAGCCGGAGCCGCCGAAGGGCCTGAAGGACGCTTGGTCGAAGCTGCCGATTTTCCGCAAGATCATTTCCATGGCGCCAAAAGTCGTCAAGGACGCGATCTGCCAGGAAGTGGTGATCGAGGGCGACGATGTCGATTTGGCTATGCTGCCGGTACAGACCTGCTGGCCGGGCGACATCGGCCCGCTGATCACTTGGGGCCTGACCGTTACCAAAGGCCCGAACAAGGACCGCCAGAACCTGGGCATCTACCGTCAGCAGGTGATCGGCCGCAACAAGGTCATCATGCGCTGGTTGAGCCATCGTGGCGGCGCGCTGGACTACCGTGAGTGGTGTGAAAAACACCCCGGCCAGCCCTTCCCGGTGTCGGTGGCCCTGGGCGCGGATCCGGCGACCATCCTTGGCGCCGTCACGCCCGTGCCCGACAGCCTCTCCGAATACGCGTTCGCCGGCCTGCTGCGGGGCAACCGCACCGAGCTGGTGAAATGCCGCGGCAACGACCTGCAAGTGCCGGCCACCGCCGAAATCATTCTGGAAGGGGTGATCCATCCCGGCGAAATGGCCGATGAGGGTCCATACGGCGACCACACCGGTTACTACAACGAAGTCGACAGTTTCCCGGTGTTTACCGTCGAGCGCATCACCCATCGGATCAAACCGATTTACCACAGCACCTACACCGGCCGTCCACCGGATGAGCCGGCCATCCTCGGCGTGGCGCTGAACGAAGTGTTCGTGCCGATCCTGCAAAAGCAGTTTCCGGAAATCACCGATTTCTATTTGCCGCCGGAAGGCTGTTCGTATCGCATGGCCGTGGTAACCATGAAGAAGTCGTATCCGGGCCACGCCAAGCGGGTGATGCTCGGGGTCTGGTCGTTTTTGCGACAGTTCATGTACACCAAGTTCGTTATCGTCACCGACGACGATATCAATGCACGGGATTGGAACGACGTGATCTGGGCCATCACCACGCGCATGGACCCCAAGCGCGACACGGTGATGATCGAGAATACGCCGATCGACTACCTCGACTTCGCCTCGCCGGTGTCCGGCCTGGGGTCGAAGATGGGGCTCGATGCCACGCATAAATGGCCCGGTGAAACCACCCGTGAGTGGGGCCGGGTTATCGTCAAGGATGAAGCCGTTACCCAACGGATCGATGCCATCTGGAATCAGTTAGGAATAGATTGATGCGTGTAACCTTGCAGCCTTCCGGCGCGGTGCTGGAGATACAGCCAGCGGAGCGGATTCTCGATGGCGCGCGGCGCCTGGGCTATGAATGCCCGCAAAGCTGCCGCAACGGCAACTGCCACGTCTGTGGTGCGTTGCTGGTGGAAGGCCGTGTGCAACAGGCGGGCGAGGTGCGCGATCACGGTGAGATCTTCACCTGCATCGCCGAGCCGCTGGAGGACTGCGTGGTGTTGTGGGACGGCGTGCTGTCGCCGGGTGAGCTGCCGGTACGCAACCTGGCGTGCCAGGTCATTGAGTGCGCCGACGTGGGCGGCGATGTCTGGCGAGTGCGCCTGCGGGCGCCAGCGGGCAAGCCACCGCGCTATCACGCCGGGCAGTATCTGATGATCGAACGGGAGAACGGCGAGAAATCGGCTTTTTCCCTGGCTTCGGCGCCGCATTCCGGGCGCGAGCTGCAATTGCATGTCTTGGTGCGCGAAAGCAGTGCACAGGCGCTGCTGGAGCAACTTCGACGCAACCCCAGCGTGCGCGTCGAAATGCCGTTTGGCGACACGCATTTGTCCGAGCTGCCGGAAGGTCCATTGGTGCTGATCGCCGCTGGGACCGGCATGGCGCAGATGCACAGCTTGATCGAGCACTGCCGCGCGGCGGGCTTCAAGCACCCGGTGCACCTGTATTGGGGCGTACGGCGACCGGAAGATTTCTACGAAATCGAGCATTGGGACGAATGGAAAAAACTGCCGAACCTGTTCCTGCATAAAGTCGTCAGCGACTTGTGCAGCTGGGAAGGGCGCTGCGGGATGCTCCATGAAGCGGTGTGCGAGGACATCAGCGATCTTTCTGGTGTGCACGTCTATGCCAGCGGCTCGCCAGCCATGATCTACGCCACGCTCGATGCCTTGGTGGAAGCCGGCATGGATGCTCATCAGATGCGCGCCGATGTGTTTGCGTATGCGCCGCGGGCTTGAGCCGCATTCATCCACCCAGGCTTAGGTCTGCTTTTTGTGGCGAGGGAGCTTGCTCCCGCTCGGTTGCGCAGCGACCGCCTCTTTTGGGACTGCTTCGCAGTCCAGCGGGAGCAAGTTCCCTCGCCACAACAGCAGATGTCCATCCATCGATATAACTTCATATATTTCGTTTCGATATTTAGTCTTGGGGCTAGATACCGATAACGTATATAGGGTGCGCAATGGCATTTAACTTGCCTCAATTCCCCTGACCGTCAACACCATGGCGGCACCCCCGACTACCTTCCGCCCCCGCGAGGAGCCAACCGCTACCGGCCATGACCGCTATCGAATCCGCCATTACCTGTGCCTTGTACCCGCCACGACTCGAACTGGGCCCGCAGCTGACCCGTGAACAATTGCTCGCCTCGATGCAGTTGACCATGAGTCTCCACCAGGGTGGTCCGGTCTGGTTGTTCGCGTACGGTTCATTGATCTGGCGGCCGGAATGCACGGCGGTGGAGCGGGTGCGCGGCCGGGTCCATGGTTACCATCGCGGTTTATACCTGTGGTCCCACGAACACCGTGGCACCCCGGAATTACCAGGGTTGGTGTTCGGATTGGATCGTGGCGGTTCGTGCAGCGGTTTTGCCTACCGGTTGCCGGAGGAAAATCTCGAGGACTCACTGTTTGCCCTGTGGCAGCGCGAGATGCCGGTGCCGTCCTATCGCCCGCACTGGCTCAGTTGCCGTCTCGAGGATGGCAGTCGGGTGCAAGCCTTGGGTTTTGTGTTGGAGCGACACCTGCCCAGCTATGCCGGCAACTTGCCGGACCATGTGCTGAGCCAGGTGTTCGAAAGCGCCTGTGGGCGTTACGGCACCACTCGCGATTATGTCGAGCAGACCGTCCACGCCCTGCGCAGCCACGCCATGCCAGACCGGAACCTGGAGGCGCGGCTCAAGCGCTGCCAATCAGCGCTGGATCAGGCGACCGCTTCGCGGCTCTGACTGGCGATTTGCTTGTGCCGTAGGGTTGGCGCGAGGAATGCCATCGCCAACAGGCAGGCGACGACCAGCAGGATGAAACCGCCATCCCAGCCGAAATAGTCCACTGTGTAGCCCATCATGGCACTGGCCGCGACCGATCCCCCCAGGTAACCAAACAGACCGGTAAAGCCGGCAGCCGTGCCCGCCGCTTTCTTCGGCACCAATTCCAGCGCCTGCAGACCCACCAACATGACCGGACCGTAGATCAGAAAGCCGATCGCGAACAGCGAGATCATGTCGACCATCGGGTTGCCTGGCGGATTCAGCCAGTAAACGATTGTCGCAACGGTCACCAATGCCATGAACACCATGCCCGTCAGGCCACGGTTGCCCCGGAAGATCTTGTCGGACATCCACCCGCACAGCAGCGTGCCGGGAATGCCGGCCCACTCGTACAGGAAGTAAGCCCAGGACGACTTGTCGAAGTTGAAGTGCTTGACCTCTTTCAGATAGGTCGGCGCCCAATCCAGGATGCCGTAGCGCAACAAGTAGACGAAGACGTTGGCCAGGGCGATGAACCAAAGCATTTTGTTGCGCAGCACGTATTTGACGAAGATGTCCTTGGCGCTGAATTCTTCTTCGTGGCTGGCATCGTAGCCTTCCGGGTAATCGTTCTTGTACTTCTCGATGGGTGGCAAACCCGTCGACTGCGGCGTGTCACGCATGACAATGAAGGCAAATACAGCGACCAGCAGTGCCACCGCTGCCGGCACGTAGAACTTGCTGTGCCAGTCGTTGAACCAGCCCATGCCAAGGATTGCCAGTGGACCGATCAGGCCGCCGCCGACGTTGTGGGCGGTGTTCCATACCGAAACCACACCGCCGCGTTCTTTCTGCGACCACCAATGCACCATGGTGCGCCCGCTCGGTGGCCAACCCATGCCTTGGGCCCAGCCGTTGATGAACAACAGGATGAACATCATGGTCACGCTGGAGGTTGCCCACGGTGCGAAACCGAAAACGAACATGACACCAGCGGACACGATCAGGCCAAAGGGCAGGAAGTAACGAGGGTTGGAGCGATCGGACACGATGCCCATCAAAAACTTGGAAAGGCCGTAGGCGATCGCGATCGCCGACACCGCTACGCCCAGTTGGCCTTTTGAATAGCCTTGGGCGATCAGATCCGGAAAGGCCAGGGTGAAGTTCTTGCGCAGCAGGTAGTAACCGGCATACCCAATGAAAATCCCGGCGAATATCTGCCAGCGAAGGCGTCGATAGGTGCTGTCTATTTTTTCTTCAGGCAAAGGAGCCTGGTGGGCGGCAGGTCGAAAGAAAGCAAACATTCAAGTGCTCCAGGTTCTTGTTATGGTGTCGGATGCGAATGTTACAGTTTCGTTACCGAAAATAGCATTGCTCGTTGTCGCATAAAAAGCAGAAATTTTGATTGAACATGTTCTTAAGTGAACATGTCGTTCAGGCGTAAGCGAAGGACGTTGTAGGAAATGTCTTTGCGATGCCTTTTCATGCGCGGTATTGGTGAATACGGGCAAAACGCTGGGAAACATCCTTCGCCCAAATGGGAAGTCTCGCTATAGGGCCCGTGAGCCATGTTCTTTACCCTTTACGTTTCTGCCAGGTCTGGCATTCAGCTGAGGGGTAGGGGGATGAGGTGGTGTGTGGTGATGCTGTTGCTGTGCTTGTCCGGTACGAGCGGGGCAGCGGAGATGTTGTTGGTGCCTGTACATAATCCCGGGCCGGATTACCCGACGGCCCTGCTCCGGAAAGGCATCATCGGTACGGTCCGGATCGCCTTCAGGGTGCATGCCGACGGTCATGTCGATGAGATCGCGGTCCTGCACAGTGATCATCCGGATTTCGCCGAGGCTGCACGGGAGGCTGTGGGCCAATGGCGCTTCAAGCCGTGGACCGTGGATCATGAGCATCCGGCGCAGACACACGTCGTTGCACCCTTTGAGTTCCGCCTGGATGACTTGCCGCTGGACGCCAATAAATGGATCAAGACCTGGAAATGCTCGGACATCAACGCCCACGCCAACGGCCAGCTATGGGTGCAGGATCTGCTCCCGTTTCACTACACGCGTCTCTATTTATCCAATGTGTTTTTCATCAAGCAGTTACCGGAAACCGAGCGCCTGGACTTGATTACCCGGTTCAACCGGCTCTTGCCCTCGATCGTGCAACGCTGCGGGAGTTTTCCGGCGGCACGGTATATGCGGATGTTGCCGAAGGAGGTTCGAGAGTTGCTTTAGTGCGGGTCAATGGCGGTCCGGCGCATGGGGCATGACCGCCTTGACGCATTCAACGCACCTGCACAACCACCTTCCCCACCGCCTTGCGCTGCCCCAGGTCGTTGATCGCCTGGGCGGCGTTGCTCAGCGGGTACACCTGCGATACCAGCGGCTTGAGCTTGCCCTCAGCGAACCAGTCGAACAGTTGCTGGAAGTTGGCGGCGTTGTCCTGAGGTTGGCGTTGGGCGAAGGAGCCCCAGAACACGCCAACCACGGCAGCGCCCTTGAGCAGGGCCAGGTTCACCGGCAGTTCGGGGATGCGCCCGCTGGCAAAACCCACCACCAGCAGCCGACCGTTCCAGGCGATGGCGCGGATGGCCTGGTCGAACAGGTCGCCACCCACCGGATCGTAGATCACGTCGGCGCCTTGGCCGTCGGTGAGGCGCTTGATTTCATCCTTCAGGCTGGTTTCTGTGTAATTGATCAAATCGTCGGCACCGGCGGCCTTGGCCACGGCGAGTTTTTCCGCACTGCTGGCGGCGGCGATCACCCGGGCACCCATGGCCTTGCCAATCTCCACGGCCGCCAGGCCAACGCCACCGGAGGCGCCGAGCACCAGCAGGGTCTCGCCGGGCTGCAGGTTGGCCCGTTGCTTGAGGGCGTGCATCGAGGTGCCGTAGGTCATGCTGAAAGCCGCGGCGGTGTTAAAGTCCATGGACTGGGGGATCGGCAACACGTTGTAGCCGGGAACCGCCACCTGTTCGGCAAAGCTGCCCCAGCCGGTCAGCGCCATCACCCGGTCGCCGACCTTCAAGTGGCTGACGCTCTCACCCACCTGGCTGACCACGCCCGCCGCTTCGCCGCCGGGGGAAAACGGGAAGGGTGGCTTGAATTGGTATTTGCCCTCGATGATCAGCGTGTCCGGGAAATTCACCCCGGCGGCGTGCACGTCCAGCAGCACTTCGTTCTTCTTGGCGATGGGGCTGGCGACGTCTTCCAGCACCAGCGATTCGGCGGGGCCGAATTCTTTGCACAGCACGGCTTTCATCAGGGCTATTCCTTTGGGAGTGATGGCCGATAAGTGTAGGTGTGAGAGACAACGGGTCAACGAGCATGCCCCGCCCTGATAGCTGGCCATAAGCTTGTGCTTGAACGGCGGGTCGGTATGCTGGGCCGCAAACCGGATGAGGAATCAGATGTGAAAGCGTGGATCATGTTGATGCTGGCCCTGTCGCTGCCTGTGGCGACGATGGCCGAAGAGACCAAGGAAGCGAAAGAGGGCGAGGCACCGAAGGTCAGCTACATCACCCTCAGCCCGCCGTTCGTGGGCAACTATGGCTTGGACGGCACGGCAAAGCTGAAGGTCTACAAGGCCGACGTGGCCCTGCGCGTGACCGGTGATGCCGCTGCGGCGGCGGTCAAGGCCAACGAGCCGCTGATTCGTAACCAATTGGTGGCGTTGTTTGCCCAGCAGACTACCGAGGGGATGAACAACCTCGAAGCCAAGGAAAAACTGCGTCAGGAAGCGTTGAAGCAGACCCAGCAAGTGATGAACGACGAGACTGGCAAGCCGATGGTGGATGATTTGTTGTTCAACAACCTGATCATTCAATAAGTTTTGTGGTGGCTGGGCGGGCCCTTTCGCGAGCAAGCCCGCTCCCACAGGTATCCAGAGTGTTCGCAAATACTGTGGCCACCCCGGATCAACTGTGGGAGCGAGCCTGCTCGCGAAGGCGGTTGAACAGTCGCCGCATTGCTCAAGGTTTTAAAGCAACTACCGCCGCCCACTGCTCAGCCGTCACCGGCATCACCGAAAGCCGCGAGCCTTTCTGCACCAGCGGCATTTCCGCCAGGGCGGTCTGTTGTTTGAGGTAGTCGAGCTTCAGGACGTGGCGGAACGTTTCGACATGGGCCACGTCGATCGCGGTCCAAGGGTTTTTATCAGCGCTGGCCTTGGGGTCGAAGTAATGGCTGTCCGGGTCCAGGGCGGTCGGGTCGGGGTAGGCCGCTTGGATGATTTTGCCGATCCCGGCGATACCGGGCTCGGGGCAACTGGAATGGTAGAAAAAGAATGTGTCGCCCACCGCCATGGCCCGCAAAAAATTGCGTGCCTGGTAGTTGCGAACCCCGTCCCAACGGGCCTGGCCGAGCTTTTCCAGGCCCTGGATGGACAATTCGTCAGGCTCGGATTTCATCAGCCAATAGGCCATGATTGCTACTCCTTGGCGGTGTGAAAAAAAATAGTTCAGCGATTTTATGACAAACCGACAGTCGGTTGACGCCAGAGTTTGCGTGTAGGGTCCGGTTGCCGCAAAATGCCGGCCTTCCAAGCTTGACGCTGCTGCACGGCCAATAAGAAAACCGCTGCTGTCATCGTGTGTGATATGCCTTGAGGGGGGCAATCGATGAAACGCAAACCGGATTTGTTGTGGATCTTGGTCATTCTGTTCGGCCTGGGTGTCGTGACCACGGGTTACGCCCAAAGCCTGTGGGCTAACAAGACCGAGGCGCCGGTGGATATCACCCAGCCCGCGCCATCGCTCAAACGCTGAATTCGCTTTCCAGGCGCCGTTGATGACTGCGGCGTCTATCCCGCAATATACCAACGCCTGTCGCTGACCGTTCCCTGTAGCGGTACGTCCCAGCTTGCCTGCGCCAATCGTTCGACCTTCTGGCATTCATGGGCCAGCCCCAATAGCGTTGGCTTGCGCCACTGCTTGCGTCGCGCCAGGTACGCCAGGCTGCGGTCGTAAAAACCGCCGCCCATGCCCAATCGACCTCCCGCATCGTCAAACCCCACCAGTGGCAACAGCACCAGGTCCAGCGTCCAGACCTTGCGTTGCCGGGCGATGTTCTTGCGTGGTTCAGGGATACGAAACCGATTGGGCTGCATTTGTTCGCCGGGGTGGATGCGTTGGAATACCATCTTGGTCTGCGGCCACGGGCTGAGTACCGGCAGGTAAGTGGCCTTGCCCCGGTGCTGGGCCTCGCGTAGCAGCAGGCGCGGGTCGATTTCGCCATCGTTGGGCAGGTACAGGGCGATGTGCTTTGCACGGCGAAACAGCGGGTGCTGGGCCAGTTGTTTGTACAGCCCGCGGGCGGCTTGCCGTTGCTGGGCGGGCGTCAGGGCGCGACGGGCCTGGCGCAGCAGGCGTCGAAGTTGCGGGCGGGGCAGCAGCGCGGGTTCGGTCATATCAAGGCTTCACGCAGTGGCGATGCCACAGCGTAACCGCAAAACAAATGCCCAGAAAATGCCTGTGTCAGAAACGACAATGCCAGTCCCTATGGACTGGCATTGTCTGGAGTCAGGCTCCCCGGATGAACCGCTGTCGGCTTAGCCCTTGAACCCGAAAGTTCAAGGTGGAAGTTGCAGGGGGCGTTAAGGCTTTCCGTCAAGCGGACATGCACACCGGCCCCAACGTGCAACCCCCGTGGTTGTGCGTATCGGCTCAGGGACATCACCAACTGGCAAGCACCCCAGGGAGTGACGCGAGTATACCCCAGGCAGCTTCGCGAATCAGCCCTTGGCGACGTCTGGATCGGTGGCGAGCACCAGATCCACCCGATCGAGCAGGTCGCGCACCTGTTCACGGGTCGAGCCGCTGACCTGTAAGTCCGGCGTATCCTGGCGATGCAACAGGTCGTGGGTGATGTTCAAGGCGGCCATCACGGCGATGCGATCGGCGCCGATGACTTTGCCGCTGCTGCGGATCTCGCGCATCTTGCCGTCCAGGTAACGGGCGGCACTCACCAGGTTGCTGCGCTCTTCCTGGGGGCAGATGATCGAATATTCTTTGTCGAGGATCTGCACGGTAACGCTATTGCTTGAACTCATGAGTCTTGCTCCAGGGCCTTGAGGCGCGAAATCATCGATTCGACCTTACGCCGGGCGATTTCGTTTTTTTCAATGAGGTGCGCGCGTTCCTCGCGCCAGGTTTTTTCCTGAGCTAATAGGAGTCCGTTTTGGCTCTTAAGTTGCTCGACCCGGTCAATTAGCAGTTCGAGTCTGGCCATCAGCGCTTGCAAGTCGGTGTCTTCCATTGTGTCCACTGAAGATTGTGTCTGATGGAGGGATGTGGGTCGCACAGCCTCTGATAGTCTTGGCGAGTCTGTCGATGTAGGATACAAGGCCTCCATTCTAGACATAGCGCCGTCTGGCGCCTAGCTGCCCATGCCCATTCAGAATTCCCCGTATCAAGCATTCGCCACCCTGCTGAGCACCAGCGGTCATTCTGTCTCGCCTGCTGAACTGCACGGCCTATTGCTCGGTCGCAGCTGCGCCGGCGCCGGCTTCGAGGCCGACGGCTGGTTGGCCGATGCTGCCGAGCTGCTGGAAGGCGAGCCGGCGGACAACGTCCGTAACGCGCTGATCGGCCTGCAGGAAATGGTCAAGGGCGAGCTGACCAGCGACGACATGACGGTCGTCCTGCTGTTGCCCACTGACGACGCCCCCTTGGCCGAACGCGCTACGGCGCTGGGCCAGTGGTGCCAGGGCTTCCTCGCCGGCTTCGGCCTGACCCGCCGCGAATATGCGCTGAGCGAAGAAGCGAAGGAAGTGTTGCAGGATTTGGCCGCGATCTCCCAGGTCCAGGATGCCCTGGAAGAGTCCGATGACGGCGAAAGCGACTACATGGAAGTGATGGAGTACCTGCGGGTCGCGCCATTGCTGCTGTTCACCGAGACCAAGAAAACCGATGCAGCGGCCCCCAAGCCGTCCTTGCATTAATTGTTAGAGGGAACCCCGTCTGCCCATGATTCATATCCCGAAATCGGAATACGGCCGTCGCCGCAAGGCGCTGATGGCGCAGATGGAACCCAACAGCATCGCAATCCTGCCCGCCGCCGCCGTTGCGATCCGCAACCGCGACGTCGAGCATGTCTACCGCCAGGACAGTGACTTCCAATACCTCAGCGGCTTTCCCGAGCCGCAAGCGGTGCTGGTGCTGATGCCCGGCCGCGCCCATGGCGAATACATCCTCTTTTGCCGCGAGCGCAACGCCGAACGTGAGTTGTGGGACGGCCTGCGCGCCGGCCAGGAAGGGGCGATCCGTGACTACGGTGCCGACGACGCTTTTCCCATCACCGACATCGACGACATCCTGCCGGGCCTGATCGAAGGCCGCGACCGGGTGTATTCGGCCATGGGCAGCAACCCTGAATTCGACCGGCACCTGATGGAGTGGATCAACGTGATTCGCTCCAAGGCCCACCTCGGCGCCCAGCCGCCGAACGAATTCGTTGCCCTGGATCACTTGCTGCACGACATGCGCCTGTATAAATCGGCGGCGGAAGTGAAGGTCATGCGCGAAGCGGCGCGGATCTCCGCCCAGGCGCACATCCGAGCGATGCAGGCGGCGCGCCCGGGGTTGCATGAGTTCAGCCTGGAGGCCGAGCTCGATTATGAATTCCGCAAGGGTGGGGCGAAGATGCCGGCCTACGGCTCGATCGTCGCGGCGGGGCGCAACAGCTGCATCCTGCACTACCAGCAGAACGACGCGCTGCTCAAGGACGGCGACCTGGTTTTGATTGACGCCGGCTGTGAAATCGACTGCTACGCCAGCGATATCACCCGTACCTGGCCGGTCAGCGGCAAGTTTTCGCCCGAACAGAAAGCGATCTACGAAGTGGTGCTGGCCGCCCAGGAAGCCGCGTTTGCCCAGATCGCACCGGACAAACACTGGAACCAGGCCCACGAAGCGACGGTCCGGGTTATTACCGAAGGCTTGGTGCGCCTGGGGCTGCTGGAAGGTGAGGTGGACGATTTGATTGCCAGCGAGGCCTATCGGGCGTTCTACATGCACCGTGCTGGCCATTGGTTGGGCATGGACGTGCATGACGTGGGCGAATACCGGGTCGGCGGCGAGTGGCGGGTCCTGGAAATCGGTATGACGCTGACGGTGGAACCGGGCATCTACATCAACCCGAACAACCGCAGCGTCGCGAAAAAATGGCGCGGCATTGGCGTGCGCATCGAGGATGACGTGGTAGTGACCAAAACCGGTTGTGAAATCCTGAGCCGAGGCGTGCCGAAGACGGTCGCCGAAATCGAGGCCTTGATGGCCGCTTCCCGGACGCAAGCGGCATGAGCCGGGTCAACCTGGCGATCATTGGCGGCGGCCTGGTCGGCGCGAGCCTGGCGCTGGCCCTGCAAGCGGGTGCCAAGGCGCGGGGCTGGAAGATTATGCTGATCGAACCGTTCGCCCCCGGCGACGCCTGGCAGCCAAGCTACGATGCCCGGTCTTCGGCATTGTCCTACGGGGCCCGGCAGATCTATCAACGCCTGGGTGTCTGGCAGGAAATTTCCCGTCGCGCCGAGCCGATCAAGCAGATCCATGTGTCCGACCGCGGGCGGTTTTCCACGGCGCGGCTGTCGGCCATGGAAGAGGGCGTGCCGGCGTTGGGCTACGTGGTGGAAAACGCCTGGCTTGGCCAGTGCCTGTGGCAAGGGCTTGACCACGAAGTGGTTAGTTGGCGCTGCCCGGCGCAGGTCACTCGCATGGAGCCGCTGGTCGGCGGTTATCGCCTGACCCTCGACGACGAAACCACCCTGGAATGCGACCTGGCCGTTCTGGCCGATGGTGGTCGCTCCGGCTTGCGCGAGCAGTTGGGTGTCGGCGTGCGCAATCGGCCCTATGACCAAAGCGCCTTGATCGCCAACATCACCCCCAGCGAAGCCCACAATGGCATGGCCTTCGAACGCTTCACCGATGACGGCCCGATGGCCTTGTTGCCATTGCCGGAGAACCGTTGCGCGCTGGTCTGGACTCGCCAGGGCATGGACGCACAACGGCTGGCGGCCCTCGATGAGCGCAGCTTCCTCGCCGAATTGCAGGGCGTGTTCGGCTATCGACTGGGGACGCTGAAACAGGTGGGCGTGCGGCATCTGTACCCGCTGGCGTTGGTGGAGGCCGAAGAACAGGTCCGTCCGCACCTGGCGATCCTCGGCAACGCCGCCCACAGCCTGCACCCGATTGCCGGACAGGGGTTCAACCTGTCCCTGCGCGATGCCCAGGCCCTGGCCGATGCCTTGCTCGACAGCGACGGCGAGCCTGGAGACTTTGCCGTGTTGCAGGCTTATCGCGAGAGCCAGCGCACGGACCAGGCCCTGACCGTGGGCTTCTCCGACCAGGTCACGCGCCTGTTCGGCAGCAACCTGCCGCTGGTGTCCCTGGGTCGTAACCTCGGTTTGCTGGGCCTCGACCTGCTGCCTCCGGCCAAGCGCTGGTTCGCCCGCCAGGCCATGGGCTTGGGGACGCGTCCCGATGCGTGAGGCTGGCGTGGTCATTTCTTTTCATGGGCGACTGACGTCGCCAGCAAAACAGGCGTAGAGCATGGAATTGCGTGCAGATCTGCTGATTGTCGGCGCCGGTATGGTCGGCAGCGCCCTGGCGCTGGCGTTGCAGGGCAGTGGTTTGCAAGTGCTGTTGCTCGACGGCAGCCCGATGAGCGTCAAGCCCTTCGATTCCCAGGCCGCGTTCGAGCCCCGGGTCAGTGCCTTGTCCACGGCCAGCCAGCGAATCCTCGATCGCCTGGGCGTCTGGGACGGCATCACCACCCGGCGTGCCAGCCCTTACACCGACATGCACGTCTGGGACGGCAGCGGCACCGGGCAGATCCATTTTTCCGCGGCCAGCCTGCACGCCGAGACGCTTGGGCACATTGTTGAAAATCGCGTGGTGCAGGATGCGCTGCTGGATCGGTTGCATGACTGCGACCTGGGCTTGCTGGCCAATGCCCGGCTGGAACAGATGCGTCGCTCCGGCGATGATTGGTTGCTGACCCTGGCCGATGGCCGCACCCTGCGCGCGCCCCTGGTGATTGCCGCCGATGGCGCGAACTCCGCCGTGCGCCGCCTGACTGGCGTGGCGACGCGCGAATGGGATTACCTGCACCATGCCATCGTCACCAGCGTGCGCAGCGCCCGGCCACATCGAAAGACGGCCTGGCAGCGCTTCACCGACAACGGCCCGCTGGCATTCCTGCCCCTTGAGCGTGACGGCCAACACGATTGGTGCTCGATCGTCTGGTCCACCACTCCCGAAGAAGCGCAGCGCTTGATGGTGCTCGATGACACTGCGTTTTGCAGCGAATTGGAACGCGCCTTCGAAGGCCAGCTCGGCCCGGTACTGAGCGCCGACCCGCGCCTGTGCGTGCCGCTGCGCCAGCGCCATGCCAAGCGCTACGTGGCCGAAGGGCTTGCACTGATCGGCGACGCGGCCCACACCATCCATCCGTTGGCTGGGCAGGGGGTGAACCTGGGTTTCCTCGACGCCGCGGTGCTGGCCGAAGTGTTGTTGCAAGCGGCCGCACGCGGCGAGCGCTTGGCAGACGTTAAGGTATTGAGCCGCTACGAGCGCCGCCGCATGCCTCACAACCTGGCGCTGATGGCCGCGATGGAGGGCTTCGAGCGCTTGTTCCAGGCCGATCCGCTGCCGGTGCGCTGGATGCGTAACACCGGGCTGAAACTGGTGGACCGCCTGCCTGAGGCCAAGGCGCTGTTCGTACGCGAGGCGCTGGGGTTGATTGGGGATCTGCCGGATTTGGCTAAGGCCTGAGAGGTGGGTTGGGGCACATGGCCTCATCGCGGGCAAGCCTTGCTCCCACACAAGCCTTGTTCCCACAAGCTCTTGCTCCCACAGGTGTGCAATGTGGAACAAGCTTTTGTGGGAGCAAGGCTTGCCCGCGATTGGCGGACGCAAAAACACTGCACATCTCAAAGTTGTAACATTTGGAAATGTGTCCACCCACTGTTCGATTGTAGTGCTAAATGTGAGTCCTTATCATTTGCGCTTCGTTCACAACCCTGAGACCGCTACCATGTTGGCAACCAAACGCCTGCTGTCCGCCCTCGCCTTGACCCTGATCGGTTCCACTGCCGCCCAGGCCGCCGATGAGGTGGTGGTCTACTCCTCGCGCATCGATGAACTGATCAAGCCGGTCTTCGATGCCTACACCAAGAAAACCGGCGTGTCGGTGAAATTCATCACTGACAAGGAAGCGCCGTTGATGCAGCGGATCAAGGCCGAAGGCGCAAACGCCACCGCCGACCTGTTGCTCACCGTCGATGCCGGCAACCTCTGGCAGGCCGAGCAGATGGGCATTCTCCAGCCGTTCACCTCGCCGGTGATCGACGCCAACATCCCGTCTCAATACCGCGCGTCCTCCCACGCCTGGACTGGCTTGAGCCTGCGGGCGCGGACCATCGTCTATTCCACCGAGCGGGTTAAACCCAGCGAATTGACCACCTATGAAGCGTTGGCTGGCAAAGAGTGGGAAGGCCGCTTGTGCCTGCGGACGTCGAAAAAGGTCTACAACCAGTCCCTGACCGCCACCTTGATCGAAACCCACGGGGCGGAAAAAACCGAGGAAATCCTCAAGGGCTGGGTCAAGAACCTTTCTACCGATGTGTTCTCCGACGACACCGCGTTGCTTGAAGCAATCAACGCTGGCCAGTGCGATGTCGGCATCGTCAACACCTACTACTATGGCCGCCTGCACCAGCAGAAGCCGGACCTGAAGGTCAAGCTGTTCTGGCCGAACCAGGCTGATCGTGGCGTACACATCAACCTCTCGGGCATTGGCTTGACCCAGCATGCACCGCATCCGGAAGCGGCGAAGAAACTGGTGGAGTGGATGACCACGCCAGAAGCACAGAGCATTTTCGCCGACGTGAACCAGGAGTTCCCGGCCAACCCGAACGTCGAACCGTCCAAGGAAGTGGCAGCCTGGGGCAAGTTCAAGGCCGACACCCTGCCGGTGGAAGTCGCGGGTAAGCGCCAGGCCGAAGCCATTCGCATGATGGATCGCGCTGGCTGGAATTAACCCGAAGTCAGGCACGATTCCCTGTGGCGAGGGGATTTATCCCCGCTGGGTTGCGAAGCAGCCCCCAAGCGGAGAACGCGGCGTTGCAGACGGGTTGAGTTGTCTGCAATTGGGCTTGCTCCGCAAGCCAGCGGGGATAAATCCCCTCGCCACAGGTTTTCTGCGGTTGGTTATAAAATAGGTGCCCGCGCCAATGCGCGGGCATCCTCATTTAACGAGAGTTTTCCTTGGCCCACCCCGCCCAACGCCGTTGGTACCCCCTGGTCTTCGCCATCGCCGCGCTGGTCCTGTTGCCCTTGAGCGTCTTGCTGTTGTCCTGGCAGAGCATCGACCAGCAGATCTGGTCCCACTTGTGGGACACGCAAATGCCACGCTTGCTGGGCAACACCCTCACGTTGATCCTTGGCGTGGGGATCGGTGTGACGCTGTTGGGGGTCAGTCTCGCCTGGCTCACCAGCCTGTGTGAGTTCCCGGGGCGACGCTGGCTCGACTGGGCGTTGATGCTGCCGTTTGCGATTCCGGCCTATGTGCTGGCGTTTGTCTTCGTCGGTCTGCTGGATTTTGCCGGCCCCGTGCAGACGCTGATGCGTGAATGGTTCGGCAGCGGCTTGCGCCTGCCCCGGGTTCGTTCCACCGGCGGGGTGATCCTGGTGCTGGTGCTGGTCTTTTACCCTTACGTCTATCTGCTCGCGCGCAGTGCCTTCCTGGCCCAGGGCAAGGGCTTGATGGAAGCCGCCCGGGTGCTTGGGCAGTCGCCATGGCAGGCGTTCTGGCGCGTGGCGCTGCCGATGGCCCGCCCGGCCATCGGTGCGGGCGTGGCGCTGGCGTTGATGGAAACCCTGGCGGATTTCGGTGCGGTGTCAGTGTTCAACTTCGACACCTTCACCACCGCCATCTACAAGACCTGGTACGGCTTCTTCAGCCTCTCCAGCGCAGCCCAACTGGCCAGCCTGCTGTTGTTGGCGGTGATGCTGGTGCTCTACGGCGAACGCCGGGCCCGTGGCGCCCACCGAGCCAGCAACGAGCGGCCCCGGGTCAAGGCGTTGTACACGTTGCGCGGCTTCAAGGCCGTGGCGGCCAGTGGCTGGTGCGTCCTGGTGTTTGCCTGCGCGTTTGTCATCCCGGTGCTGCAATTGGTGGTGTGGTTCTGGCAACGCGGCCGTTTCGACTTGGATGAGCGTTACGCCGGGCTGATCGTCCACACCCTCTACTTGGGCGGCCTGGCCGCGTTGGTCACCGTCTGCGTGGCCTTGCTGCTGGCATTCGCCCGGCGGTTGGCGCCGACCCGCCCGATTCGTGCCGGCGTCGGCCTGGCGAACCTGGGATATGCCTTGCCCGGTTCGGTGTTGGCGGTGTCGATCATGCTCGCGTTCAGCTACCTGGACCGTGAGCTGGTCATCCCGCTGTCGACCTGGCTCGGCGGTGCAGGCAAGCCGTTGCTGCTGGGCAGCCTGGCGGCGCTGTTGTTGGCGTATCTGGTGCGCTTCCTGGCCGTGGCCTACGGTCCGTTGGAGAGCAGCCTGGCGCGAATTCGTCCGTCCTTGCCCGAAGCGGCACGCAGCCTTGGGGTCAGTGGCCCACGACTGTTTTTCAAAGTGTATCTGCCGTTGTTGTTGCCCGGGACATTGAGCGCGGCGTTGCTGGTGTTCGTCGATGTGCTCAAGGAAATGCCCGCGACGCTGCTGATGCGCCCGTTCGGCTGGGACACGCTGGCGGTGCGGATCTTCGAGATGACCAGCGAAGGGGAGTGGGCCCGGGCCGCGTTGCCGGCGCTGACGTTGGTCTTGGTGGGGTTGTTGCCGGTCATCGGATTGATACGACGTTCGGCCCATCGAAACAGCTAGGTGTCAGTCCTACCTCATGCGGCTACAATGCGCGGCATTCGGTGCGGTCCGTCTGTCGGACCGGGCAACTGAGAGCGTCAGAAAACTCCTTTTTTTCAGGCGTTCGCGCTACGCAGTGCCCGTCCGCACCTTCGCCAAGCCCGGAAGGAGAAACCCATGGGACAGCGTACGCCTCTGTATGACCTTCATCTCGCCCTCGGCGCGAAGATGGTCGATTTTGGCGGTTGGGATATGCCTTTGCACTACGGCTCGCAAGTCGAAGAGCACCATCAGGTGCGTCGCGACTGCGGTGTGTTCGATGTATCCCACATGACCGTGATCGATGTCGCCGGCCCCCAGGCCAAGGTCTGGCTGCAGCGGTTGCTGGCCAATGACGTCGAGCGTTTGCAGGGCACAGGCAGTGCCTTGTACAGCACGATGCTCAATGAGCGCGGTGGCATTGTCGACGACATGATCATCTACCGTGTCGAGGATGGCTATCGACTGGTCTTCAACGCCTCGACCCGCGACCAAGACCTGGCCTGGATGCAGGCACAGCTCGGCGGCTACGATGTGCAGTTGCATGAGCGTCCCGAGCTGGCGATGCTGGCGATCCAGGGCCCCCACGCCCGGCAAAAGATTGCCGAGCTGGTCACACAACCGCGTGGGCAAATCATCCAGCAACTCAAGCCTTTCGAAGGCCGCGCCGACGGCGAATGGTTCATCGCCCGGACCGGTTATACCGGCGAAGATGGCCTGGAGATTGTGCTGCCGGCCCAAGAGGCACCGAGTTTCTTCAACGACCTGGTCGGCGCAGGCATTTCGCCCATCGGCCTCGGCGCCCGCGATACCTTGCGCCTGGAAGCCGGCATGAACCTCTACGGCCAGGACATCCACCAGGATGTTTCACCGCTGGCCTCGAACATGGCCTGGAGTATTGCCTGGGAACCGGCGAGCCGTCAGTTCATCGGACGCGCTGCACTGGAGGCCGAGCTTGCCAGCGGTGTGCAGCACAAACTGGTCGGGCTGGTGCTGGAAGAGCGGGGCGTTTTGCGCGCCCATCAGGTGGTTCGTATCGCCAATGTTGGCGAAGGAGAGATCACCAGTGGTAGTTTTTCTCCTACGCTTAGCAAGTCGATCGCCCTGGCACGTGTCCCGATGGCAACCGCTGACCGGGCCGAGGTAGAAATTCGTGGTAAGTGGTATCCGGTACGGGTGGTCAAACCGACCTTCGTCCGCCATGGCAAAACCCTGATCTAACCTTTTGCGGCGGGCCGCTGGCCGCTGACACTTTCTCTTGAGGACACAGAATATGAGTAATATCCCTGCCGACCTGCGTTTTGCCGAAAGTCATGAGTGGGCACGTCTGGAAGCTGACGGCACCGTCACCGTGGGCATCAGCGATCATGCGCAGGAAGCCTTGGGCGATGTGGTGTTTGTCGAGCTGACGGAAGTCGGTAAGGTGTTTGCCGCGGGTGACCAGTCTGGTGTGGTTGAGTCGGTCAAGGCCGCTTCCGACATCTACTCCCCGATTGCCGGCGAAGTGATCGCGATCAACGAAGACTTGGGCGGTTCGCCTGAGCTGCTGAACTCCGATCCGTACGGCGCCTGGATCTTCAAGCTCAAGCCAAGCGACAAGGCCGAGTTGGACAAGCTGCTCGATGCAGCAGGCTACAAGGCCGCTATCGGCGAATAACCCGGATCCAATGTGGGAGCGGGCTTGCTCGCGAAAGCGGTGTGTCAGTTTCAGTGTTGTGGACTGATACACCGCTTTCGCGAGCAAGCCCGCTCCCACACAGGGTACTGCGTACAGCCTGATAATATTTTCGGGCAAAAAAATGCCGCTCCCATCGAGCGGCATTTTTTATTGGCCCGGTATCACTCCTGGGCGACGGCGTTTTTCGCCAGGATCGCGTTGGCCAGTTCCATGTCGGTGGCTTGCAGGCCTGGGTTGTCGGCACGCACCTTCTGCATCGCCGCTTCCAGGTAAGGGCCACGGATACCGCCATCGCTGGCGACGAAGCTGCCGGCGTCGTCCTGGGCGGCGACGATCAGCTTGTTATCCTTGAAGGTCAGGTAGGTGGAACCGGTGGTCGCACCGGATGAAATGACGTTACGCCAAAACGTGTCGGCCATTGCCGAGCCAACAGGAAGAGACAGCAAGGCTAGGGTAGCGACAGCAAGTTTGAGACGCATGATAGGTGACTCCACTGGGTTAACTATGACGTTGGATTACCTGCGTCTCGATTCAGTTCCATGACTTGTCAGTCAGCCTGCTCCACTTGCAGTACCGCGCCTTCCTGGGCCACTACCTTGACCCGCGTGCCAACGGGCGACTCGGGCCCCTTGGCCAGCCACACGCTGTCGGCCACCTTGATCTTGCCGCGGCCCTCGACTATCGCTTCATGGACCAGGAAGACCTTGCCGATCAGTTCCTGTCCGCGCAGGTTCAGGAGCGGCTGATCGCTTTGGCGCACCGCGCTGCGCTGGCGTTGCCACCAGTACAGTGCCGTGGCGATGGCAAACAGGCCGAACAACAGGAACTGCAGCTCCCATGGCATCTGCGGCAGGATGAACGTGAGTACGCCGACTGCCGCGGCGGCCATGCCGATCCACAGCAAGTAGCCACCGGCGCCGAAGACTTCGAGGATCAGCAGGATGACGCCCAGCGCCAGCCAGTCCCAGTACGACATGTGTTGCAGGAACTCCCACATACGCGCGCCTCAGGCTTTCTTGCTGTCGAAGGTGGCCTTGACGATCTCGCCGATGCCACCGACCGCACCGATGACCTGGCTCGCTTCCAGCGGCATCAGGATCACCTTGCTGTTGTTGGCCGACGCCAGTTTTCCTAGCGCATCGATGTATTTCTGCGCGACGAAGTAGTTCACGGCCTGGACGTTACCGTCGGCAATGGCCTGGGACACGACCTGGGTGGCCAGCGCTTCGGCTTGCGCCTGGCGTTCGCGGGCCTCGGACTCCAGGAACGCGGCCTGGCGGCTGCCCTCGGCCTCGAGGATCTGCGCCTGCTTCTTGCCTTCGGCGGTGAGGATCGCCGACGCGCGCAGGCCCTCGGCTTCGAGGATCTGGGCACGCTTGATCCGTTCGGCTTTCATCTGCCCGGACATGGCGGCCATCAGGTCGGCCGGCGGGCTGATGTCCTTGATCTCGATCCGGGTGATCTTGATGCCCCACGGCGCCGTGGCTTCATCAACGGTGCGCAGCAGTTTTTCGTTGATGCCGTCGCGCTGGCTCAGCATCGCGTCCAGCTCCATGGACCCCAGCACGGTGCGGATATTGGTTTGCAGCAGGTTGCGGATGGCGTGCTCGAGGTTGTTGACCTCGTAGGCTGCCTGGGCCGTATTGACCACCTGGAAGAAGCACACGGCGTCGATCTGTACCGTGGCGTTGTCGGCGGTGATGACTTCCTGGGGCGGGATGTCCAGCACGCTTTCCATGACGTTGATCTTGCGCCCGATGCGATCCATCACCGGGATGATGATGTTCAGGCCGGGCTTGAGCGTATTGGTGTAGCGGCCGAACCGCTCGACGGTCCATTGGTAGCCCTGGGGCACGACCTTGAAACCCATGAAGAGAATGACGACCACCAGGCCGATGAAAAGTAAAAGTACGCTACCGATCTGCATGACGGTTCCCTGTGCGAATTGAGATGGACCTGCGAGCCCTGAGTGTAGGGCAAGCGGCCATTATCCTCACTCTGTGGGAGCAAAGCTTGCTCGCGATGCAGGCTCCTCGCTTCCCAGGGAGACCGCGTCATCTTCATCGCGGGCAAGCCTTGCTCCCACGGTGAGGTCCAAACCCTCTCGCCACAGGTGCTGCCGCTATTACTTCTGCTCGCTCTGAGGCGTAACCCGCAACACTTCCTCGACCGTGGTCAAGCCTGCCGCGACCTTTTGCGCCCCCGACAGCCGCAGGCTGCGCATACCTTCCTTGAAGGCCTGGCGACGCACCGCCAGCAGGTCGGTGTCGGGGTGGATCAAGGCCTTGACGCTGTCGGTCAGTTGCATGATTTCGTAGACGCCGGCGCGGCCGCGGTAACCGGTGTCACGGCATTCCAGGCAACCGACGGCCTGCTGGGCATTGCTCGGCAGCGGTGCCTGCCAGGGCCGGGTCAGGGTCTGCCAGTCGTCTTCGTTCAGGGTCAGGGGCGCCTTGCATTGTGGGCACAGGGTGCGCACCAGCCGCTGGGCCATGACGCCAAGCACGGTGGCCTTGATCAGGTAATGGGGCACCCCCAGTTCCAGCAGGCGGCTGATGGCGCTCGGCGCGTCGTTGGTGTGCAGTGTCGATAGGACCAAGTGACCGGTGAGCGCCGCCTGGATCGCCATTTCAGCGGTCTCCAGGTCTCGGATCTCACCGATCATGATGATGTCCGGGTCTTGTCGCATGAGGGCCCGCACCCCGGCGGCGAAGCTCAGGTCGATGTTGTGCTGGACCTGCATCTGGTTGAAGGACGCCTCGACCATTTCGATCGGGTCCTCGATGGTGCAGAGGTTCACTTCCGGCGTCGCCAGTTTCTTGAGGGTGGTGTAGAGCGTGGTGGTCTTGCCGGAACCGGTCGGCCCGGTCACCAGGATGATGCCGTTGGGCTGGCGGGTCATGTCCTGCCAGCGGCGCAGGTCGTCGGCGGAGAAGCCGAGTTGATCGAAGTCCTTGAGCAGCACTTCCGGGTCGAAGATCCGCATGACCATTTTTTCGCCGAACGCCGTGGGCAAGGTCGACAGGCGCAATTCCACTTCGCCGCCGTCCGGGGTCTTGGTCTTGACCCGGCCGTCCTGGGGTTTGCGTTTTTCCGCGACGTTCATCCGCCCCAGGCTCTTGAGGCGGCTGACGATCGCCATCGTGACCTGCGGCGGAAATTGATAGACGGTGTGCAGCACCCCGTCGATGCGAAACCGCACCGTGCCCTGCTCGCGGCGCGGTTCGATGTGGATATCGCTGGCCCGCTGCTGGAAGGCGTACTGGAACAGCCAGTCGACGATATTGACGATGTGGGCGTCGTTGGCGTCCGGCTCCTGGTCGCTGGCGCCGAGGTTGAGCAACTGTTCGAAATTGCTCAGGTTGCTCGGTTGCTGATCGACCGTGGTGGCGCCGCTGACCGATTTGGCCAGGCGATAGAACTCCACGCTCAGGCGCTGGATGTCCACCGGATTGGCGACCACCCGCTTGATCGGCAGCTTGAGCACGTGGGTCAGGTCGGCTTCCCAACTGTTGACATAGGGTTGTGCGCTGGCGACGGTGACGGCATCACGATCGACCGCTACCGCGAGGATCTTGTGGCGCTGGGCAAAGGCATAGGACATCAAGGGCGTCACGGCCGCCACGTTGATTTTCAGCGGGTCGATGCGCATGTAGGGCTGGCCGGCCTGCTGGGACAACCAGAGCGTCAGGTTCTCCAAGTCGAGGCGTTTGCCGGGGCGACTGAGGTCGTCCAGGTGCTGGTTGGCAATGAACTCCAGCGGATGCAGCTGGCTGTTGGCGCTATGGCGCCGGCGGGCGTTGAGCGCGGTTTCGGCCGAATCCTGGCTGATGAAGCCCTGGGTGACCAGTTGGCGCAGCAGATCGTTGAGGTCCAGCCAGCGGTCCTGAGTGGCGTGTTTGGTGGACATGCGGGTTCCTATTGGACAATTGCAGCAAAGCCGCGATACAGACGCCTCGGCGTCCTCGCTCGGTCTGCAAAAGAATAGTCCCGACCCGATGGTCCGTTGGGCCACTACCCGACCAATGCGTTACCAATTCTTGCCCGTGAGAGGCTCAACCGGCCGCTTGGGCCGACTCAACTCGCGCAATATCAGCGCCTTGCAGGTCCACCGAGCACATGCCGATCAGGTTGCGTAATTTTTCTGCGATGACCTGGGCGCGGTGCCAACTCAGCCCGTCCATGAGGATGTCCAGCGACAGCAGCTCGTCGAGGCGCTCGACGCGAACCTGCTGTGGGGTCAGGCCCTGCAAGGCAAACAGGTTCAATGCCCGGCAGAGCAGGTCCGGCTCGGCCTCGGCCAGCATCTGGTAGTGCACGCGGCAATGGGCGTTGGCGGCGTGCCAGACATCGGCGCGGGTCGGGGTTGTGGCAACGGCTTCAAGCGGGGGCATGTGGGGTCTCCTTGGGGACGGAGAAATATTTACATGCGTCGCCGGGTATTTCTTATCTAAGATGAGTGCTTTCGGCGATGTTTCGAATCGCTTGAGTCTCCAGATCATTCATTTTGGGTTTGTCTATGCAAAGCGAGCTGGATAGCTATGACCGCAGGATACTGGCCCTGCTGCAAGAGGATGCCTCGCTGTCCAGCGCGCAGATCGCCGAGCAGGTGGGCTTGTCTCAATCGCCGTGCTGGCGGCGGATCCAGCGGATGAAGGAGGAGGGCATCATCCGCGCTCAGGTGACCCTGCTGGATCGCAAGAAAATCGGCCTCGACACGCAGATCTTCGCCGAAGTGAAACTCAACGCCCATGGTCGTTCGAACTTCACCGAGTTCACCGAGGCGATCCGCGGCTTTCCCGAAGTACTGGAGTGTTACGTGCTGATGGGCTCGGTGGATTTTCTGCTGCGCATCGTCACGGCGGACATCGAGGCGTATGAGCGATTCTTTTTCGAAAAGCTGTCGATGGTGCCGGGGATCCAGGAAGTGAATTCGATCGTGGCGCTGTCGGAGATCAAGTCGACGACGAGTTTGCCGGTGGTGCGCTGAACAAATATCTGAGGTGAATATGCTGGCCTCATCGCGAGCAGGCTCGCTCCCACACGGGTTCAGCGTTGTGCGCACATCTGGTGGCCGCTGAAGATCAACTGTGGGAGCGAGCCTGCTCGCGATGGCGATCTTACAGGCGCAACAACGTCTTCCAGGCCCGGTTCTGATACACCGCAATCGCCTGCTGCTTGCGCGCATCCAGCGTTTCGTCGGTGATCGGTTGGTTGGCCAGTTGTGCCAGCTTGTTCAGCTCACCGTAGAGCCGATCCATTTCCGGAATCTCCAACACATGGCGGGCATGGTGCAGCCAGGCCTGGATGCGTTCGATGCGCGGCAGTTGCTCGGCAAGATCTTCCGGTTGCTGCTGATAACGTTGCAATTGCAGGGACGAGGACTCTTCGCCCAACAGGCGTGGCAACCAGCTGCCCAGTTGCGCCGCGCCCTGGCGATTGCCGCGGGTGTTGCGCTCGACGGCCCAACTGCGGGCCAGCAGCCAGCGTGACGTGTTGAGGGAAAACAGGCCCCAACGCGGGTCTTGCAGCTCTTCGAGGAACTGTTCCGGCGCGGCCTTGCGCACGTCTTCGTCGTCCAGGCCGGCCTGGACCAGCGGGCGCCAGTCTTCCAGCAACGCGTCCAGGGCCAGGCGCAAGTCGTGGGTCGATTGGCGCGGCGCGGCCTGGCCGAGGCTGCTGAGCAGAGCGCGCAGTTCGGCTAGGCTTTCCACCCAGTCCTGCAGCAGGCGCCAATGGCCGTTGAAACGGTATTGCTCGGCCAGGCGCTGGCTGCTGCCGAGCAAATGCCAGCTCAGCGCGGCGAAGGCATCGTCCAGCGGCGTTTCGGCAGTCAGTTGCGGGGCCGGCAGGCTCAAGGCGTAGCTGCCCGCGTCATGCAGGCGATAGCCACGCTCGGCCTTGCTGATGTCGCAGGGCATCAAGGGCAAAGTCATGGCCAGCTCGGCGGCCAGCTCCAGCAGGGCGGCGGGTTCGCCTTCGCGCAGTTCCAGCTCCAGTTCGCAGATTTCTTCCTTCTGCTTGCCGACCACCACGTGCCCCAGGTCCAGGGCCGCTTCGATGACCACCTTGCTTTTGCCACGGCCCCAAGCGATTTCAGCGCGTTCGCGGACGAAGTCGGTGGTGAAGATGGCCTTGAGAGTTTTCTTGTCCAGTTCGGCCAAGGCCTCGGGCCAGCATTCGCCGTCGAGCTTCTTCAGATCGAGCTTGGCCTTGGGCAGGTGCCAGTCGTATTCGTTGCGCTCGGACAGGCCGGCGACGCTCTGGCCGCGGGTCTTGAGGGTCTGGATCACCTCTTCGCCATCGCGACGCAGGCGCAGGGCGACCTTGGCCCGGGCCAGGTCACGCTCTGGCGTGTCGAAATACTGGTTCATCAATTCGTGGCGTTCCCAGCCACTCTTGTTGCGTTTTTTCAGCAGCGGATGCTCGCGCAAGGCTGCCAGGGTCTCGCGGCTGACGCGGAGTTTGATTTCGGTTTCTTTCTGCATGGCCGGAAAATCCAGGGATCGGGTGCGCAGCCGGGGGAAGGTGTGGCTGCCAAGGCCGTGCAGTGTACAGGACTGACTCGCCCTAGGTTTATTCCTGGGTCCAGATGGTTCTATGATGAACGCCAATCTGTATGCCCGGAGCCAGCGATGCCTTTGCCGTCCATGAAAGATCAATTCGCTGCCCTGATCGCCACGCCTTCGGTCAGCTGTACCCAGCCTGGGCTCGACCAGTCCAACAGCGCTGTCATCGAGCTGCTGGCAGGTTGGCTCACTGAGTTAGGGTTCTCCTGCGATATCCAGCAGGTCAGCCCTGGCAAATTCAATCTGCTGGCCAGTTTCGGCAGCGGTCCCGGCGGCCTGGTGCTGGCCGGCCATAGTGACACGGTGCCGTTCGACGGCGCCTTGTGGCAGACCGATCCGTTGAAACTCACTGAGGTCGATGGCCGTTGGGTCGGCCTGGGCAGTTGTGACATGAAGGGTTTTTTCGCCCTGGCCATCGAAGCGGTCAAGCCGCTGCTGGACCAACCGTTCAAGCAACCGCTGCTGATCCTCGCCACCTGTGATGAAGAAAGCTCCATGTCCGGCGCCCGGGCCCTGGCCGATGCCGGCCGACCCTTGGGGCGTGCGGCGGTGATCGGCGAGCCGACCGGCCTGCGGCCGATTCGCCTGCACAAAGGCGTGATGATGGAGCGCATCGACATCCTTGGGCGCAGCGGCCATTCGTCCGATCCGCGCCTGGGCCACAGCGCGCTGGAGGCCATGCACGATGCCATGGGCGAATTGCGCGGCCTGCGCCTGCAATGGCAGCGTGAATTCCGTAATCCGCAGTTCAGCGTGCCCCAACCGACCCTGAATTTTGGCTGCATCCACGGCGGCGACAACCCGAACCGGATCTGCGGCCAGTGTTCCATGGAATTCGATCTGCGCCCCTTGCCAGGCATGGATCCACAAGTGCTGCGGGCGGCGATCCGGCAGAAGCTCGAGCCCATTGCCGAGCGCCATCAAGTCAAGATCGACTACGCGCCGCTGTTCCCCGAAGTGCCGCCGTTCGAGCAGGCCGAGGACGCCGAATTGGTCCGCGTGGCCGAACGACTGACCGGCCATCGTGCCGAAGCAGTGGCGTTCGGCACCGAAGCGCCTTATCTTCAGCGCCTTGGCTGTGAAACCCTGGTGCTCGGTCCTGGTGATATCGCCTGTGCCCACCAACCGGGCGAGTACCTTGAAATGTCACGTTTGCAACCTACCGTTGAGCTGTTGCGGCAGTTGATCGGCCATTACTGCCTGACCTCGGCCACGGCCGATTAAATTGCGCCCTTGCGGGCCCGTATTCATCACATGAGGAGAGCGCGCGTGACGCCAAGCCTGTTCCGACGATAACCACCAGCCCGTTGTGCGTTCTGTTTCGTCTTTTTTTGGCTGTTATTTATTACAGGTCCAGGTTCATGCCCGAATACGTCAATTGGCTTCGTCACGCTTCGCCCTACATCAACGCCCACCGCGATTGCACCTTCATCGTCATGCTGCCCGGCGACGGGGTGGAACACCCTAATTTCGGCAACATCGTCCATGATCTGGTGCTGCTCCACAGCCTCGGCGTGCGCCTGGTGCTGGTCCATGGTTCGCGCCCGCAGATCGAGACCCGCCTCGCTGCGCGGGGCCTGACGCCCCACTACCACCACGGCATGCGCATCACCGATGCGGCGACCCTGGAATGCGTGATCGACGCGGTCGGCCAGTTGCGCATCGCCATCGAGGCGCGCCTGTCCATGGACATGGCGTCCTCGCCCATGCAGGGTTCGCGGCTGCGGGTCGCCAGCGGCAACCTGGTCACCGCCCGGCCGATCGGCGTGCTCGAAGGCGTGGATTACCACCACACCGGCGAAGTGCGCCGGGTCGATCGCAAGGGCATCAACCGGCTGCTGGACGAGCGCTCCATCGTGCTGCTGTCGCCGTTGGGTTATTCGCCCACCGGAGAGATCTTCAACCTGGCCTGCGAAGACGTCGCCACCCGCGCAGCGATCGACCTGGCGGCCGACAAGCTGCTGTTGTTCGGTGCCGAACAGGGGCTTATCGGCGAGGACGGACGGCTGGTGCGGGAATTACGTCCGCAACAGGTCCCAGGCCACATGCAACGCCTGGGCAGCGACTATCAGGCCGAACTGCTGGACGCGGCGGCCCAGGCCTGCCGTGGTGGCGTTGCGCGCAGCCACATCGTCAGTTATGCCGAGGACGGCGCGCTGCTGGCCGAGCTGTTCACCCGTGATGGCAGCGGCACGCTGGTGGCCCAGGAACAATTCGAAGTGGTGCGCGAAGCGGCCATTGAAGATGTCGGCGGCCTGCTCGACCTGATCAGCCCGTTGGAGGAGCAGGGCATTCTGGTGCGTCGTTCCCGCGAAGTGCTGGAGCGCGAGATCGAACAGTTCAGCGTGGTCGAGCGCGAAGGCATGATCATCGCCTGCGCGGCGTTGTACCAGATCGCCGATTCGGATGCCGGGGAACTGGCCTGCCTGGCGGTGAACCCGGAATACCGCCACGGTGGCCGGGGCGACGAATTGCTGGAGCGGATCGAAACCCGCGCCCGCGCCCAAGGGCTCAAGACGCTGTTCGTCCTCACGACCCGTACCGCCCACTGGTTCCGCGAGCGTGGTTTCGAGCCTAGCAGCGTCGACCGTCTGCCGGCCGCGCGGGCGTCGCTCTACAACTATCAGCGTAATTCGAAGATCTTCGAAAAAGCCCTGTAACCCCTCGGGCGCTCCCTGCGTGGGAGTGTCGCAGGGGGCGTCTTTTTGATTTCAGACAATGAATCGCCTGACGCTTAGCCATCAAGCTCCCATCTTGAGCAGCCTCGGCGCCAAAGGATCAAGGAATCCCTCTACGCCGGGGTTTCCCGCTGAGCGCTTCTCGACAAAAAGCCATTCAGTAATTTGCCTGCTGGCCGATACGCCGGACCACGGTTGATGAAGCTTTGATGGCGCCTATATGTCGAAAAGAGCTGAAAACTTGTGAAACAATTCTTTTTGGAAGTAAACAGAATCCATTATCCTGCGGGCCGATGAAGCGGGGCTAGACCATGGTCGTAGTCACAAGTGGTTACGACTGACTTGTCAGTCACGGTCTGGCGCTAATCGCGCATCCGCGGATTCCGGGCATTCGATCCGGAACCAAAGACGCACAAGAATTAGAAAACGAGAGGAGCGAAGCATGAACAAGTCCACCTTGGCCCTGGCTGTGGCCGTTGGGGTTTTGGCGCAGCAGGCAGGCGCCGCCGGTTTTATCGAGGACAGCAAGGCGTCCGTCAGTTCTCGTACGTTGTATTTCAATAACGACAACCATGAAACGGGTAGCGAGGATCTGCGCGAAACGGGCACTGGCCTCAAGTTCGACTACAAGTCCGGTTTCACGCAAGGTGTCGTGGGTTTCGGTATCGACGCTCAGGCACTGGTTGGTATCCGTCTCGATGGCGGCCGGGGTCGTAACAACGGCTCCTACATGCCAGCCGATACCGATGGTTCGGCGGTACATGAGTGGAGCCGCTTGTCGGGTAACGTCAAGGCGCTGTTCTCCAAGACCGAAGCCCATGTGGGTGGTGCACTGGCGCCAAACCTGCCGATCCTGGTTTCCAACGACAGCCGTCTGCTGCCACAGACCTTTGAAGGTGGCACCATCACCTCCAAGGAAATCGACAACGTTACTTTCAACGCTGGTCAGTTGGAACACGCGACAGGTCGTGCATCGAGCAACAGCACGGGTCTGGCAGTGGCGGGCGGTACCGAGGAAAGCAACCAGTTCCGTTTTGCCGGTGCTGACTGGAAGGTCACCAAGGACCTGACCCTGCAGTACTACTACGCCAACCTGCAGGATTACTACAAGCAGCACTTCCTGGGCGCGGTACACGTTTTCCCGATCAGCGAAGGTCAATCCTTCAAGACCGACCTGCGCTACTTCGACAGCAGCTCTGACGGCCGTAACGGCGACGCAGGCTATCGTTTCAACAACAACAATGGCTATGCCAAGAACGCGGGCGAGGTCGATAACAAGACCTGGAGCGCGATGTTCACTTACACCCTCGGCGGCAGCGCTTTCCTGCTGGGTCACCAGCAAGTCGGCGATGACGGTGGCTTTGTCTACCTGAACCAGGGCAACGTGGTTGATAGCAACGGTCGCCCCGAAGGGGCCGGTGGCGCGAGCTTCTACCTGTTCACCGACAGCATGATCAACGGGTTTGTCCGTGCCGGTGAAAACACCACGTTCGGTCAATACTCCTACGACTTCGCTTCCTTGGGTGTTCCAGGCCTGAAAGCCTCGGTTGCCTACCTGCGTGGTGACGACGTCAAATCCGCCACTGCTGGTGGAAGCGATTACTCCGAGTGGGAACGCGACATGCGTGTGGATTACGTAATCCAGCAAGGCGCGTTGAAAGGCTTCGGCACTACCCTGCGTCAGGGTACTTACCGCAGCAGCGGTGCAGGCGACAGCCAGGATCAGACTCGCCTGATCTTCAACTACACTTACAACTTCATGTAAGACGTAGCGAAGTAAAAAAAGCCCCGCCCGGCAATACGCCGAGCGGGGCTTTTTTATGTTTTCGGGTCATGTAAGGGATTCTTCCCGCCTACTGGCGACGTAACGCACGATACTCGCTGCCTTGTTGATCAATACATCATCGGCCATACACGCTGCCTTCCTTCTGAATATCCTTGAGCAATCCCGCCCGAGCCTCATCGAGAGCGGTTTTTTCGCTGAGGATAAAACATTCGAACAACCCCGCCTGTACGTCTCTGGCCCAAAGCCTCCGACCACGGGTCAGGATCTGGTACTGCATCACCGTCGTTGCCGCCCGTAAATCAAGCAGATCCACTGGGCATCCGGCTATATCCGCCAAGTCTCCGGAAAGTTGCCATAACAACACGGGGTCGACCTGACCGGACCAGAGAACAGCCAAATCGACATCACTGTCAGGCCCGGCGGTGCCCTGGGCATGGCTGCCGAACAGGTAAACCGCGAGCAGGCCAGGGAGGTGGTTTTGCAGATGAGTCAGCAAGGCTTGAGTGTTCATGCTGCCTATCCTAGCCGCTCGTTCTGAAATCGCCTCAATAATTTCCGTAGTGTGGGTACAAAACAAAAAAAGCCCCGCCCGGCAACACGCCGGGCGGGGCTTTGCGTTTTCGAGTCAGGCCCACCCCTGTAGCCCTTCTCGAAACCTCTCCTCTTTTCAGCAACTCGAGGCCTTCTCGAACCTCGCTGACGATCTTGTGCCGGTATGCGGAATGGCGCCAGTGAACAGTTTTTTATATTCACTAATGGTCTAGATAAATGGATATTCATTCTTTTTAAAGCAATCGAAACCGGTGCAAAGTTTGGGCTCACAACAACTCATCCAGGAGCCGCACCATGAGCCTCAGACTCGGCGACATCGCCCCCGACTTCGAACAGGATTCCAGCGCCGGCAAGATTCGCTTCCACGAATGGCTCGGTGACAGCTGGGGTGTGCTGTTTTCCCACCCGGCGGATTTCACACCGGTATGCACCACCGAATTGGGGCTCACGGCCAAGCTCAAGGACGAATTCGCCCAGCGCGGGGTCAAGGCTATCGCTCTTTCGGTGGACCCGGTGGACTCGCACCACAAGTGGATCGAGGACATCAACGAGACTCAGAACGCCGTGGTCAATTTTCCGATCCTGGCCGATGCCGACCGCAAAGTGTCGGACCTGTATGACCTGATCCACCCCAACGCCAGCGACACCTTGACCGTGCGCTCGTTGTTCGTGATCGACCCGAACAAGAAGATTCGCCTGACCATCACCTATCCCGCCAGCACTGGGCGCAATTTCAACGAAATCCTGCGGGTGATCGATTCCCTGCAACTGACCGACAACTACAAGGTCGCCACCCCGGCCAACTGGCAGGACGGCGATGAAGTGGTGATCGTGCCGTCGCTCAAGGATGAAGAAGAACTCAAGCAGCGTTTCCCCAAGGGCTACCGCGCCGTGAAGCCTTACCTGCGCCTCACACCGCAGCCCAATCGCTGACGCAACACCTGACTCTGAACCTGTGGGAGCGAGCCTGCTCGCGATAGCGGTGTACCAGTCGACATCGACACTGGCAGATCCGACGCCATCGCGAGCAGGCTCGCTCCCACAGTTTGATCTTCTGTGCACCAAGGGTTTTGGCCGTTTTGACGGCCTTTTTTATTGCGCCAAGGAAAATGAATTTCATATCTCTTAAATGCATAACCAAATGAATAAATATGATTTAAAGATATATAAATCCGCTGTTATGGTTTGACCCATGCAGCGAGATCGCCCACCGCGAATCGCACGTGACAGTTAAGGAAAAGTAGGCATGTTGGTCGTCTCACTCGGTGGCAGTCCCAGCCAACGCTCCCGCTCCGGGGTGCTGCTGGAGCGCTCGCAACGTTGGTTGCAGCAGCAAGGCGTGGAAGTGGTGAGTTATCAGGTGCGCGATTTCCCGGCCGAAGATTTGCTCCATGCCCGTTTCGACAGTCCGAAGGTGATCGACCTGCTCCAGCAGATCGAAAACGCCGACGGCCTGGTGATCGCCACGCCGGTGTACAAGGCGTCTTTTTCCGGCGCGCTGAAGACCGTGCTGGACCTGCTGCCTGAGCGGGCCCTGGCTCACAAAGTGGTGTTGCCCATGGCCACCGGCGGCAGCATCGCCCATATGCTGGCGGTGGATTACGCCCTTAAACCGGTGTTGTCGGCGCTCAAGGCCCAGGAAATGCTCCACGGGATCTTCGCCGAAGACAGCCAGATCGCTTATGGCGAAGGCAGCGCCCAGGCGCAATTGGCGCCGGCCTTGCAGAAGCGCCTGGACGAAGCGCTGGAACAATTCTTCAGCGCCATGGCCCGTCGGCCCAGGCCGTTGGACCCCAGTGTATTGAACGAACGTTTGCTGAGTGCTCGCTGGAGCATTTGAACCTCGAACACCCCTGATTCAACTCACCTTACTCAGCCGCCAACGGCCCAGCAGGTGCAGCCAAAACCCCACAGCAAAAAGGAGAGGCGCCATGCGCACTGTCATTTTGCGTCGCGGGCTGGTCGCTCTGTTTGCTGCGGCTGTGTCCTTCGGCGTCATCACCCAAGCTCAAGCCGAGACCTTGCGGATCGGTTATCAGAAATACGGCACCCTGGTGCTGCTCAAGGCCAAGGGCTCGTTGGAAAAACGCCTCGCCGCCCAAGGCGTAGACGTGCAATGGACCGAGTTTCCCGGCGGCCCGCAACTGCTGGAAGGCCTGAACGTCGGCTCCATCGATTTTGGCGTGACCGGTGAAACCCCGCCGGTGTTTGCCCAGGCCGCGGGCGCCGACCTGCTTTACGTTGCTTACGAGCCGCCGGCGCCCACCAGCGAGGCCATCCTGGTGCCGAAAGGCTCGGCCATCCAATCGGTGCAAGACCTCAAGGGCAAGAAGGTCGTGCTGAACAAAGGCTCGAACGTCCACTACCTGCTGGTGCGGGCGTTGGAAGATGCTGGCCTGAAGTATTCCGACATTCAAACCGTTTTCCTGCCGCCAGCCGATGCCCGTGCCGCGTTCGAACGGGGCAGCGTAGACGCCTGGGTGATCTGGGACCCGTACCAGGCGGCCGCCGAACAACAGTTGCAGGCACGCACCCTGCGTGACGGCAAAGGCATCGTCGATAACCACCAGTTCTACCTCGCCACCAAGCCCTATGCGCAAAAAAATCCCCAGGTCATTACCGCCCTGGTGGAAGAAGTGCGGGCCGTGGGGGAGTGGTCCAAGGCCAATCCTGAAGACGTGACCAAACAGGTCTCACCGCTGCTCGGCCTGCCGGCGGACATCACCCTGACGTCGGTGAAACGCCAAGGCTACGGGGCGCTGTTCCTCACGCCGGAGGTGGTGGCGGCGCAGCAGAAAATCGCCGACAGCTTCTACCAGCTCAAATTGATTCCCAAGCCCTTGAGCATCAAGGACGTGATCTGGACGCCGCCGGCGGCCGTCGCGAACGCGCAGTAATTCGAACCCTTAGGAGACCACTCCATGAGCCTCAATATTTTCTGGTTCCTGCCCACCCATGGCGATGGCCATTACCTGGGCACTGCCGAAGGCGCCCGCGCCGTCGATCACGGTTACTTGCAGCAGGTCGCCCAAGCGGCGGATCGACTGGGTTTTGGCGGCGTCCTGATCCCCACCGGGCGTTCCTGCGAGGACTCCTGGCTGGTGGCCGCTTCGTTGATTCCCGTGACCCAGCGCCTGAAATTCCTCGTGGCCCTGCGCCCGGGGATCATTTCCCCAACGGTGGCAGCACGTCAGGCCGCGACCCTCGACCGGTTGTCCGGCGGCCGGGCGCTGTTCAACTTGGTGACGGGCGGCGATCCGGATGAATTGGCCGGCGATGGCCTGTTCCTCGACCACGAACAACGCTACCAGGCCTCGGTGGAGTTCACCCGAATCTGGCGTCGGGTGCTGGAAGGCGAGACCGTGGATTACGACGGTGAGCACATCAGTGTGAAGGGGGCCAAGCTGCTCTATCCGCCGATCCAGCAGCCGCGTCCGCCGTTGTATTTCGGCGGCTCGTCGGAAGCTGCCCAGGACCTGGCGGCCGAACAAGTGGAAATGGTGCTGACCTGGGGCGAGCCGCCCGCAGCCGTGGCGGAAAAGATCGAACAAGTACGGGCCAAGGCTGCGAAATTGGGACGCACGGTACGCTTCGGCATCCGCCTGCATGTGATCGTGCGGGAAACCAACGCCGAAGCCTGGCGAGCGGCCGACCGGCTGATTTCTCACCTGGACGACGACACCATCGCCCGGGCCCAGGCCTCCCTGGCGCGCTTCGATTCGGTGGGCCAGCAACGCATGGCCGCCCTGCACGGTGGCCGTCGTGACAGGCTGGAAGTCAGCCCCAACCTCTGGGCCGGCGTCGGCCTGGTGCGCGGCGGTGCCGGTACGGCGCTGGTGGGCGATGGCCCGACCGTGGCGGCGCGGGTCAAGGAGTATGCCGACCTTGGCATCGACACCTTTATTTTCTCCGGTTATCCCCACTTGGAAGAGTCCTATCGCGTGGCGGAACTGTTGTTCCCACACTTGGACGTGGAGCGCCCGGAGTTGCCGAAAAGCCAGGGTTATGTGAGCCCGTTCGGTGAAATGGTCGCCAACGACATCCTGCCCAAAGCCGCGTCCCAGAGCTGAGGCGGCCATGAACAGAATTATTCACAACCTCGCGCCCTGGGCGGTGCCGCTGCTGTTGCTGGCGGTCTGGCAACTGTCGGTGTCGGCCGGTTGGTTGTCCACGCGAATCCTGCCGGCACCCGTGGCCGTGATCGAAGCCGGGGTCAACCTGGTGCGCAGCGGCGAAATCTGGACGCACCTGGCGATCAGCGGTTGGCGGGCAGCGGTGGGTTTCCTGATCGGCGGCGGCATCGGCCTGGCCCTGGGCTTTATCACCGGTTTGTCGAAATGGGGCGAGCGCCTGTTGGACAGCTCCGTGCAGATGGTGCGCAACGTTCCGCACCTGGCGCTGATTCCGCTGGTGATCCTCTGGTTCGGTATCGACGAGTCGGCGAAGATTTTCCTGGTGGCCCTGGGCACGTTGTTTCCCATCTACCTCAACACCTACCACGGCATCCGCAACGTCGATCCGGCGCTGGTGGAAATGTCCCGCAGCTACGGTTTGTCCGGCTTCGCCTTGTTTCGCCAAGTGATCCTGCCGGGTGCGTTGCCTTCGATCCTGGTGGGCGTGCGCTTTGCCCTGGGCTTCATGTGGCTGACGCTGATCGTGGCGGAAACCATCTCGGCCAGCGCCGGTATCGGTTACCTGGCGATGAATGCCCGTGAGTTCCTGCAAACCGATGTGGTGGTGCTGGCGATTCTCTTGTACGCGGTGCTGGGCAAATTGGCCGACCTGGCCGCCCGCGGGCTTGAGCGGGTCTGGCTGCGCTGGCACCCGGCGTACCAAGTGAACAAGGCAGGTGCTGCATGACCGCCCAACAACCTCCGCGCCTGCTGCGTGGCATTCCATTGGCGGTGCGCAAACTGCAAAAAACCTTCGGCACGCGCCAGGTATTGCGCGACATCGACCTGCATATCCCGGCCGGGCAATTCGTCGCCGTGGTCGGTCGCAGCGGCTGTGGCAAAAGTACTTTGCTGCGGTTGCTGGCCGGCCTCGATCAACCCACCGACGGCCAACTGCTGGCGGGCTCGGCAGCCTTGAGTGCGGCGCAACAGGACACGCGATTGATGTTCCAGGAGGCGCGTCTGCTGCCGTGGAAAAAAGTCATCGACAACGTTGGCCTCGGGCTCAAGGGCAACTGGCGTCCGCAGGCCTTGCAGGCACTGGAAGCCGTTGGCCTGGCCGACCGTGCCCATGAGTGGCCGGCGGCGCTGTCCGGCGGCCAGAAACAACGGGTGGCCCTGGCCCGCGCGCTGATTCATCAGCCACGGCTGTTGTTGCTCGACGAGCCCTTGGGGGCGCTGGACGCCTTGACCCGTATCGAGATGCAGCAACTGATCGAAAACCTCTGGCAGCAGCACGGTTTTACCGTGTTGCTGGTGACCCACGACGTCAGCGAAGCGGTGGCGATTGCCGACCGGGTGATCCTGATCGAGGACGGCCAGATCGGTCTCGATCTGCCCATCGACCTGCCACGCCCACGGGTTCGCGGCTCTCATCGCCTGGCGAGCCTGGAAACCGAAGTCCTCAACCGTGTGCTGTCCTTGCCCGGCCAACCGCCGGAACCCGAACCCGTTTCACCCTTGCCTACGCAATTGCGTTGGGCGCAATGAAGCGGCTTCAAGCGGCAAGCTACAAGCCGCAAGAAGAAATGCGGTGCTTTTACTTGCAGCTTGTAGCTCGAAGCTTGCAGCTCATTTCGACCCCAGGAGAAATCGTATGACCATCAAAGCCATCAACGTACGCAACCAGTTCAAAGGCACCATCAAGGAAATCGTCGAAGGCGACGTGCTGTCGGAAATTGACGTGCAGACCGCTTCCGGCATCGTCACGTCGGTCATCACCACCCGCTCGGTCAAGGAGCTGGAATTGGCGATCGGCAGCGAAGTGATCGCCTTCGTCAAATCCACCGAGGTGTCTATCGCCAAGTTGTGAGCGCTGCGTCACCCACGGCCCCGGACGGCGTGAGCCCTTCGGGGCTTTTGGGTTTTAGGGCTGCGCACGCATGCACTTTGTTGAGGTGAGGAGGGGGCCTTTGTGGCGAGGGGATTTATCCCCGCTGGGCTGCGCAGCAGCCCTAAAGCAGTGTACTCATCTTCCTGGCACGTCGAGTTAGCTGGTTTGGGGGCCGCTGCGCAGCCCAGCGGGGATAAATCCCCTCGCCACATGGATCAGGATGCTTCGCGCTTGGGCAGATACGGCGGCAAATACAGCCCCAGGTACGCATCGAACACCCGCATGCCTTCTTCGGCCATGCGTGGGGTGATCTGGCCGTGTTGTTGGACCGAGCGGGCGTAGACGCGGTCGCCCAGTTCCATGGCCAGTGCGAACACATCAACGTCGTCGGGCAGGGGCGGCAGGGCGAAATGGTGATCGAAGACCTTGTGCATCAAATCGCTCAGCTCGAGGTCGTGCTGGCGGTCGGCCTGGGTGACTTCGGTCAGGCCGTGCTGGGCCAGGATCAACTGGCGAGCGGCGGCGTCCTGGCTGTAGATGGCGAGCATGCGTTGTTCCACCAACCGGGACAGGTCGTGCCAATGGTTCAGCGCGGCATGATCGATTGATGCTTGCAGGCCAGCGCGGAAGGCGGCGTGGACGTCGGCGGTCAGGGCTTCGAGCAGGGCCGGGACGCTGGCGAAGAAGTGGTACACGGAAGAGGGCGGGATCCCGGCGCGCTCGGCGACGCTGTAGATCGACAGGCTGGCCACGCCTTCGGTGGCAAGCAGCGTACGGGCGGCATCGAGAATGGTATCGATCCGGGCCTGACTGCGTGCGCGGGGTTTGCGGGGTGTGGCGATGCGCGTCATGGACGTCTCCTGCGGGGCTGCCGGGCATTGTACGAGCCGATTTCCGTGTTGTCTGCCAGGCCCTCATCGCGGGCAAGCCTTGCTCCCACAGAGCAAGACTTTGTGAATCAGACCAAATGATCACAAACCCCCCATGGGAGCTGTGTGAGTCAGGTCAAATGGTCACAAACCCCCTATGGGAGCTGTGTGAGTCAGGTCAAATGGTCACAAACCCCCCATGGGAGCTGTGTGAGTCAGGTCAAATGGTCACAAAGAACCCCTGTGGGAGCTGAGCTTGCTCGCGATCCGCCGAAGGCGGCCATCCACCCAGATACAAAAAAACGCCGCAGGCCATAAGGCCTGCGGCGTTCTTTTTGACCGCAACCGCTTACACGGTATGCAGGTACCAGTTGTACTCAAGGTCGGAGATGGAGTGTTCGAACTCCTCCAGCTCGCTTTCCTTGCAGGCCACGAAGATATCGATGTATTTCGGGTCGATGTACTTGGCCATGACTTCGCTGTCGTCCAGCTCGCGCAGGGCATCGCGCAAGTTGTTCGGCAGGCTTTGCTCGTTCTGCTCGTAGCTGTTGCCTTCCACCGGCGCGCCGGGCTCGATCTTGTTGACCAACCCATGGTGCACCCCTGCCAGCACGGAAGCCATCAGCAGGTACGGGTTGGCATCGGCGCCGGCGACGCGGTGTTCCAGGCGAACGGCATCGGCTGAGCCGGTCGGCACACGCAAGGCCACGGTGCGGTTGTCCAGGCCCCAGGTCGGCGAGTTCGGCACGTAGAACTGTGCGCCGAAACGACGGTAGGAGTTGACGTTCGGGCAGAGGAAAGCCATCTGCGCGGGCAGGGTCTCGAGCACACCGCCGATCGCGTGACGCAATGCGGCGTTCTGCTCGGGATCCTCGCTGGCAAAGATATTCTTGCCGTCTTTATCCAGAATCGAAATGTGGACGTGCAACCCATTGCCCGCCTGGCCCGGATACGGCTTGGCCATGAAGGTGGTGTCCATTTCATGGTCGTAGGCGATGTTCTTGATCAGGCGCTTGAGCAGGACCGCGTAGTCGCACGCCTTGATCGGATCGGCCACGTGGTGCAGGTTCACTTCGAACTGCGCCGGGGCACTTTCCTTGACGATGGCGTCGGCGGGAATGCCTTGCTCCTTGGCCCCTTCCAGAATGTCCTGGAGGCAATCGACGTATTCGTCGAGGTCATCGATCAGGTAGACCTGGGTCGAATGCGGGCGCTTGCCGGAAATCGGCGAGCGAGGCGGTTGCGGACGTCCATTCACGTTCTCCTGGTCGATCAGGTAGAACTCCAGCTCGAATGCGGCGCAAATGGTCAGGCCCAGTTCATCGAACTTGGTCACCACCTGTCGCAGGACTTCACGAGGGTCGGCGAAGAAAGGTTCGCCTTCGAGTTCGTGCATGGTCATCAACAGTTGCGCGGTAGGGCGCTTCTGCCAAGGCTCGTTGCACAGGGTGTCAGGAATTGGATAACAGATCCGGTCGGCATCGCCGATGTCCAGGCCCAGGCCGGTGCTTTCCACCGTAGAGCCATTGATATCCAGAGCAAATAGAGAGGCCGGCAGGTTGATGCCTTTCTCGTAAACCTTGTGGAGGCTGGTGCGTTCTATGCGCTTGCCGCGCACCACACCATTCATATCCGCAATCAGAAGGTCAACGTACAGAACCTCAGGATGTTCCTTAAGGAACGCGTTCGCTTCGTTAAGCTGAACGGCACGCGGGGGTACCGACATGATGCAACACCTTTGTTGTTAAAAATATCAATCATTGATCTCTTCGAAAGCCAGTCAACCCGAACGGCATGCCGAAGTCAAGCAGGGCCTTTTTTGCCCTAAAAAAGCACCTGTGGGGCTTTTTTGAGGCAATTTAGGGCGTTTTTTTCCCTTTAGGGGCCTTGGCGCCCGTAGGCTTGAGCGGGCCGTGTTGTATTTTTTACGGGGGTGTTGTGTAAAAAAATGAACAAGGCTAAGCTCGATTCAAACCCATAACAGCAATAATACCGGGGTGCTTCATGTCTCGCCTGCCGTTAATCGGCGTCACCACCTGCTCCAAGCAGATGGGTCTGCATGCTTATCACACCAGCGGCGATAAATATTCCCGGGCTGTCGCGACAGCCGCCAAGGGCTTGCCAGTGCTGCTTCCGTCCTTGGCGGATCTGTTCCAACCGTCCGATATTCTGGACGCCTTGGACGGTATTCTTTTTACCGGCTCTCCTTCTAATGTAGAACCTTTTCACTATCAGGGCCCGGCCAGTGCGCCCGGCACTGCCCATGATCCTGCACGGGACGCCACCACCCTGCCGCTGATCCGCGCCGCTGTCGAGGCGGGCATCCCGGTGCTGGGCATCTGCCGGGGTTTCCAGGAGATGAACGTAGCCTTTGGCGGCAGCCTGCATCAGAAAGTTCATGAAGTCGGAACCTTCATCGATCATCGTGAAGACGAGACTCAAGCGGTGGAGGTCCAATACGGTCCTGCCCACGCCGTGCATATCCAGCCCGGCGGTGTACTGGCAGGCCTGGGATTGCCTCAATCGATAGAGGTCAACTCGATCCACAGCCAGGGTATCGAGCGCCTGGCGCCTGGGCTGCGGGCCGAAGCGGTGGCGCCGGATGGCTTGATCGAGGCGGTTTCGGTGCCAGAAGGCAAGGCTTTTGCTTTAGGTGTGCAATGGCACCCCGAATGGGAGGTAAGCTCTAACCCGTACTACCTTGCGATTTTCCAGGCATTTGGCGATGCCTGCCGAGCAAGGGCAACACAACGCGACGCGGATGCGTCAAACAACGCCTGACGATTAATAGCAGTCAGGAAACTCACGCCTAGAGGCATTTATGAGTAACAACCTCGACCAGCTCACCGATTGGTTGAAAGACCACAAGATCACAGAAGTCGAATGCATGATTGGCGACCTCACCGGTATCACCCGGGGCAAGATCTCGCCGACCAACAAGTTCATCGCCGAGAAAGGCATGCGCCTGCCCGAGAGCGTTCTGCTCCAGACCGTTACGGGCGACTATGTCGAAGACGACATCTATTACGAACTGCTCGACCCGGCTGATATCGACATGATCTGCCGCCCGGACGAGAACGCCGTGTTCCTTGTGCCCTGGGCCATCGAGCCCACCGCCCAGGTCATCCACGACGCCTACGACAAGCAGGGCAACCCCATCGAGCTGTCGCCGCGCAACGTGCTCAAGAAAGTGCTCAAGCTCTACGCCGACAAAGGTTGGCAGCCCATCGTCGCGCCGGAAATGGAGTTCTACCTGACCAAGCGCAGCGACGACCCTGACTTCCCGCTGCAACCGCCCGTTGGCCGCTCCGGCCGCCCGGAAACCGGTCGCCAGTCCTTCTCGATCGAAGCGGCCAACGAATTCGACCCGCTGTTCGAAGACGTCTACGACTGGTGCGAACTGCAAGAGCTGGACCTCGATACCCTGATCCACGAGGACGGCACGGCGCAGATGGAAATCAACTTCCGTCACGGCGATGCCCTGTCCCTGGCCGACCAGATCCTGGTGTTCAAGCGCACCATGCGCGAGGCGGCGCTCAAGCACGACGTGGCCGCCACCTTCATGGCCAAGCCCATGACCGGCGAGCCGGGCAGTGCGATGCACCTGCACCAGAGCATCATCGACAAGGAAACCGGCAAGAACGTCTTCTCCAATGAAGACGGGACCATGAGCGATCTGTTCCTGCACCACATCGGTGGCCTGCAGAAGTTCATCCCTGAGCTGTTGCCGCTGTTCGCCCCCAACGTCAACTCGTTCCGCCGCTTCCTGCCGGATACGTCGGCGCCGGTGAACGTGGAGTGGGGCGAAGAGAACCGCACCGTGGGCCTGCGCGTGCCGGATGCCGGGCCGCAGAACCGTCGGGTGGAAAACCGCTTGCCGGGCGCCGACGCCAACCCGTACCTGGCGATTGCCGCCAGCCTGCTGTGTGGCTTCATCGGCATGGTCGAAGGCATCAGCCCGAGCGCGCCGGTGGTGGGCCGCGGCTACGAACGCCGTAACCTGCGTTTGCCGCTGACCATCGAAGACGCCCTGGAACGCATGGAAAACAGCACCACCATCGAGAAATACCTGGGCAAGAAATTCATCACAGGCTACGTCGCGGTCAAGCGGGCCGAGCATGAAAACTTCAAGCGCGTCATCAGTTCGTGGGAGCGGGAATTCCTGCTCTTTGCCGTCTGAAGCGCCGGGCGGGGCTGCTTCAGGCAGCTTCGCCCTCACCGATAACAGGAGAATTCGCATGACCCGCAATAACCCGCAAACCCGTGAATGGCAGGCCCTGAGCAACGATCACCACCTGGCGCCGTTCAGCGATTTCAAGCAGCTCAAAGAGAAAGGCCCGCGCATCATCACCCACGCCAAGGGCGTCTATCTCTGGGACAGTGAAGGCAACAAGATCCTCGACGGCATGGCTGGCCTCTGGTGCGTGGCCGTCGGTTACGGCCGCGACGAACTGGCCGATGCCGCCAGCCAACAGATGCGCGAACTGCCGTACTACAACCTGTTCTTCCAGACGGCCCACCCGCCGGTACTGGAATTGTCCAAAGCCATCGCCGACATCGCCCCTGAAGGCATGAACCATGTGTTCTTCACCGGCTCCGGCTCCGAGGGCAACGACACCATGTTGCGGATGGTCCGCCACTATTGGGCGATCAAGGGCCAGCCGAACAAGAAAGTCATCATCAGCCGCAAGAACGGTTATCACGGCTCGACCGTGGCCGGCGCGAGCCTGGGCGGCATGACCTATATGCACGAGCAGGGCGACCTGCCGATCCCGGGCATTGTCCACATTGCCCAGCCTTACTGGTTCGGCGAAGGCGGCGACATGAGCCCCGAAGAGTTCGGCGTGTGGGCGGCCAACCAGTTGGAAGAAAAGATCCTGGAGATCGGCGTGGATAACGTCGGTGCGTTCATCGCCGAGCCGATCCAGGGCGCCGGTGGCGTGATCGTGCCGCCGGACAGCTACTGGCCGCGCATGAAGGAAATCCTCGCCAAGTACGACATCCTGTTCGTGGCCGACGAAGTGATCTGTGGCTTCGGCCGTACCGGTGAGTGGTTCGGTACCGACCATTACGGGTTGAAACCGCACATGATGACCATTGCCAAGGGCCTGACCTCCGGCTACATCCCCATGGGTGGGCTGATCGTGCGCGATGACGTGGTCGCGGTGCTCAACGAAGGCGGCGACTTCAACCACGGCTTTACCTACTCCGGTCACCCGGTGGCCGCGGCGGTAGCCCTGGAAAACATCCGCATCCTGCGTGACGAGAAGATCATCGAGCGTGTCCACAGCGAAACGGCACCCTATTTGCAGCAACGCTTGCGGGAACTGAACGATCATCCATTGGTGGGTGAAGTACGCGGGGTCGGTTTGCTGGGGGCGATCGAGCTGGTCCAGGACAAGGCCACGCGCAAGCGCTACGAAGGCAAGGGCGTGGGCATGATCTGCCGGCAGTTCTGCTTCGATAACGGGCTGATCATGCGCGCGGTGGGCGACACCATGATCATTGCGCCGCCGCTGGTGATCAGCAAGGCCGAGATCGATGAATTGGTGACCAAGGCACGGCAGTGCCTGGACCTGACCCTCAGTGCGTTGCAAGGCTAAGTGCTAGGCTCTGAGCGAGGTGCCTGCAAGGGCCTCGCCCAGCGCGAACAAAAGACTGGGCTTGTGTTGAAAGCCTGGCCTGTAACTTGCCAGACTACCGGCTGTTCAAGTCGCCCGTGAGCCGGCTACTGAACTGTGGCTAAGAAGAATAACTGGAGCATTTTTTCATGAAGGCATTAGGTATGAAGATAGCTGGCAAGACCCTCCTCGCCATGTCCCTGATGGGCGTGATGGCGGGTGCTGTTCAGGCGGACGACAAAGTGCTGCACGTCTATAACTGGTCCGACTACATTGCGCCGGACACCGTCGCCAAGTTCGAGAAAGAAACGGGGATCAAAGTCGTCTACGACGTGTTCGACTCCAACGAAACCCTGGAAGCCAAGTTGCTGGCTGGCAAATCCGGTTATGACATCGTGGTGCCATCGAACAACTTCCTGGCCAAGCAGATCAAGGCCGGCGTCTACCAGGAACTGGACAAGTCCAAGCTGCCTAACTGGAAGAACCTGGACACCGACCTGCTCAAGGCCGTCGGCGATGCCAGCGACCAGGGCAACAAGCATGCCTTCCCTTACATGTGGGGCACTATCGGCATCGGTTACAACCCCGAGAAGGTCAAGGCCGCATTGGGCGTCGACAAGATCGACTCCTGGGACACCCTGCTCAAGCCCGAGAACATCGCCAAGCTCAAGAGCTGCGGCGTGAGCTTCCTCGATTCGCCAACCGAAATGATTCCGGTGGCCCTGCATTACCTTGGCTACCCGACCGACAGCCAGGACAAGAAGCAACTGGCCGAGGCCGAAGCGCTGTTTCTCAAGTTGCGTCCATCGATCGGTTACTTCCACTCGTCCAAATACATTTCCGACCTGGCCAACGGCAACATCTGCGTCGCCGTGGGTTACTCGGGTGATATCGAGCAATCCAAGAGCCGTGCTGCCGAGGCTGGCGGCAAAGTGAAAGTGGCCTACACCATTCCGAAGGAAGGTGCCGGTTCGTTCTACGACATGGTCGCTATCCCGAAAGATGCCGAAAACGTCGAGGCCGCTTATAAGTGGATGAACTTCATCATGCAGCCGGAAATCATGGCGGAGATCACCGACAACGTGCGTTTCCCTAACGGCAACAAAGCCGCCACCCCTCTGGTGGACAAGGAAATCTCCGGTGACCCGAGCATTTATCCATCGGACGAAGTGAAGGCCAAGCTGTACGCCATCGCCGACCTGCCAGCCGCGACCCAGCGGATCCTGACCCGCAGCTGGACCAAGATCAAATCCGGTAAATAAGCCGGCCTGAAGCACCCTCCTGTTGTCGCGGCCAGCGCGGCGGCGGCAACAGGAACCAATAAATAAACTAAAAGTTTTGCTGGATCGGTTTATCGAGGGTAAGTTGCGCGCCGGTTTTGTTGCAGGGCCCCGACAAGGGTCACGTAACGGGGGCAACTTGGGCCCAACTATTTAAGAGGACCTCCACGTGCCAGTCTTTTCTTTGTTACGTAACGCTTTGCTGGTCGGCGCCGGCCTGACGCTCGCCGTCAGCGTCCAGGCTGCCTCCACCGTGCATATTTATAATTGGTCGGACTACATCGGCGAGACCACCCTGGCGGATTTCGAAAAAGCCACTGGCATCAAGCCGGTGTATGACGTGTTCGATTCCAACGAAACCCTGGAAGGCAAGTTGCTGGCCGGGCGTACCGGTTACGACGTGGTGGTGCCGTCCAACCACTTCCTCGGCAAGCAGATCAAGGCCGGGGCGTTCCAAAAACTCGACAAGGCGCAGTTGCCCAACTACGCCAACCTCGACCCGGTGCTGCTCAAGCGCCTGGAAAAGAACGACCCGGGCAACCAGTACGCCGTGCCTTACCTGTGGGGCACCAACGGCATCGGCTATAACGTCGAGAAAATCAAGGCAGTCCTGGGCGTCGACAAGATCGATTCCTGGGCCGTGCTGTTCGAGCCGGAAAACATCAAGAAGCTGTCCAGCTGCGGCGTTTCGTTCCTCGATTCGGGTGACGAGATGATTCCGGCGATGCTCAACTACCTGGGCCTGAACCCCAACAGCGAAGACCCTGAAGACTACAAGAAGGCCGAGGCCCAGCTCCTCAAGATCCGGCCTTACGTGACCTACTTCAATTCCTCCAAGTACATCTCCGACCTGGCCAATGGCGAGATCTGCGTGGCCGCCGGTTTCTCCGGCGACATCTTCCAGGCCCGCGAACGTGCCAGCGAAGCCGGTAAGGGCATCGACATCGCCTACGTGATTCCCAAGGAAGGCGGCAACCTCTGGTTCGACATGCTGGCGATTCCCCGTGATGCCGGCAACGTCAAGCAAGCCCATGCCTTCATCAACTATGTGCTCAAGCCTGAGGTCATCGCCCAGGTCAGCGACGTCGTCGGTTATGCCAACCCGAATCCCAAGGCTGGCGAACTGATGGATCAGAAAGTACGCACCGACGAAGCGGTTTACCCACCGCAAGCAGTCGTCGACAAGCTCTACGTCAACTCCGAGTTGCCGCCCAAGATCCAACGACTCATGACTCGCAGCTGGACCAAGGTCAAGTCGGGTAAATAAACGTCAACACTCTTGTTCGCCTCCGTGGGGCGAACTGCAAATTCTGTGGGAGTTTCGTAAATGGCAGTTGCCTCCGGCGCCTATAAGAAAGCCCTCGAGGGCGACCAGACACCCAAGCAGGTGCTGGTCAAAATCGACCGGGTCACGAAGAAGTTCGACGAGACGATTGCCGTGGACGATGTGTCCCTGGAAATCAAGAAAGGCGAGATCTTCGCCTTGCTCGGCGGTTCGGGATCGGGCAAATCCACCTTGCTGCGCATGCTGGCCGGTTTCGAGCGGCCCACCGAGGGACGGATTTTCCTCGACGGCGTGGACATCACCGACATGCCGCCCTACGAGCGGCCGATCAACATGATGTTCCAGTCCTACGCCCTGTTCCCGCACATGACCGTGGCGCAGAACATCGCCTTCGGCCTGCAACAGGACAAGATTCCGAAAGCCGAGATCGATGCCCGCGTGGCGGAGATGCTCAAGCTGGTGCAGATGAGCCAGTACGCCAAGCGCAAGCCGCACCAACTGTCTGGCGGCCAGCGCCAGCGTGTGGCCCTGGCCCGTTCCCTGGCCAAGCGGCCGAAGCTGTTGCTGCTCGACGAGCCGATGGGCGCCCTGGACAAGAAGCTGCGTTCGCAAATGCAGCTTGAACTGGTGGAGATCATCGAGCGGGTCGGCGTGACCTGCGTCATGGTGACCCACGACCAGGAAGAGGCCATGACCATGGCCGAACGCATCGCGATCATGCACCTGGGTTGGATCGCCCAGATCGGCAGCCCGATCGACATCTACGAGACCCCGACCAGCCGGCTGGTCTGCGAGTTCATCGGCAACGTCAACATCTTCGAGACCGAAGTGGTGGACGACGCCGAAGGTCACGCGGTGCTGACCTGCAAGGACCTGGATCGCAGCATCTACGTCGGCCACGGCATCAGCACCTCGGTGCAGGACAAGTCCGTGACCTACGCCATTCGCCCGGAAAAACTGCTGGTCACCTCCGAGCAGCCGACCTGCGAGCACAACTGGTCCAGCGGCAAGGTCCATGACATCGCCTACCTGGGCGGTCACTCGGTGTTCTATGTCGAGCTGCCGAGCGGCAAGCTCGTGCAATCCTTCGTCGCCAACGCCGAACGCCGTGGCCAGCGCCCGACCTGGGGCGACCAGGTGTTCGTCTGGTGGGAAGACGACAGCGGCGTGGTGCTTCGCTCATGAACATGCGCAAACTCAAACGCCGACTCGATCGAATAACGCCCGGTGGCCGCCAACTGGTCATCGGGGTGCCCTTCATCTGGCTGTTCCTGTTCTTCATGCTGCCGTTCTTCATCGTCCTGAAGATCAGCTTCGCCGAAGCCGACGTGGCGATCCCGCCGTACACCGAGATCTACAGCTACGTCGACCAGAAATTGCAGGTGCTGCTCAACCTCGCCAACTACGTGTTGCTGAGCGAGGATGATCTGTACATCGCCGCCTACCTCGGCTCGCTGAAGATGGCCCTGATCAGCACCGCCCTGTGCCTGCTGATCGGTTACCCGATGGCCTACGGCATCGCCAACGCCCGCAAAGAGATGCAGACGGTGCTGGTGCTGCTGATCATGATGCCGACCTGGACCGCGATCCTGATTCGCGTCTATGCGTGGATGGGCATCCTCAGCAACAACGGCTTGCTCAACGGCTTTCTGATGAGCATGGGCTGGATCAGCGAACCGCTGCAGATTCTCAACACCAACCTGGCGGTGTATATCGGGGTCGTCTACTCCTATCTGCCGTTCATGATCCTGCCGTTGTACGCCAACCTGGTGAAGCATGACGCCAGCCTGCTGGAAGCCGCGTCGGACCTGGGTTCGAGCACGTTCAACAGCTTCTGGAAAATCACCGTGCCGCTGTCCAAGAACGGCATCATCGCAGGCTGCATGCTGGTGTTCATCCCGGTGGTGGGCGAGTTCGTGATCCCGGAACTGCTGGGTGGCCCGGAAACCCTGATGATCGGCAAAGTGCTGTGGCAGGAATTCTTCAATAACCGAGACTGGCCGGTGGCGTCCGCCCTGGCGGTGGTGATGCTGGCGATCCTGATCGTGCCCATCATCCTGTTCAACCGCAGTCAGGCCAAAGAAATGGAGGGCAAGGAATGAAGCGCTTCAGTTTTTCAAGCCTGATGCTGGTGCTGGGTTTGCTGTTCATCTACGCGCCGATGCTGATTCTGGTGATCTACTCGTTCAACGCCTCGAAACTGGTGACGGTGTGGGGCGGCTGGTCGGTCAAGTGGTACGTCGGTCTGCTGGACAACAGCCAGTTGATGGGCTCGGTGATGCGCTCGCTGGAAATCGCCTGCTACACGGCGATTGCCGCGGTGGCCTTGGGAACGCTGGCGGCCTTCGTGCTGACCCGCATCACCCACTTCAAGGGCCGCACGCTGTTCGGCGGCCTGGTCACCGCGCCGTTGGTGATGCCGGAAGTGATCACCGGCCTGTCGCTGTTGCTGCTGTTCGTGGCCATGGCGCAGATGATCGGCTGGCCCCAGGAGCGTGGCATTGTCACGATCTGGATCGCCCACACCACGTTCTGCGCGGCCTATGTGGCGGTGGTGGTCTCGGCACGCTTGCGTGAGTTGGACCTGTCCATCGAAGAGGCGGCCATGGACCTCGGTGCGCGGCCATGGAAGGTGTTCTTCCTGATCACCATCCCGATGATCGCGCCATCGCTGGCGGCGGGGGGCATGATGTCCTTCGCGTTGTCCTTGGACGACCTGGTGCTGGCGAGCTTCGTCTCCGGTCCTGGTTCGACGACCTTGCCGATGGAAGTCTTCTCGGCCGTGCGTCTGGGGGTAAAACCGGAAATCAACGCCGTGGCGAGCCTGATCCTGCTGGCGGTGTCGCTGGTGACCTTCCTGGTCTGGTACTTCAGCCGCCGCGCCGAAGAAAATCGCAAGCGCGCGATCCAGCAAGCCATCGAAGAAAGCGCCGCCGACTCCTGGAAACAACCGGAAGTCCGCCGGGCCGAGACCGCGTCGGTCTGACCCGATACTGGCACCCAATGTGGGAGCGGCGGTTCGGCGCTCCGACTTGCTCGCGAAGACGGAGGTACATTCAACATTCATGTTGGCTGATACACCGCTTTCGCGAGCAAGCCCGCCCCCACAGGTGTTTTTGTCGCCTGCAAATCCATGGTCGGATATAGATCCCTTGTGGGAGCGAGCCTGCTCGCGAAGACGGCAGTACATTCAACACTTATGTTGGCTGATACACCGCCATCGCGAGCAGGCTCGCTCCCACAGGTGTTTTTTGTCGCCTGCAAAACCTCGGTCGAACGCAGATCCTTTGTGGGAGCGAGCTTGCTCCGGGCGGCGATCCGACGATAGCGGCCTGTGCGGTTATTCGCCCGTCACTTCTTCAACGCGTCATGAGCCTCCAGCGCACGCAGCGAGTAGATGTACGCCGCGCCCGCGTTGAGGGACACCGCGGTGGCCAGGGTGGCGGCGATTTCTTCGCGGGTGGCGCCGGCCTTGATGGCGGCGTCGGTGTGTACGCCGATGCAGCCGTCACAGCGGGTGGTGATGGCCACGGCGATGGAGATCAGTTCACGGGTCTTGGCATCGAGCACATTGTTCTCGGCCGCGGCTTCGTCCAGGGCCATGTAGGCCTTGACCATCTTCGGATTGCTTTTGCCCAGGGCGCCGAAGGCGCTCTTGATGGTGGGCAGCAGTTCGGACCAGTTATTGAACATAGCGTTGACTCCTGTGGAAGAGACGGGCAAGTGAGCCTTTGTAGTCTTGACCATCCGTGACGATCAAGCCCGGCTAACGATGAAAAAAGTCCTGCACCCCATTCAGGGCGCCCGGGCCGGCAACAGCTTCAAGGTGCCATGGGTATTGGCCGTCACTTCCTCTTCGGCCAGGTGCGCCTGGTGATACAGCCCCTCGATGTACGCCTCGGCCTGATCCTCGTAATGCTTGTCGAACGGCACACCGCTCTGGCCGACCGGGTTGATGGTGACGCTGTGGCTCGGGTCGGCGAAGTCGATGATGCGCCGGGTCGAAGGCCCGTAGGTCACCGGCCATGGTGCGGGACCGATCTTGGCGGAGAGGTTGTTGGGCACTTCGTGAGTGCCCGGCGCGGCGAACGGGCCAACGTTGAAGATCCGGTCCAGGGGCTTTTGCAGGCCCAGCGGGTGGCCGTGGGTCAGGGTGTGGGCCTTGCCCCATTGCCATCGCGTGGCATCGTCGCCGAAGGTGGCCTTCAAGTGGGCGAGGCTCTTGTCCCAGGCCTTTTTCACGGTGTCGGCACGGGTCTCGGTGCCGAGGGTGTTGCGGTCATCCCACCACGGTGAGTTCTCGGAAGCCGCCAAGCGTGGCAGGGCCGCGTCAATCACCCGGGTCGACAGGGCGGTTTCAAAGAACCCGTCGCCCAGTTCATCGTGCAGGGCGGCATCGGCCAGGTTGAACAGGAATTGGTTGAACAGCGTGGCGCTGAGGGAGTCCAGGGGATAATCGCCCGGCCATTGGGCCAATTGTTCCACCCATTTGCGCTCCTGCGGATCGCTGACCCCTTCACGCAGCACCGGCAACAGCGGCGCAAGCAGACGAGGGCCGTAGGCGGTGGTGGTGCCCAATTGCAGCTTCTGGGTGCTTTCCAGGTCCCACTTTGCCTGCTTGTCGCTGAGCTGCTGGTTGAGTTGCTGGCCACGGTCGGCGAGGTTGTAGTAGCCAGGGATCTCGATGCCGCTGGCCGACGCCGGTTGGAAATTGGCCGAGATGATGTAGCCCTGCGCCGGATTTTCTTCCTGCGGGTTGTTGCTGAACGGATAGAAACCTTCTTTTTCCGCCTCCGGGCTGCTGCCATCGAGAATGAAGCCAGGCTTCACGCCGGCGGGGCGCTTGGGCAATTGCGCAGCGGCCCACCAGCCGATGTCCCCTTTGGCGTTGGCCCACACCACGTTCAGCCCCGGCGCGTGGATCTTGGCCGAAGCGCCGCGGGCCTTGGCCAGGGTATCGGCGCGGTTGAGCTGGTAGAAGGCGTCGAGGATCGGGTTGCGACTCTCCAGGAACCCCCACCACATGGCGACCGGGGTCTTGCCGGCGTTGGCCCCAAGAGCATCGTTGACGATCGGGCCGTGGGGCGACTGGCGCAGCACCAGCGTCACCGGCGCCTGGCCCTTGACCGCGATCTGCTGTTCGCTGCGGGTCATGTCCACCCATTGGTCGCGATACCAGACCTGCTCGGGATTGTCCGGGTTGACCTTCTCGGCGATCAGGTCCAGGTCATCGTTCTGGAACATGGTGACGCTCCAGCCGAAATCCTTGTTCATGCCCAGCGTCGCAAAGGGCAGCAGTGCCTGGTAATGCCCGTAGAGCTCAAAGCCGGGGGCCGACAAGTGCGCCTCGTACCACACCGATGGCGTGGAAAAACGAATGTGCGGGTCGCCCGCCAGCAACGGCTTGCCGCTACGGGTACGGCTGCCGGCGACGGCCCAGGCGTTGCTGCCCTCAAACTGCGACAGGCCATTATCCGCCAGGGCCTGCTCGCTCAGGCGGGCCAGGGCGTTGAGGTCCTTCCAGTCAGCGGCGGCCAGGGGCAGGCCGGCCTTGCGCCCTTCGGTCAGCGCGCCTTGGGGCTGCCAGTCGAGGTCGAAGATGCTCAAGTATTCGGCGCCCAGTTGATCGCGCACGTAGGTCAGCAGCGGTTCGGTGCGAAAGGCCGCGGCGAAGCTGTAGGCCATGTAGCCGGTGACGCTCACGGTGTCTTCGGCGGTGAAGGGGCGCTTGGGAATGCCCAGCACATCGAACTCCACGGGCCGGGTGTGGCTGTCCTGGTAGGCGTTGATCCCGTCCAGATAGGCCTGCATGGCGACCCAGGCCGGGGAGTGCGGGTCCTGCTCGGTCACGTAGGCCGCGGCGCGCTCGCGGATGCGCAGGCTGCGCATCAGCTTGTCGGTGTCCAGAAGCTTCGGCCCCAGCACCTCGGCCAGCTCGCCCCGGGCGAGGCGGCGCATGATCTCCATTTGGAACAGCCGGTCCTGGGCATGGACATAACCGAGGGCGCGGTACAGGTCGGTTTCGTTTTCGGCGCGGATATGCGGCACACCGCGCTCGTCGTAGCGCACCGTCACCGAGCCCTGCAGGCCTTGCACCTGCATCGTGCCTTGGCGGGTGGGCTGCTTGCTGTAGAGGTAGCCGCCCGCGACGATGATCGCGGTGACGATCAATGAGAGGAAGGCGATGAGGGTGCGTTTCATAAAAGTCCTTTTCCTAAATACCGATGGGTATCGATAAACAGCGTAGGGCATTGATCTTGAAAAAATAATAACCCGGTCAATAGCTCGATTCCTACTAAAAGAAGTTGGATGTAAGAGGTTTCCTTCGAGTTTTTGGGAATTGAACTACAAGAATCTCATTGCTGGAGGCGTGGGCAAGGCCTATAAAAGATACGAGTAGTTACATGTGTTTCACTTGTGTGAGGTGAATCTTGAGAAAACCGTAAGGAGGTGGGTATGTCCGAACTCATGGAGTATATTTCTCAAAAAGTAACAGGCGCTGAACTGGTGAGTGATCCGTTCAGTTTTTTTGAAGTAAAGGACTTTGTTCCAGCAGAATTGTACAGAGAGTTTATTTCCAGCTTGCCAGCGTTGGATTTATACAAGCCGTTGATGCATAAAAGCACCTTGAGAAATGGGAGTTCGACGCGTTTTGAATTGCCTTTGTCTCTGGAAGGAATTTCGATTGATCTTGGTAAGGTTTTTTCGAGGTCTAAAGTTGCTATTGATATTGTTGAGCTTTTTTGCAGTGAACCATTCAAGCGTCTTTTGCTGGGAAAGTTTGGCTCTGATCTTGATGTGACACCTTATCCGCATTTGTATAAAGATTTTGCCGGTTTTGATTTGCCTCCGCATACGGATATCGTTGAAAAGGCAATGACATTCGGATGGTATTTGCCAGAAAGTGCGAATTATAAAGATTCAGGGCTTGGGCTGTTTGTAAAAAGCGAAAGTGGCTTTGAAGAATTCAGAAAAATTCCTTATGAGCCTAATGTGGCATTCGCTTTTTTGAGATCAGACGATAGCTGGCATGGCGCTACACACCATCCCAGTGTTTCTTATGAGAGAAATAGTCTTTTCGTGACATTTTACCGAAGAAGTCATTACAGGGATGGCGCGCTGTTGGTCAACGATCCAAATGTCGACCGTCAGGAGATAAGAATTCATGAATGATAAGTTGTTGTCGGAAACAGGGTCTGACAGGCATCTACTAACCTTGGGGAGAGAGGTGTTGATCAGTGAGGGGCGGGCACTGATAAAGCTTTCCGATGAGTTGGAGGGTAACGGTTTTGTCGATGTCGTTCGACTTATATTGGCCTGCAAGGGGCACGTGGTGATTCTAGGTGTTGGAAAAAGTGGCCATGTCGGTAAGAAAATTGCGGCAAGTCTAGCCTCTACGGGGACGCCCAGCTTTTTTATACACCCATCCGAGGCTAAGCATGGGGACTTGGGCATGATTACGGCGCATGACCTCGCAGTACTAATATCTTATAGCGGTAGAAGTGAGGAGGTTTTGTCGCTGCTTCCCTATCTTCATGATTTAGGTGTAAGTACCGTAGCTTTGACAAATTTTTCAAACTCGGAATTGGCATGTAGAACACATGCGCATGTGGCGTTGAAAATTGATAGGGAAGCCTGTCCATATAATCTGGCGCCAACCGTAAGCTCTAGTGCCACATTAGGCGTTGGAGATGCGATTGCTATGGCGCTGATGAAAATTAAGCGCTTCACGAAGGAAGAGTTCTCAAGAAATCATCCCGCCGGAAATCTAGGCAAGGTGCTGACGGTGAAAATTCGTGACGTGATGGTGAGGGGGGATAAAGTCCCTGCGCTACCGCCTGATACATTGTTCTTGGATGCGGTTAGTTATATGGCGAATAAGCGCCTTGGATTTGTCGTCGTGGTAGATACCTTCTCTCGGCCTTTGGGAGTGTTTACAGATGGAGATATGGCTCGAGTGTTCAAGGGGAATGATAGTGTTGCTGGTCTTAAAATTTCGGATGTTATGGAGGTTAATTTAAGATGCGTGCATGAGGGCAAGCTGATTGCAGACTGTATAGGTGTTGGTGTATCTGCAATTCTGGTTGTTGACCATAAGGGAAAGCTTTTAGGTGTTTCGCACAAGCATGATCTTGTCGCGTCTATTGCTTTGTAAGTTGTCGGAAGAATAATGGCTTTTATTGGGTGTGTTCGTTCGTTTGGTTGTTGCTGAACGGCAGGGTGGACTACTTATGTTGATGTTGTCGCTGAGCTCAACGTTGTCAATATTTGTTTTGATATTGTTAGGTTGTTTGCTTTCGTTTGCTGGTCTCGTGCGTCGCGGTGCTGATGAAGTACTGAGCGGCTATGTTTTTTATGTTGCGCTCCCCGTAGAGATTTTTTTAACGACACTGAAGTCCGATTACACGCCAGACGTCAATGTAAATGCTTATGTTCAGGCGTATGGTTTGGGTGTTTTTGTATTGTGGATCCTGATTTTTATCATATATAAAGTTTGCCTGAAGAAGAGCCTGGTGGAGGTGGGTTTGAATTTTATTGCTATTGGGCAAACCAACACCGCTTTTTTAGCAGTGCCTATCTTCATATTGCTGTTGGGAGACTCGGCTTTGGTTGTGCCAATAATTATTTTTCAGTCCGTTGTTCTTACGAGCATTTCGGTATTTGTCATGGAGGTTTCCTCTTTTTCGCAAATTGGTTCTTTGAGCGCTTTTCTAAAGAAAGCCCTGCTGATCGTGTTCAAAAATCCATTGATCATTTCCGCGTTGACGGGGTCGCTCATTTCGCAAATTAAGCTCCCGCACATGATCGATACAGATTTTTTTATCATCGAGAGCATGGATATGATTGCTGATACCGCGGCGCCTATTGCACTAATAGCATTGGGTACTTCGTTCTATGCTGGTCGCGTGACGTCAACCATGAGAAACGACTGTAATGAAATAGTGCTGGGTGTATTTATAAAGAATTTTTTGCACCCCGCGATTTCTTTCGTGGTGGGACAGTACATTTTTGGATTGTCTGGATTGCTGTTGTTTGCATTGATATTGATATCGGCAATGCCTTCTCCAAAAAATACTTTCATCTTTGCGCAAGCCTATGGTGTGTCGGTGCAGAAGTTTAATTTAATTCTTCTGGCTACCACGGGGGTTTCTTTTTTTGTGGTCAATGTGGCTAGCTATTTTTTTCTTCCTGATGTGGCATGAAGTTTGATTCGGTTTTTCAGTCGTTCTTCATTTCGACATTGCCCAAGGACAATAGCAACCCACCGCCATCGTGTGGGTTGCATTGACCGCCCGCCCGCCGCTCAACGCCTCCAGAATCGGCTCGATGAAGCTGTTGCTCGAATTACAGGTCAGGCCTTCGCTGTACGGGCCGAAGTACGCCAATTGGCCGCTGCGATCCCAGATCGCCACGGCCGGGCTGGCGGGGATCTGGCTGGAGCCGGGCAGGCTTCGGAGCGGCTTGAGGCTGTTCAGGGTGGCCGGTAACTGACCGTGGCTGCCGGGCTTTTGTACCGCATAGAACTCGACGCCTTGCGGTACGTATTTATCCACCAGTTCAGAGAGGTGCTGCTGATTGCCGACGTTGCACGGGCACGCCGGGTCCCAGAAATGCACCAGGCGGATCGCGCCGGGGCCGGCCAGGTCGGCGGGCAGGCGCAGAGGGTCGCCGGAAAATATCGCGGTGTGTTGGCTGAAGGCCCGCAGGAAACGGCCCTGGAACCAGTCGTAGGCCACCCACAATACGATGGCGCATCCGAGGGCGAGCAGGCTGGAAAGCAAGGTCGTGCGGTGGGACGGGCGCATGGAGTTGATCCTCTGAGGCCGCGTAGCTTGCCATGCTTGCCGCGACAGATGAATATCGCAGGCCTGTAAAGTCCGTTTTGCGCGCTGCGCCCTTGTCTGGAAGCCTTGATGCCTGCCACTTTCGATCCCGATCTCCTGCGTGCCAGCCTGCAACCGTTGGCCCAGTGGCAAGCCCTGTCCGAGCAAGCCCGGGCCTACCAGCGGTTCTATGGGCTGGATTTCCCCCAGCGCAGTGTGCGCAAGGGATTAGGGCGTTTCGAGGTGGGCGGGTATGAAGTGGTCAGCCAGGTCTGGTGGCCGGAAAAAGCCGTGGCGACGATGTTTGTGTTCCACGGTTACTACGATCACATGGGGCTGTACCGGCACTTGATCGAGTGGGCCTTGGAGCAGAAATTCGCGGTGATCGCCTGCGACCTGCCGGGCCATGGCCTGTCCAGCGGCGAACGCGCCAGCATCGGCGATTTCGCCGAGTACCAGGCCACCTTGCAGGGCCTGTTGGCCGAGGCCGCGACGCTGGACCTGCCGCAACCCTGGCACTTGTGTGGGCAAAGCACCGGCGGTGCGATTGTGGTCGATCATGTGCTAAACCACGGCACGCAAAGCCCGGCCCAGGGGCAGGTTATCCTGCTGTCACCGTTGGTGCGGCCGCGGGCCTGGGGCTGGTCGCGCCTGAGTTATTACCTGCTCAAGCCTTTCGTGAGCGGTATCGCCCGGCGTTTCAGCGAGAACTCCACCGACCCCCAGTTCCTGCCTTTCCTGCAAGCCGACCCGCTGCAACCGCTGCGCCTGCCCACCGCCTGGGTGGGCGCATTGGGGCAATGGATCAAGCGTATCGAAGCCGCCCCGAGCAGCCCACGCCAGCCCTTGATCGTGCAGGGGCAGGCGGACATGACGGTGGATTGGGTGCACAACCTGAACGTGCTGCGCAGCAAGTTCGACCGGCCGCAGGTGTTGATGTTGCCTGAAGGGCGGCATCACTTGGCGAACGAGGCGCTGGCGATGCGGCAGGAGATGTTTGGGTTCTTGAGCAAGCGGATGAGCCGGATCCGGCGGTGACTGGGCTATTGCCATCGCGAGCAGGCTCGCTCCCACTTGGATCTTGGTCGATCAAAAAACCTGGGTTCACCCAAATACCCTGTGGGAGCGAGCCTGCTCGCGATAGCGGTCTTGAGGACACTGAAGAACTACTGCCCGAGCTCCTGCCCCACCGCCAACCCCGCCCGAATCGCCGCCAGGGCCGCTTGATAATAAGCCTGTCCCTCGGTCGATTCGGCGAAGGTGGCGAATTCTTCCAGCTCGGTGTCCGTCAGGTCACGGTAGACGTACAGCAGCGTGTTGTTCAGGTCCGCGCCGATCTGTTCCATCAGTCGCTGGCGCTGGCCGTTGAGCATGCCCTGGGCCTGGCCGGCACCCAAGAGTCCCGGGATCATCGAGCTCAGGCTGTCGGCCGCCACGCCGGCGATCGCCAGGCTGACTTCGGCGCCGGCTTCGCGGGCGGGCAGGGCCTGGGCCAGGTGGCCGATGATCAACAGGCGGTTGTCGCTGGCTTGCATCTTCGGCAGGCCCTTGGCGTTTTTCGCCAATTGATCGCGCCGGGTTGCCAGCAATTCGGCGGCCACGACTTTGCGGCCCAAAGGCGATTGGAAGAAGCCCAGGGCCGGCTGAGGATCGCGAAGATGCTTGCGCATTTGCGCCTCGGCCCGCTGGTCCATGGCCTGGGGGGCGAAGCGTTGATTGCTGTTGTTCACCAGGGCCTGGAACACCGCCGGCGGCAGGCTGCTCTGGTAGCGCTGCTGAGCGGCGCTCAAGGCATCGCTGAAATGCGCCCGTTGTTCCGGCCAGCCGGCGACCTTGTACAACTGGTCGTAGCTGTCTGCCCAGGCGGGCAAAACGCAGAACATCAACAGTGAGAAAAGCAAACGGCGCATAGGGACTCCTGTCAGCAGCCGACTATTCTCCGTGGGGTGTGGGGTCTTGTCGAGAATTCGTATCAAGTTCGTACGAAGGCGCTGTTCGACACCGCGAACCCGCTGCGTGGCGCTGTCGGTTTTGCAGGCGCCGGCATACTATGCGCGCCATGCAAATACCTTATGATCACCCTCTGCTGTTACGTATCGTCGACGACCTGGCCGAGCGCGGCTGGTCGCAGCAGAACCTCTTCCTGCCGGACGCGCTGACCCGCGCCCTGGCGGCCGAATGCCGTCAGCGTGCTGCCGAGGGCGAGCTGGCTCCGGCTGCGGTCGGGCGGGGGCCTTTCTCGGAGATCCGCGAAGGGATCCGGGGTGATCGCATCCAGTGGATCGAACCTGGCCAGGCGCAAGCCTGCGACCAATACCTGACGCTGATGGACAGCCTGCGCGAGGCGATGAATCGTGGGTTGTTCCTCGGCTTGGAAGATTTCGAAAGTCACTTTGCCCTCTATCCACCCGGCGCGTTCTACCTCAAGCACGTCGACCGCTTTCGCGACGACGACCGGCGCATGGTCTCGGCGGTGCTCTACCTCAACGACGATTGGCTGCCGGAACACGGCGGTCAGTTGCGCATGTACCTGGACGAGGACATGGAGCGTGACGTGGTGCCCATCGGCGGTTGCCTGGTGGTGTTCCTCTCGGGAAACATCCCCCACGAAGTGCTGCCGGCCACGCGCGATCGGCTGTCCTTGACCGGTTGGTTCCGCCGTCGCGGTAACGAGTTGTTTTGACGATGGAAAAAATCCTGGTCAGTCGCTGCCTGCTCGGCCATCGCGTGCGCTACGACGGTGGTGCCAGCGGGCCGTTCGATCAACTTCAGCAATGGCTCGACGAAGGTCGGGTCGTGCCGCTGTGTCCGGAAGTCGCCGGCGGCTTGCCCACCCCTCGGGCGGCGGCGGAGATTCCTGGCGGGCAGGGCGGGCAAGTGCTCGACGGCGAGGCAGCGGTGATCACCACCGATGGCGAGGATGTGAGCACGCAGTTTTTGTCAGGCGCCTATCAAGCGCTGGAACAGGTGCGAGTACACGGCATCCGCATCGCCGTGCTCAAGGCCAACAGCCCGTCATGCGGCAACCTGCTGACCTATGACGGGACGTTCAGTGGAGTGAAGGTCAGTGGCAAAGGCGTGACGGCGGCATTGCTCAAGCGCCATGGGGTGCGGGTGTTCAGTGAGTTGGAGTTGCCCGAAGCGGCGGCGGCCCTGAAGGCCTTGAGCAACGAATAACCTTGAGCGGCGCAGTTCTCTGCGGCAAGGAACTCTCTGTGGGAGCAAGGCTTGCCCGCGATACAGGCGCCTCGGTCTCTGAAAAACCGCATCGCTTTCATCGCGGGCAAGCCTTGCTCCCACAAAATCCCTTGCTACAGGGCTATAGCTGCCCGGCCAACTGCTCGATCTGCTCCTGCCGCTCCGCCTGGCTCAATCGCGCCTGGGGATTGAGCGATGACCATTGCGGATGCGCCCGCGCCTTGTTCAGGGCTTCAGGTAGCTTGCCTTCGCGCCAGGTCTTGTCCTGAGGCGTAGCGATGCGGATGCTGTCCAGCGCCGCGTGGCCGCGCAGATTGAGAGCTTGCAACAATTGCCTTTGGCGCAGGGCCAACAGGCGCAGCACGCCGTCGTCCACCGTCAGTTCCCGTTGCCCCTTGAGCTTGCCTATCAGCCGGTTGCCGTAGCTGCGGGCGGTTTGCAGGGTGCCGCCGACAATGGCCCCGGCCAGGGCCGCGGCACCGAGGGTCAGGCCGCCCACCAGCAAGTCCACGCCAGCGCCCGCCGCTGCGCCCGCCGCGATCCCACCGCCGACGCGTACACCCAGTTGCTTGAGGGTCTCGGGGTTGAACAAATCATCGCCCCAGCGCCCGTCGAGCAGCGGCAGGTCGCTGGCGGCGGCGTCCTGGGGACGGAACGCGTAGAGCTTGAGCAGCGCTTCGACGCAGCGCTGTTCGCGTTGACGCACCGCGTTGCGCAACTCGCCGATGGCCTGGCGTTCCAGCTCGGTATCGCTGGCGACGCTGCGGCGGCAAGCGGCGCAGTCGATCAGCAGTTCGGCGATCAAGCGTGCCGCGCTCTGCTGGCGGGCCAGGCGTTGGGCCTGCTGGTCGGCGACCAGCCGCTCCAGTTGCCCGCGGGCGCTTTCCAGCAACAGCGCCAGGCTCTCATACAAACGTCGCTCGCCGTCCTCGGGCGGGGCGACGCTGTCAAAGCGCACCAGGGCGTGCAACCCCAATCGCGCCAGGGCTTCGCGCCAGTCGGGTTCACGATGCTGGGCGCTGCTGACGAAATTCAACACCGGCAGCAGCGGTTTGCCACAACTGGCGAGGACTTCCAATTCGTCGCGGTACTTGGCCAGCACCGGTTCCCGGGCATCGATCACATACAAACCGGCGTCGCTGGCGAGCAATTGGCGCAGCACCTTGGCTTCCTGTTCGAAGCGTTGCCGCGCTTCGCTACCCTCGAGGAAGCGAGCCAGGCGCGCCGGGCCGTCGAGGCGTTCGCCCGGACGCTCCAGGCGCTCGAGGTAATCGAGCAGGGCGATGGCGTCTTCCAGGCCCGGCGTGTCGTACAGCTCCAGCAACGCTTCGCCGTCCACCGACAGGCGCGCACCCTCGACATGCCGGGTGGTGCTTGGGCGGTGAGACACCTCGCCGAAGCCGACGTCGCGGGTCAAGGTTCGCAGCAATGAGGTCTTGCCCACGTTGGTGTGGCCGACCACGGCCAGTTTCAGCGGCTTCACGGGGTCAGTCATGGCCGCTCTCCAGCCAGTTCAAGGGCATGCAATCGGCGAACGGCAACTGCAACTGTTGCAACGCGCTGTGCCAGTCGCCCAGGCGCTCGGCGTCCAGCGCTTCGCCGGGCGGCGCCTGCAACAGCCAGACGCGGGTGGCGCTGGCGCTGCGGGCCAGCTCGGCGATCAGCGCCAGGCTGCCACGGTCCGGCGAGCGACGTGGGTCACAGGCAATCGCCAGGCGTGCCGGCGGAAAGCGCGACAGCTGTTCGAGGAGTTTGTGGCGCGACTCGCGACTGTCGAGGATGCCGGCGTTTTTCACGGTTTCGGGCAGCTTGGGCGGCCAGGGCCGATCGTCCAGTTCGATCGCCACCAACAGCGCGCCGTCGCTGTCCATCGCACTGACGGCGCTTTCGACTCGATGCAAGTGCGCGGGGGCGGCGTCGTTGACGCCCAGGCGTTCGCTGCTGGGCATCAGCCGTTCACGCAACTGGGCGTAGCCCGGCAGGTTCAAATCCAGGCGCAATGTGGCGCGACCGCGTCGCCAGCGCCACAGGCACAGCAGCGCCAGGCCCAGGCGCGGCAGCAGGCCATAGACCAGCAGCACGCCAACCAGCCAGGCAGCCCAGGCCTGGCGGGCGGTTTCGATGTTCAGCGCGGTGTCGCCACTGGCGCGGATCATGTCCTCTGTCGGCACGCTGAAGCCCAGCAGTGCCGGCAGGGCGCCGAGGGCCTGGGTCATGGCGACGAAGGTTTCGCTGCCCAGCAGGGTGGTTTCCCAGACGAAGCCATAGCGCCGGGTCGCCATCAGCAGCAGGACGATGACCAGCGCGCTGAGCATCGCCAGCAGCCACAGGCCATTGACCAATGCGCCGAGGGCCCAGCGACTGAGTTTGTGCCGTTGCAGCAACAACAGCAGGGCCGGCGCCAGTTGGGCGGCCTTGGCGTCGCGGGCGAGTTTTTCGCTGAGCCACAGCCACAGGCGTCCCAGCGCGGCACCTTGCTCACCGGCAAAGACCAGGCCCAGGACCCAAGCGATGAGCAGTACCAGATTCAAGCCCAACAGGCTGCCCAAGGCCCAGAACACATTGACCGGTGCCTGGCCGTCACCGAGGGCGGCAAACCCGAGGCCGGCGCCGCTGATGACGGCGAGCAGCGCCAAGGCGATCAGTGCCAGGCGTGCCCCTTGCAGCCAATGGCGCAGGGCTTGCGTGAGGCCATCGCGCTCGGCCAGCCAGCGGGCGCGCTGGTGGATGCGGGTGGAGAGATCGCCGCCGGCCGCACGGGCCAGGCGATTGCCTTCCTGGTCTTCGAGCGGGCCGGCGTGTTCTTCACGCAGGCGGATCGTCTCGGTCAACCAGAGGTTCTGCAGTACTGTCACGGGGGCTTCCGTTGCTCGAATGAGGGTTGAGCATAACCGCTGTGATGCCTGTCGGGGTACGCCGGGCCTCTGGTATCCTCGCGGCCATGAACAAAACTCTCCCCTTAAGCCTGATCGCAGCCCTCGGTGAAAACCGTGTGATCGGCGTCGACAACAGCATGCCCTGGCACCTGCCGGGGGACTTCAAATACTTCAAGGCCACCACCTTGGGCAAGCCGATCATCATGGGGCGCAAGACCTGGGACTCCCTCGGTCGACCGCTGCCGGGGCGGCTGAACATCGTCGTCAGCCGCCAGCTCGGGCTGGTGTTGGAGGGCGCAGAAGTGTTTTCCACCTTGGAGGCCGCAGTGGCGCGGGCCGAGGCCTGGGCGCTGGAGCAGGGTGTCGACGAGTTGATGCTGATCGGCGGCGCCCAGCTCTATGCCCAGGCCCTGGAACAGGCGGATCGACTGTACCTGACCCGCGTGGCGCTGAGCCCGGAAGGGGATGCGTGGTTCCCGGCATTTGATGCGAGCCAGTGGACGCTGGTCTCGAATCAGCCGAACCCGGCCGAAGGGGACAAGCCGGCCTATAGCTTTGAGGTGTGGGAAAAGCTGTAGGCCCTGTGGGAGCTATACCTGTGGGAGCAAGGCTTGCCCGCGATGAAAGCGACGCGGTCTACCATGGATCGAGGTGGCCGGATCGCGGGCAAGCCTTGCTCCCACAGGTAGCAGGCAATCAAGCGTGCACCAACTCCCCATGCTCCTGGGCATCAAGCAACGCCTTGTCCGTCTGCTGCATCACCTGGCTGGTGATCGCCCCGGCGGTGATCGAGCCGCTGACGTTCAACGCCGTACGGCCCATGTCGATCAGCGGTTCGACGGAAATCAGCAAAGCCACCAGCGAGACCGGCAAGCCCATGGCCGGCAGTACGATCAGCGCGGCGAACGTCGCGCCGCCACCGACCCCGGCCACCCCGGCCGAACTCAATGTCACGATCGCCACCAGCGTCGCGATCCAGACCGGGTCCAGCGGGTTGATGCCCACGGTCGGCGCGACCATCACGGCCAGCATGGCCGGATAAAGGCCGGCACAACCGTTCTGACCGATGGTGGCGCCGAACGAGGCGCTGAAGCTGGCAATCGCCCGGGGGATGCCGAGGCGGCTGGTCTGGGCTTCGATGCTCAACGGGATGGTGGCCGCGCTGGAGCGGCTGGTGAAGGCGAAGGTCAGCACCGGCCAGATCTTGTGGAAAAAGCGCAACGGGTTGATCCCGGCAGCGGACACCAGTAGGCCATGGACCACGAACATCAGGCCCAGCCCGAGGTACGACACCACGACAAAGCTGCCAAGCTTGATGATGTCCTGCAAGTTGGAACCGGCCACCACCTTGGTCATCAACGCCAACACACCGTATGGCGTCAGCTTCATCACCAGGCGCACCAGGCGCGTCACCCAGCTTTGCAGGGTGTCGATGGCGTTGATCACTTTCTGGCCTTTTTCCACGTCATCCTTGAGCAACTGCAACGCCGCGACACCGAGGAACGCGGCGAAGATCACCACGCTGATGATCGACGTCGGCTTGGCCCGCGCCAGGTCGGCAAAAGGGTTCTGCGGAATGAACGAAAGCAGCAGCTGTGGGATGTTCAGGTCGGCGACCTTGCCGGCGTAATCGCTCTGGATCACTTGCAGGCGCGCCAGCTCCTGAGTGCCGGCCACCAGGCCTTCGGCGGTGAGGCCGAACAGGTTGGTCAGGCCGATGCCGATCAGCGCGGCGATGGCGGTGGTGAACAGCAGCGTGCCAATGGTCAGGAAGCTGATCTTGCCCAGGGACGAGGCGTTATGCAGGCGAGCCACGGCGCTGAGGATCGAGGCGAAGACCAGTGGGATCACGATCATCTGCAGCAACTGCACGTAGCCGTTGCCCACCAGGTCGAACCAGCCGATCGAGGCCTTGAGCACCGGATTGCCGGTGCCATAAATCGTGTGCAGGGCGATACCGAACACCACGCCCAGCACCAGCGCCAGCAGCACTTTCTTGGCCAGGCTCCAGGTGCGGTGACGGGTTTGCGCCAGGCCGAACAGCAAGGCGAGGAACACCAGCAGGTTGAGGATCAGCGGCAGATTCATCAAAAGAGACTCCGATAAGACGTGCCAGTCGCCCGAAGCCGCGACTGTGAGCCGGGAAGCCTAACAGCCTGATATCTAATGAATTAATACTAAAAAGGCATGTTGATTGTCGTTTATGGAATAAGGACTTGGCGTTTGCGGGTATGTCGCTGGCGTGATCAGGACGCAAGCGGTCGCGGCTGGGCGAGGACTGTCACACGCATTTGTTAGCGTCGAGTTCTTTGAACCCGGGAGAAATGCCGATGAAGCTCGCACCTCGTTTTCTCGCTGTCGCCTTGAGTCTTGGCCTCGTCGGCCAGGCACTCGCCACCGAACTCAAGCATTGGCCAGCGGAACAGGCCAAGGCCCTGGAAGCGATGATCGCCGCCAACGCCAACAAGGGTAACTACGCGGTGTTCGACATGGACAACACCAGTTACCGCTACGACCTCGAGGAATCGTTGCTGCCGTTCATGGAGAACAAGGGGCTCATTACCCGGGAAACCCTCGACCCGTCCTTGAAGCTGATGCCGTTCAAGGACACGGCCGACCATAAGGAAAGCCTGTTCAGTTATTACTACCGTTTGTGCGAAGTGGACGACATGGTCTGTTACCCGTGGGTGGCCCAGGTGTTCTCGGGCTTCACGCTCAAGGAGCTCAAGGGCTATGTCGATGAGTTGATGGCGTCCGGCAAGCCGGTTCCGACCACCTATTACGATGGCGACAAGGTGGTCCAGTACAACGTCAATCCGCCGAAAATCTTCACCGGCCAGGCCGAGCTGTACAACAAGCTGATGGAAAACGGCATCGAGGTCTATGTCATGACCGCCGCTTCCGAAGAACTGGTGCGCATGGTCGCCTCGGACCCGAAATACGGCTACAACCTCAAGCCGCAGAATGTGATCGGCGTGACCACGCTGCTCAAGGACCGCAAGACCGGCGAGCTGACCACCGCACGCAAGCAGATCACCAACGGCAAATATGACGAGAAGGCCAACCTCGGCCTGGAGTACACGCCTTACCTGTGGACCCCGGCGACCTGGATGGCCGGCAAGCACGCGGCGATCCTGACCTACATCGACGAATGGAAAAAGCCGGTATTGGTCGCGGGTGACACACCAAGCAGTGACGGCTACATGTTGTTCCACGATGTGGACGTGGCCAAGGGCGGGATTCACCTGTGGGTCAATCGCAAGGACAAGTACATGACCCAGATCAACGGCATGATGGCCAAGCACGCCGCGGCCCAGGCCAAGGAAGGGCTGCCGGTGACGGCGGACAAGAACTGGGTGATCGTCAAGCCTGAAGACATTCAGTAAGTCCTGTCCCCACAGTAATACCAAGGACCCTGTGGCGAGGGGATTTATCCCCGCTGGGCTGCGAAGCGGCCCTCAAACCAGACAACTCGGTGTGCCAGGAAGATGAGTTCACTGCTTTAGGGCTGCTGCGCAGCCCAGCGGGGATAAATCCCCTCGCCACAAAAGATGACTTGGCTCAAAGGGTCGAACTGAAGCCCAAAAAAATGCCCCGCACTTGGCGGGGCTTTTTTATGGGTAGCGCTTACAGGCCGTCAAGCATCGCCTTGTTACGCACCGCGCCCTTGTCGGCGCTGGTGGCGAGCAGGGCGTAGGCCTTGAGGGCCGTGGTGACTTTGCGTGGACGCACTTCCACCGGTTTCCAGCCCTTATTGTCCTGTTCGACACGGCGCCCGGCCAGTTCTTCGTCGCTGATCAACAGGTTGATCGAGCGGTTCGGAATGTCGATCAGGACCTTGTCGCCATCGCGTACCAGGCCGATGGCGCCGCCCGCCGCTGCTTCCGGTGAAGCGTGGCCGATGGACAGGCCCGAGGTGCCGCCGGAGAAGCGGCCATCGGTCAGCAAGGCGCAGGCTTTGCCCAGGCCCTTGGACTTCAGGTAGGACGTCGGGTAGAGCATTTCCTGCATGCCCGGGCCGCCTTTCGGACCTTCGTAGCGAATGATCACGATGTCGCCGGCCTTCACTTCGTCGGCGAGGATGCCGCGCACGGCGCTGTCCTGGCTTTCGAAAATCTTCGCGTTGCCCTCGAACACATGGATCGACTCGTCGACGCCGGCGGTTTTCACCACGCAGCCGTCCAGGGCGATGTTGCCGTACAGCACGGCCAGGCCGCCTTCCTGGGAGTAGGCGTGTTCGACGCTGCGGATGCAGCCGTTTTCACGGTCGTCGTCCAGAGTTTCCCAACGGGTCGACTGGCTGAACGCGGTTTGCGTCGGGATGCCCGCCGGGCCGGCCTTGAAGAAGTGATGCACGGCCTCGTCGGTGGTCTGGGTAATGTCCCACTTGGCGATGGCCTCGGCCATGGTCGTGCTGTGCACGGTCGGCAGGTCGGTATGCAACAGACCGCCACGGGCCAGGGAGCCGAGGATGCTGAAGATCCCGCCGGCACGGTGCACGTCTTCCATGTGGTACTTCTGGATGTTCGGCGCGACCTTGCACAGTTGCGGCACGTGACGGGACAGGCGGTCGATGTCGCGCAGGTCGAAATCGATCTCGGCTTCCTGGGCCGCAGCCAGCAAGTGCAGGATGGTGTTGGTGGAACCGCCCATGGCGATGTCCAGGGTCATGGCGTTTTCGAACGCCTTGAAGTTGGCGATATTGCGCGGCAACACCGACTCGTCGTTCTCGCCGTAGTAGCGCTTGCACAGCTCGACGATGGTCCGGCCGGCCTGCAGGAACAACTGTTCGCGATCGCTGTGGGTGGCGAGGGTGGAACCGTTGCCCGGCAATGCCAGGCCCAAGGCTTCGGTCAGGCAGTTCATCGAGTTGGCGGTGAACATGCCGGAGCAGGAACCGCAGGTCGGGCAGGCGCTGCGCTCGTACTCGGCAACCTTCTCGTCAGAAGCGCTGGAGTCGGCGGCGATGACCATGGCATCGACCAGGTCGAGGCCGTGGCTGGCGAGCTTGGTCTTGCCGGCTTCCATCGGGCCGCCGGAGACGAAGATCACCGGGATGTTCAGGCGCAGGGCGGCCATGAGCATGCCGGGGGTGATCTTGTCGCAGTTGGAAATGCACACGATGGCGTCGGCGCAGTGGGCGTTGACCATGTACTCGACGGAGTCGGCGATGATCTCGCGGCTCGGCAGCGAATAAAGCATGCCGTCGTGGCCCATGGCGATGCCGTCGTCCACGGCGATGGTGTTGAATTCCTTGGCCACGCCGCCGACGCGTTCGATTTCCCGGGCAACCAGTTGGCCGAGGTCCTTGAGGTGGACGTGGCCCGGTACGAACTGGGTGAAGGAGTTGGCAATGGCGATGATCGGCTTCTTGAAGTCGTCATCCTTCATCCCCGTGGCGCGCCACAAGGCACGGGCGCCGGCCATGTTGCGGCCATGGGTGGATGTTTTCGAGCGGTAATCAGGCATGGAGCACTCCGGGCGGCTAATCAGGTACTTATCAGGTATCAATGGGGAAGTGAGCTTCTGTCGACGTCTGGAGCACCCGGGTTTGGCCGTGTGTCCGGAAGTGGCCGATGACTTTGCAGGATCGCTGCGCGCCTCGGCATGAGCTCATAAACCCGCCGGGGATGAATGGCGATGAATGTCACGATTCTACACCGCTGGCGCCAGGATGAAATGACGCAAAGCGCTGATCGGGGGCCAATGTCGCGTGCGGAATGACGACTGGCAGGATTCAGCCGGCCCGCAACGCGCTGTAGCGATGCCGGACCAAGGCATTGAGTGCCAGCCCCAGCAGGCTTAGCAGGACCAGGCAGAGAGCCAGGGTGAGCTGCAAGTCCAGCGGTGTGAGGCTGATCGCGGCGCTGGTGAGCCCGCCGACAATGAAGATCAGCACGCTGCCGGCCGAAGCGGATGTGCCGGCCTGCCTGGGAAATCGATTCATGGCTTGGGTGTGGGCGGCTGCGCGGGCAATGGTCGTTCCGGTGGTGCAGACGATCATGGGCAGCAACAGAGTCGTGACTGACAAGCCCAGGTGATTGGCGAGTCCCAGCATCAGCAGGCCTGCGATAAGGATCAGGCCCAGGCCCGTGATGATTTGTGCCTGTGGATCGATTCGATGGCTCAGCACGGTCGCGACGGCCCCGCCGCCTATATAGGCCAGCCCATAGCCCAGCAGCGCCAACGAAAAAGCCTCGGGAGAGAGGTGCAACTGGTCGATCAAAACCAGCGGTGAAATGACGATGAACGAAAAGTGACAGGAAAAAGCCAGGGCCGAGGTCAGCCAATAGGCCATGAAACTGAAGTCGCCGCAGACCTTTCGATAGGCGGCGATGAAATCCAGACGCCTGGTTGGGCTGCCTGCCGCAGGGCGTTGAAGTAAACGGCTGGCGCTGATGAATGCAGCGATGGCCAGGGCGATGAACACCAGGAAACTGCCACGCCAGCCCATCCAGCTTTGCAGCCCGGTGCCGGCCAGGGGCGAAACGGAAATGAAAATGCCCCCGCAGGTGACCAGGAAGATCCGCAGTCGCTGCTGTTCCTGGCCGGTGAACAAGTCTTGGATCAGCGCTTGGGACAGCACGAAACAGCCACACCCCAAGGCCTGGACAATCCGGAACAGCAAATAAGACCAATAGCCGTCGGCAAGCACGCAACCCGCTGCTCCAACGGCGGAAATGGTGATCCCGATCAGCAGCAGGTTTTTTCGCCCCATGACGTCGGAAAGCGGACCGACCAGCAGTTGCGAAAGGGCGATACCCACCGCGAACAGGCTGACGGACAGGGCAATGTCCGACGATGGACGTTCAAAATGTTCGGACAGGGCAGGGAACGAGGGCAGCACGACATCGATTGGAAAGACGCCGAGCAGCGTCAGCGTCAGCAACAAGCCGACGGTGGCCGGTTTGCGGGCCGCCAGGCGATTTTGCGGATCAGTCATGAGGCGTTCCAAAGCGTACTTGAAGGGAGCTTTCAATCCTAATGCGTCATGTTCGCCAGTCACGGGGAGATTGAGTAGGACGTTTCTGGTAATTGCGTGGGGGGACTCCTACAGATTTATCCAGGCGCGCAAAAAAAATCGCAGCCAAGGCCGCGATCAGCATGCAATCCGAGTGTGCGGGGCACAGCGCTACGGCACTGGCCCCGCCTGGCCTCAGCTGTTGGGCAACAACCGGCAGGTGATGCTCTTGATGTAGCGGGTTTCGGCGATGGCCGGGTGTACCGGGTGGTCGGGCCCCTGGCCGCCGCGTTCGAGCAGTTGGATGTTGCGGTCCAGATGACGGGCGCTGGTCAGCAGGATGTTTTGCAGGTCGTCCTCGGGCAGGTGCATCGAGCACGATGCGCTGACCAGGATGCCGTCCTTGCTGAGCAGGCGCATGGCTTGCTCGTTGAGGCGGCGATAGGCGCCTTCGCCGTTCTTCAGGTCTTTCTTGCGCTTGATGAAGGCCGGTGGGTCGGCGACGATCACGTCGAAGCGTTCTTCGCTGGCCTTGAGTTCCTTCAAGGCTTCGAAGACGTCGCCTTCGATGCAGGTCAACTTCTCGGCGAAGCCGTTCAGCGCGGCGTTGCGCTCGACACCGTCGAGGGCGAAGGCCGAGGCGTCGACGCAGAACACTTCACTGGCGCCGAACGCCGCGGCTTGCACGCCCCAGCCGCCGATGTAGCTGAACAGGTCCAGCACGCGTTTGCCCTTGGCGTACGGGGCCAGGCGTGCGCGGTTCATGCGGTGGTCATAGAACCAGCCGGTTTTCTGGCCTTCCATGACTGGCGCTTCGAACTTCACGCCGTTCTCTTCCAGGGCGACCCATTCCGGCACCAGGCCGAACACGGTCTCGACGTAGCGGTTCAGGCCTTCGGCATCACGAGCGGCGGAGTCGTTCTTGAACAGGATGCCGCTGGGCTTGAGCACTTGGGTCAGGGCGGCGATCACGTCGTCCTTATGGGCTTCCATGGTGGCCGAGGCGATCTGCACCACCAGGATGTCACCGAAGCGGTCGACCACCAGGCCTGGCAACAGGTCGGAATCACCGTAGACCAGGCGATAGAACGGCTTGTCGAACAGCCGCTCGCGCAGGGACAACGCCACGTTGAGGCGATGCACCAGCAGGGATTTGTCCAGCGGCAGCTTCACGTCACGGGACAGCAACCGGGCGCAGATCAGGTTGTTGGGGCTCATCGCAACGATGCCCAGCGGCTTGCCGCCGGCGGCTTCGAGGATGGCCTGGTCGCCGGCCTTGAAGCCGTGCAGCGGGGTGGCGGCTACATCGATTTCGTTGCTGTAGACCCACAGGTGGCCGGCGCGCAGGCGACGGTCGGCGTTGGCTTTGAGGCGCAGGCTAGGCAGGGACATGACGTCGCTCCGGAAAAAAGAGCGGGAGTATACCGTGTTGCAACCTTGGCGGGGCTTGCGGTGGACATGTGGTGAGGGGGACACCTTCTCCCTTGGCCGTAGAAACTGTGTAGCTGTGTAGGGGCTGTCGAGTGCAACGAGGCTGCGATCTTTTCCACTGCCCATTGAGTCGCGAGCGAAAGATCAAAATCAAAAGATCGCAGGCTTCGCCAGCTCCTACAGAGCGCGGGCCTCACGCGCAAGCCGATGCCTGAAGGAAAGTTCCGCCGATCTACCCGGTGGTGTATCGGATCCATCTTTAAGGGTTAGAATCCCCGTCTGACCCAGAGTGTGTACTCATGTCCAAAGAGCTATCCGCCGAACAGATCCAACAGTCCTTGCAAGGCATCAGCGTGCCGCCCCAGCCGCAGATCATGGTGGATCTGCAGATGGAGCAGTACATGCCCGACCCAGACCTGGAGACCATCGCCAAGTTGATCTCCCAGGACCCGGGCCTCTCGGGGGCCCTGCTCAAGATCGTCAATTCGCCGTATTACGGCCTGCGCAACAAGATCACCTCGATCCAGCGTGCGGTGAACCTGCTGGGCAGTCGTTCGATCATCAACCTGATCAACGCGCAGTCGATCAAGGGCGAGTTGCACGACGACGCCATCGTCACCCTGAACCGCTTCTGGGATACCGCCCAGGACGTGGCGATGACCTGCCTGACCCTGGCCAAGCGCGTCGGCCTGGAAAACGGTGACGAAGCCTATGCCTTGGGGTTGTTCCACGATTGCGGCGTGCCGTTGATGCTCAAGCAGTTTCCCAACTACATGAGCGTGTTGGAAGAGGCCTACGCCAGTGCCAGCGCCGAGTGCCGCGTGGTGGACACCGAGAACCGTGTGTTCAACACCAACCATGCGGTGGTCGGCTACTACACCTCCAAATCCTGGCGCCTGCCGGATCACGTCAGCCAGGCGATCGCCAACCACCACAACGCCCTGGCGGTGTTCAGCGACGAGTCGTCACGCAACAACAGCCAACTGAAAAACCTGCTGGCGATCCTGAAGATGTCCGAGAACATCTGCGCGTCCCACCGGGTGCTGGGCAACCAGGCCGAAGACCACGAGTGGGAGAGCGTCGGGGGCCTGGTGCTCGACTATATCGGTTTGTCGGAATACGACTTCCAGACCCAGAAACAGGAAATTCGCGACCTCGCCTCTCGTTGAGTGCGGCGTCGCCTGACGCGAGAACCCCATGCCAGAACTGCCGGAAGTCGAAACCACCCGTCGCGGCATCGCGCCCCATCTTGAAGGCCAGCGGGTCAGTCGCGTGGTGGTCCGTGACCGCCGCCTGCGCTGGCCGATTCCGGAAGATCTCGACGTGCGGCTCTCGGGCCAGCGCATTGTGCAGGTAGAACGGCGGGCCAAGTACCTGTTGATCAATGCCGAGGTCGGCACGTTGATCAGCCACTTGGGCATGTCCGGCAACCTGCGGCTGGTGGAGGTCGGCATGCCCGCCCTCAAGCATGAGCACGTGGACATCGAGCTGGAGTCCGGCCTGGCGTTGCGCTACACCGACCCCCGGCGCTTTGGCGCGATGCTTTGGAGCCTCGATCCGCTCAATCACGAGTTGCTGATTCGCCTCGGCCCCGAGCCGCTGACCGAGCTGTTCGATGGCGAACGGTTGTTCCAGCTCTCGCGGGGGCGTTCCATGGCGGTCAAGCCGTTCATCATGGACAACGCGGTGGTGGTGGGCGTGGGCAATATCTACGCCACCGAGGCGCTGTTCGCCGCCGGGATCGACCCGCGCCGGGCCGCCGGCGGTATTTCCCGGGCGCGTTACCTGAAGCTGGCGATCGAGATCAAGCGCATCCTCGCCCATGCCATCGAACGCGGCGGCACCACGTTGCGCGACTTCATCGGCGGAGACGGCCAGCCCGGCTACTTCCAGCAAGAGTTGTTCGTCTACGGCCGGGGCGGGGAGTTGTGCAAGGTCTGTGGCACGGGCCTGCGGGAAATCCGCCTGGGGCAGCGCGCCAGCGTCTGGTGCCCACGCTGCCAGAGCTGATCGGTCCTACGGTCTATAGTCAGTATTAACTGATTTAGCCGAAGGATCGCCCGATGAAATTGCTTCGACCTGTCGTTCTCGCGCTGCTGCTGAGTGTTGGTTTGCCTGCCCTGGCAAACAGCGGCAGCGGCGATCCGCGCTACACCATCCAGAACCCGCCGGCCTTCGCGATGCTCGGCGACCTGCTGATTGCCCGTCCGCTATTGCTTGCCGCCACGGTGATCGGGGCTGGGGCATTCGTGGTGTCGTTGCCCTTTACCGCGCTGGGCGGTGGGGTCGGCGATGCGGGGAAAGCGCTGGTGGTGGACCCGGCGAAAGCCACGTTTGTGCGATGCCTTGGGTGTGTGGGGGAGGGGTTTGAGCGGCAGGAGTAATTGTCAGCATGTGCATTTGTGGTGTGGCTGCTGGCCCTTTCGCGAGCAGGCTCGCTCCCACAGGGATCTATTGAGTTCACACAATCTGTGTCCTAAGCAAATCCCTTGTGGGAGCGAGCCTGCTCGCGAAGAGGCCGGCAAAGACGCTACAAAACCACCTGGCTCAAGCCTTGCCAGTAATCTTGCGATACTTCGCCATCAACTGCTCTTCCGTCTCCGGATGAGCCTCATCCAGCGGGATGCAATCCACCGGGCAAACCTGCTGGCACTGGGGTTCGTCGTAATGGCCGACGCACTGGGTGCACAGGTTCGGGTCGATGACGTAGATTTCCTCACCTTGGGAAATGGCCTCGTTCGGGCATTCGGGTTCGCAGACGTCGCAATTGATGCAGTCGTCGGTGATGATCAGGGACATGCAGGCTCCTGCCGGGGCGTTGGGCCCGGGCATCTGAAAACGTATGGGCGCAATTGTGCCGCATTGGCGAGCGCAGTGCACGCGGGCGCGATGGACTGCGCTGCGCTGCGAGCTGACTCGCAGCGCCAGCCGGTTATTTCTTGAAGCGCAGGGTCAGTGCGTCGGCCACGGCCGGGTGGACGAACTTGGTGATATCACCGCCCAACGCCGCGATTTCCCGCACCAGGGTCGAGGAAATGAAGGAATAGCGCTCCGACGGCGTCAGGAACAGGCTCTCGACGTCCGGTGCCAATTGGCGGTTCATGTTGGCCAGTTGGAACTCGTACTCGAAGTCCGAGACCGCACGCAGGCCGCGCAGGAACACATTGGCGTTCTTTTCCTTGGCAAAGTGGGCCAAAAGCGTCGAAAAGCCGACCACTTCCACGTTGGGCAGGTGCTTGGTGACCTCGCGGGCCAGCTCCACACGTTGTTCCAGCGGGAACAGCGGGTTCTTCTTCGGGCTGGCGGCGACGGCAATGATCACATGGTCGAACAGGCGCGCGGCGCGTTCGACCAGATCGCCATGGCCCTTGGTAATAGGGTCGAAGGTACCTGGGTACAACACTCGGTTCATCGCGTCGTCCTGGCGGGAGTCCGTTGGGGAGTCGGATGGTATCGCAGCCTTCTCGGTCGGCCAAGTCGGCTGTTGCGTAAGAAAGCACTATAGACGCTGCGAATAACCCGGTTTTTCAGCCGTTCGATAGACCCGTGGCGAGGGAGCTTGCTCCCGCTGGGCTGCGCAGCAGACCCATTTTGTGAGCGCTTCGCGCTCGAGCGGGAGCAAGCTCCCTCGCCACGGGTTCGGTGTTTTTCTCAATAAGGTGTTCATGGGTTCTTCAGGCGCTCGGCCAGGGCCGTCGCCAGTTGTGCGGTCAGCCCGTACACCGATAATTGCGGGTTGGCGCCGATGCTGGTGGGGAACAGCGAGCCGTCATGGATCGACAGGTTGCCCAGTTGGTGATGGCGGCCCAGGCTGTCGGCGACGGCGGTTTTCGGGTCTTCACCCATGGCGCAGCCACCCATTACATGGGCGCTGCCCAGGCGCGTGCGATACAAGGCCAGGTCGAGTCCGTCGATCAACGCGCGGGCTTCGGCCAGGGTCTTCACGTAGCCGGCATCGCTGTGCAAGGGCATGACTGCTTTTGCGCCACCAGCGAACTGGATCTCGGCCATGCTGTGAAAGGCTCGGCGCAAGCCGTCCCATGTGTATGGCGAAACGGGGTAGTCGAGCACGGGCGTGCCGTCGCTGCGCAGCTCGACACTGCCGCCGGGACTGTCCGGGTGAAAACCGTCGCGCAACAGCGCCAGCATGGCGTGGGTATGGGGCAGTCGGGACATATGCAAGGCGTTCTCGGGACCGAACCCGCCCAATAGCGTCGCGGCCAGGGCCGGGTGCAAAGGCGGGACTTCAAGCTTGTACGACATCTTGCCGGTGGTGCCGTCCTGCCATTGAAAATGATCCGAATAAATCGATTGTGGCGCGCCGTAGAACGGATTGATGACCTCGTCGAATTGCCCGGCGGACATGTTCACCAGATGCAGGAAGGTGCGTTTGCCCAAGCGTTCATGCGGATCTGGCGCAGCGGAGCGCAGCAGCAGGCCTGGGCTGTTGATACCGCCGCCCGCCAACACGTAGTGCCGCGCCTTGACGGTGATGCGGCGCCCGGTCGGCGCGACGCAACGCTGGTCCATGGCTTGGCATTCGAGGGCGACGACGGCATCGTTCTTGATCGTCAGGCGCTCGGCCCGCGCCAGGTAAAGCAGCGCGCCACCCTTGTCCAGCGTGGCCGGGATGGTGGTGACCAGCATCGACTGCTTGGCGTTGGTCGGGCAGCCCATGCCGCAATAGCCCAGGTTCCAGCAGCCGCGGACGTTGCGCGGGATGACATGCCAGGCGTAGCCCAGTTGTTCACAGCCTTTGCGGATCACGTCGTTGTTGGCGTTGGGCGGAACCAACCACGGCGCCACGCCCAGGCGTTGTTCCATCTGCGCGAACCAAGGCGCCATGTCCGCGCGGCCGTGGCCCTTGACGTTGTGCTCGGCCGCCCAGTGGTCAAGGGTCTGGTCGGGCGTGCGGAAGCTGGAGGTCCAATTGATCAGCGTCGTGCCACCGACCGCCCGGCCCTGGAGAATGGTGATGGCGCCGTCCTTGCTCATGCGCCCGAGGCCTTCCTGGTACAGGCTGCTGTAGGCCTGGTCTTCGAGCAGCTTGAAGTCATGGCTGGTCTTGAGCGGCCCTTCCTCGATCAGCAACACGCGGTAGCCGGCGGCACTGAGGATTTCTGCCGTGGTGCCGCCACCGGCACCGCTGCCGACGATGGCAACGTCCGCTTCCAGGGTCAGGTCTTCGGTCAACTGCGCGCCGTTGTAGGTGGTCCAGCCACGGGCGAGGCCTTCGCGGAAGGGATCGGGTACGGGCATGTTCGGGGCTCTCTTATTGTTATATGTCGATGAAGAGGAACCCTGTGGGAGCGAGCCTGCTCGCGATGGCGTTGGATCAGCAACATCTGTATGGACTGACACACCGCAATCGCGAGCAGGCTCGCTCCCACAGGGTTTAACTTGATTTTCAGACCGTTGGAGGTCCTGGATACCCGCAATGCCCCCAAGCCTCGGGGCGGCTGTACCAGGCCATCATCACCAGTTGCAGCAACGAGCTGTGGCCTTGTCGTAGCAGGTCCAGTGAACTGTTTTCCCACCGGACGAGGAACTGGCGGATGTCATCGGCGCTGGCGTTTTCCCACGAGCCCCAGACCCCGGTCAGTGGTCCACGGGTAATGCTCAGGGTGAGCACATCGAACAGCTGATGCGTGAGCTTGAGCATGGCGGGGGACAAGTGGGCCAGGCCGTTGTCCAGGCTTTTCAGGGTTTCGTCAGTGGCGGCAGGGATTCGTTCGGGGGTCACTGCGCCCTCCAGCATCACGGGGATGATGCTGCGTAGAAATGGCAGGTCGCTGTCGCGCAGGGTGATCAAACCCGCGGCCGGTTGGCTTGGCGAGCAACCGCTCAGGCTGACGCCGAGCCCGACGGTGGCCAGGAAGGCGCTGGCGCCAAGGCTGAATTTCAGCAGGCCGCGCCGTGACAGCGCGGGGGTATCGATGAGGCTTGGGTTCATTATTGTTATTACCCGGCAAGAGACGCGTCAGCGGACAAACAGCTTCTGGATCAGTTTCTGCAACGGCTTGCCATAGGGTGGATAAATCAGCTTCGCTGCGTTGAATCGCTGTTTGGTCAGCACGCCCTTGGCCTTGCTGAAGGTCAGGAAACCCTCATGCCCGTGGTAGTGCCCCATTCCCGAGGGCCCGATGCCGCCGAACGGCATGTCATCCTGGGCGACATGCAACAGCGTGTCGTTCAGGCAGACGCCGCCGGAGTGGGTTTCGTGGAGCACGCGATGTTGATCGGCCTTGTTGTAGCCGAAGTAGTAGAGCGCCAGTGGGCGGGGGCGCTGATTGATGTAGGCAAATGCCTGGTCCAGAGTGTCGTAGGGCACGATGGGCAGCAGCGGGCCGAAGATCTCGTCCTGCATGACGGTCATCTCATCGTTGACGTTGAGCAGCAGACTGTGGGCCATGCGGCGGCCCTGGCCCTGTTCGAACAGCTCGATCAATAACGCGCCTTTGCTGGTGGCGTCGCTGATGTAGCCGTTGAGCCGTGCCAGTTGTCGTTCATTGATAACGGCGGTGTAGTCCGGGTTGTCCGCCAGGGTCGGGTAAAATCCGCGAACCGCCTCGCGATACGCCTCGACGAATTCGCCGACGCGGTTCTGCGGCACCAGCACGTAGTCCGGGGCGACACAGGTTTGCCCGGCATTCAGGGTTTTGCCGAAGGCAATGCGTTCGGCGGCGTCCTTGATCGGTACATCGACCGACACGATGGCCGGCGATTTCCCACCCAGCTCAAGGGTGACCGGCGTCAGGTTTTCGGCGGCGGCGCGCATGACATGTTTGCCAATGCTGGTGGCGCCGGTGAACAACAGGTGATCGAAGGGCAACTTGGAAAACGCCATGCCCACCTCCGCCTCGCCCAGCACCACGCACACCAGGTCCTGGGGGAAGACCCGGGCCAGCAATTGCTTGAGCAGCAAGCCGGTCGCCGGTGTCGATTCGCTGAGCTTGAGCATCACCCGATTGCCCGCCGCCAAAGCCCCAACCAGCGGCCCGATGGCGAGGAACAGTGGATAATTCCACGGAACAATGACCCCGACCACGCCCAACGGCTGATAGATCACTTTGGCTGACGCCGGTTGAAAGGCCATGCCGACCTTGCGCCGGGAGGGCTTCATCCAACCCTGGAGATGACGGCTGGCGTAATGAATGCCATGCAGGCTCGGCATCAACTCGGCCAACAGTGTTTCATCGGCGCTGCGGTGGCTGAAGTCCTGGCTGATGGCGTCGATCAAGGCTTGGCGTTCGTTGCTCAATATCTCGCGCAGTGCCTTGAGCCATTGGCGGCGCTGTTCGGCCGGTGGCATTGGGTGGGCGGCGTAGGCCTGGCGCTGGGCATCGAAGCGCGACCGCAGCTCGTCCAGTTGTTGTTGAGACTCGTGCAGGTAGGCAACGTCGGCAGGCATCGTCAGGCACCGGATATTATTAGAGTGGGTGTTTTCTAGAGCTTATACTCTAGAAAGTCAATGGCATCCTTAACGGCTGTGGGTTTTTCCTGCGGCGGATAGGTCGTAAGATGCCATTCAATGCCTTCGTCGAATTAAAGCCCAAACCATGGCCCCACGAATGAAAACCAGCGAGCGCATCGTGCAAAACAGCCTCGAGCTGTTCAACCAACAGGGTGAGCGCAGCGTCAGCACCAATCACATCGCCGCCCACATGGACATGTCCCCGGGCAATCTCTATTACCACTTCCCCAACAAGCAGGCGATCATCGCCGTGCTGTTCAGTGAGTACGAGAACCTGGTGGACAGTTTCCTGCGTCCGCCCCAGGGCCGGGCTGCCACGGTGGATGACAAACGCTTTTACCTGCAGGAACTGCTGGCGGCCATGTGGCGCTATCGCTTCCTGCACCGGGACCTGGAGCATCTGCTCGACAGCGATCCGGACCTTGCGGCCCGCTATCGGCGGTTTTCCCAGCGCTGCCTGATCCACGGCACCGCGATCTACGAGGGTTTCGTAGCTGCCGGTATCCTGAAGATGGACCGGGTGCAGATCGAATCCCTGACCCTCAACGCCTGGATCATCCTCACGTCCTGGGTGCGGTTCTTGTGCACCACGCGGGAAAATTTCAGCCACCTGAGCGAGCAGGCCATCAAGCGCGGCGTCTATCAGGTGCTGGTGTTGGAGGCCGGTTTCGTCACCGATCAGGCCCGCGAGGCAGTGGATGCACTGTTCAAGGAATATTACGTTCCACTGGCCCAGACCCTGGAGGAAGGGCAGTAGGCACCGATCCCCGACTTAGCCACAGGAGCTCACCATGCCCATCGCGCAACTCATCAGCCCTCAAGCCCTCGAACAGCGGCGATCACAGCCCGGACTGGTGATCCTCGATTGCCGTTTTGCCCTGGAAGACCCGGATTACGGTCAGCGCAGTTATGCCGAGGGGCACATTGCCGGGGCGTCGTTTGCGGACCTTGAGCGCGACTTGAGCGGACCGGTGACCAAGGGCGTGACCGGGCGTCATCCGCTGCCGGAGCCCGAGGCGTTGATCGAGCGTCTCAAGGCTTGGGGGGTGGATAACGATAGCGAGGTCGTGCTGTACGACGACGGTCCCGGCGCCTATGCCGCGCGGGCCTGGTGGTTGCTGGCCTGGCTGGGCAAGCGCGATGGCGTTTACATCCTCGACGGTGGGCTCAAGGCCTGGCATGCCGCAGGCTTGCCCCTGAGCCTTGATCCGCCGCAGAACGGTCGCGGGACTTTCAGCGGCGCGTCGGATGCGAGCCTGTTGATCGATGCGCAATCGCTGCGACATCGCCTCGGCGAACCGGCCATGACCCTGCTGGATGCCCGGGCATTGCCGCGATTCAAAGGGGAAGTCGAGCCAATCGACCCGGTGGCCGGGCATATCCCGGGCGCCCAATGCGCAGCGTTCACGAACAACCTTGGCGCCGATGGCCGCTTCCTGCCGGCCGAACAGCTCAAGCAACGCTTCGCCGAAAAACTGGGTGAGCGTTCGCCCACCGAACTGGTGGCGTACTGCGGCTCCGGCGTGACGGCGTGTCATAACCTGTTCGCCTTGTGCCTGGCAGGCTATCCGCTGGGGAGGCTGTACGCTGGCTCGTGGAGTGAGTGGATCAATGATCCGCAGCGGGGCGTGGCGACGGGCGAATAGTGTCTACATCTCAAATCAATGTGGGAGCGAGCCTGCTCGCGAAGGCGGCGGCACATCCAACATTGATGCAACCTGACCCACCGCTTTCGCGAGCAGGCTCGCTCCCACAGGGGATTTTTTGTTGTCTGCGAATCTTCAGCGGTGACCCAGGCTGGCCAGCCAATGGGGAATCCGCCGCTCCAGGTAATACCCGGGGCGCCGCAGGGTTCCGTCGACAAACCCCACATGCCCACCCTGGGCGTGCAGTTCAATCCGGGTCGAGGCCGATAATTCGCCCGGTTCGGGCAGGCTGTGGGGGAATACAAACGGATCGTCGGCGGCCTGGATGACCAGGGTCGGCGTGCTGATGCCTGCCATGAAATAGCGGCTGGAGGCGCGGCGGTAGTAGTCCGCCGCATCGGAGAACCCATGCAGCGGCGCCGTCACCCGCCCGTCAAAGTCCCAGAAGGTGCGCATGTTCTCCAGCGGGCCAAGTGCCGCCAGGGTCGCCAGGCCTTCGTGGCGTCCGTCGTGCAGAAACTGGCGTTGCTTGTTGCGCACATAGGCCACCAGTTGTCGCATGAAATGCGCCTGGTAGAGCTTGGAGAATCCCTGGCCAATGCGGTCGGCGCACTGGTCGAGGCGAAACGGTACCGAGACCGCCACCGCCCCTTGCAACTGGCTGTCGCCGCCGGTTTCTCCCAGATGCTTGAGCAACACATTGCCGCCCAACGAATAGCCCACCGCAAACAGCGGCGCCAAGGGCCGTCGGGCGCGCAGATGGGCGATGGCGGCGGCCAGGTCTTCGCTGACGCCCGAATGATAGCTGCGCGGCAGCAGGTTCGGCTCACCCGAGCAGCCGCGCCAGTTCAAGGCCGCACTGGCCCAGCCCTGGCGACTGAGGGCCTGCTGCAACCCAGCCACGTAAGGCGAGTTGGAAGAACCGGTCAGCCCGTGCAGCACCAGCACCAAGGGTGCCTCGGCGCTGTGGGGACCATGCCAGTCGAGGTCGAGGAAATCACCGTCCTCCAGCCACAGGCGCTCGCGTTGGCGCTCGATGTGGGTGGTCTGACGCCACAACGGGCCCCACAAGGTCTGCAAGTGCGGGTTGCCAAGACCCGGAGCAGGGACGAAACGTTCAGATGCGGCGGACATCATTATTATTCTCGATGCACGGGTCAGCCGTTCAGTCCATGTCCTTTGTCAAACGCTGCCACAACGCGTAATACACCCGTCCGGATTTCTGCTCGCGGTGCAAGCGCCAGTTCCCCGGCAAGCCCAGGGTGGACGGGGCGGTCTCGCTTTCAGTGTAGACCCAGGCATCCTCGGCCAGCCACTGGCGTTCCTCGAGCAAGGCGCAGACCGTCGGCAACAGGTTCTGGTTGAACGGCGGGTCGAGGAACACCAGGTCGAAAGGCGTCGCCGGTTGGCTGTCGAGGTAGCGCAGCGCATCGGCGGTTTGCACCTGGCCGACGGTGCAACGCAGGGTGCCCAGGTGTTCTTTCAGGCTGGAAACCGCCAGGTTGCTGGCGTCCAGCGCCTGGCCCATGGCGGCGCCACGGGACAGGGCCTCGAGAAACAGTGCGCCGCTGCCGGCGAACGGGTCGAGCACCCGGGCACCTGCCACATAGGGTGCGAGCCAGTTGAACAGGGTTTCCCGCACGCGGTCCGGGGTGGGGCGCAGCCCCGGGGCATCCGGGAAGCTCAGGCGCCGGCTGCGCCATTCGCCGCCGATGATGCGCAACTGGTTCACGCCGTTGTGCACAGGTTTCTTGCTGGAATTCGATGGACGGGCCATTAGTGCTCCGGAACCCCGAGCGGCTGCTCGGCAGGTTTGTCAGTGGGGGGCGGCAACGGCTTTTGCGGCACGCTAGGGCCGGCGGTGACGATAACCATCTTGTCGGTGCTCAAATGTTTGTTCAGCGCGGCCTTGACCTGCTCGACGGTCAGTTCCTGGGACTGGCGCATGAAGTCCTCCAGGTAGCTCAGCGGCAAGTCATAGAAGCCCATGGCGCCGAGTTGGCCGACGATATCGGCGTTGCTGGCGGTGGACAGCGGGAAGCTGCCGGCCAATTCGCGCTTGGCGTCATCGAGTTCTTTCTGGGTCGGACCGTTCTTGAGGTAGTCGGCGAACACGTCCTGCACCAGTTTCAAGGTGCCTTCGCTCATTTCTGCACGGGTCTGCAGGTTGATCATGAACGGGCCGCGGGCTTGCATCGCCGTGAAGCCGGAATAGACACCATAGGTCAGGCCGCGCTTTTCGCGAACTTCAGTCATCAACCGCGTGCCGAAGCCACTGCCGCCGAGGATCTGGTTGCCCAGGGACACCGCTGCATAGTCTGGATCGTCGCGGTCGATGCCCAGTTGCGCGAGCATCAGGTTGGTCTGTTTGGACGGAAACTCGATATGGCCGATGCTCGCCTTCGGCTCTACCGGAGGCGGGGTTTTCACCAAGGCAGGGCCTTTGGGCAGCGCGGCGGAGACCTGGTTGGCAATCGCTTCGGCTTCGGCGCGGGACAAGTCCCCCACCAGTGCGATCACGGCGTTGCCGGCGGCGTAGGCCTTGGCGTGGAAAGCCCGGGCCTGGGCCAGGGTGATCGGTGGAATGCTCTCGGCGGTGCCGTCGCTGGAGTGGGCATACGGATGATCGCCATACAGGCGCTTCATCAGTTCCAGGCCCGCCAGTTTGCCGGGGTTCTGCTTTTGGTACTCGAAGCCGGCCAGCATCTGGTTCTTGATCCGGGCAAAGGAGTCGGCGGGGAAGGTCGGTTTGCCGACGACTTCGGCGTACAGCTTCAATGCCGGCTCACGCTTGTCGACCGCGCTGAGGCTGCGCAAAGACGCCACGGCCATGTCCCGATAGGCGCCGTTGCCGAAGTCCGCACCGAGGCTTTCGAAGCCTTGGGCAATGGCGCTGACGTCCTTGCCGGCCACGCCTTCGTTGAGCATGGCGTTGGTCAGCAGGGCGAGGCCAGGGGCGTCGTCGTCCTGGCTGCTGCCGGCGGCGAAGGTCAGGCGCAGGTCGAACATCGGCAATTCCCGGGCTTCGACGAACAGCACCTTGGCGCCGTCGGCGGTTTTCCAGGTTTGCACGTCGAGCTGGCGCCGGCTGGGCGCCTTGTCGTTCAGTTCAGCCAAGGATTGCAGCTTGTTGCCGGACTTGGCCTTGTCCAAGGCCTGGCTGGCGTTGGAGTCGCTGGACGGCGTCAGGTAGAAGGCCAGGGCGCTGGCCAGGACGATCAATACCAGGCCGATCAGCACCAGACGCGATGATTTGCGCTCACTCATGAGCTTTCTCCTCGGGCAGGATGTGCGCAACGCTTAGGCGCGAGCGGGTGAAATACAGCTGGGCTGCCTTCTGGATGTCTTGCGGGGTCACGCTTTGCAGTTCGGCGAGTTCAGTGTCCATCAGCTTCCAGGACAAACCGACGGTTTCCAGTTGGCCGATGGCGGTGGCCTGGCTCGTGATCGAGTCGCGCTCATACACCAGGCCGGCGATGACCTGGGCGCGCACGCGTTCCAGTTCCTCGGCGGTCGGGGCGGTGGGTTTCAACTGATCGAGCAAGCGCCACAGACCGGCTTCGGCCTGGGCGAGGGTTTTGTTTTTCTGCGTATTGGGCGTCGCCGACAAGGTGAACAGCGTGTCGCCGCGGGTGAAAGCGTCGTAGCTCGACGAACCACCGGACACCAATTCTTCGCCGCGCTCCAGCTGGGTCGGGATCCGGCCGCTGTAGCCACCGTCCAGCAGGGCCGAAATCAGTCGCAGCGCGTTGACCGACGCCTTGTCTGTCGCGGTGGCAATGCTTGGCACGTTGAAGGCCAGCATCACGCTGGGCAGTTGGGTCTGCACATGCAGGGTGATCAGGCGCTCGCCGGGTTCGGCCAGTTCCAAGGGGAGCTTGGCGACTGGCACCGCGCGTCGTGCAATCGGGCCAAAATACCGCTGGGCCAGGGATTTGACCTCGTCCGGCGTCACGTCGCCGACCACCACCAGGGTCGCGTTGTTCGGGGTGTACCAGGATTGGTACCAGTGACGCAGCTCTTCGACGGTCATCCGGTCCAGATCGGCCATCCAGCCGATGGTCGGCGTGTGATAACCACTGGCCGGGTAAGCCATGGCCTTGAAGCGCTCATAGGCCTTGGACATGGGCTTGTCGTCGGTGCGCATGCGGCGCTCTTCCTTGATCACCTCGATCTCGCGGCTGAACTCCTCCGGCGGCAGGCGCAGGCTGGCCATGCGGTCGGCTTCCAGTTCGAAGGCCACGCCCAGGCGGTCACGGGCCAGCACTTGGTAGTAGGCGGTGAAGTCATCACTGGTGAAGGCATTCTCTTCGGCACCGAGGTCGCGCAGGATCAGCGAGGCTTCGCCGGGGCCGACTTTTTCACTGCCCTTGAACATCATGTGTTCAAGAGCGTGGGACAAACCGGTCTGGCCTGGCGTTTCGTAGCTGGAACCCACCTTGTACCAGACCTGGGACACCACCACCGGCGCGCGATGGTCTTCGCGCACGACGACCTTCAGGCCGTTGTCGAGGGTGAATTCATGGGTGGGTTGTGGGTCGGCAGCCAAGGCTGAAAAGGGCAGACAAACTGTGCTGAGCAGCAGGCCTGCGGCGCGGCGGGCAAGAGCATTCATTCGTGTTTAAACCTGTTGGGTTGCCTGCTAGGTCTTAGCCTCAGCAGGCGAGGAGGTGCTAGGATACTGATCCGTTTTACTGGCGGCCACGCCTATCGGGCCTTTTATCGGCCCGGGGTTGTCTGGGTTCTCCGGAGAAACACTGGGTTTGCTCGTTGATCCCGGCGTTTTCGCCGATGATGCCGTACCAGTCCTTCGAAAAATTGCCTTTGAGGCGTCCTGGGGACGCTTCGACAAAATGTTGCGCGTGAACAAGCTGGATGAAACGCAGTCTGTTCAGCATCGAATATTTATCACCGAGGCGCCCTCGTGGCGCGTCGCTACCGTGAGATAGCCGTCCTCCATGTTTGGTTCCAACGACGACAAGAAGACCCCAGCTGCGGCTGGCGAGAAAAAAAGCCTGTTCGGATGGCTGCGCAAGAAGCCGCAGGAAACCGTCGTCGAACAGCCAGAAGCGCTGCCTGAGCCCGCCGCCGAGACAGTGGCCGAAGAGGCCGCGCCCATCGTCCTGCCGATCGCCGAGCCGGTGCTGCAGCCGGTCGAGCCTGAACCCGCGCCTGAGCCGCTGGCCGAACAGCCCCTGACCCCGCCCGCCGGGCAAACCCCCTGGCTGACCTTGCCAGTGGCGGAAGAACCGGTTGCGCTGGTCGAAGACGAGTCTGCGCATACCCCGCCACCGATCCCGGCAACGACGCAACCTGTCGAGACGCCGGTCGAGACGCCGGTTGCCGAAGCGCCAGCGTCCGTCATTACGCCCGCCGCGCCTCAACCCGTTCCTGAGCCAGAGCCTGCTCCGGCTGAGGTTCCGGCTCCGGCCGAGCCGCCACGCACGGCCGAAGAAAACAAGGTCGGCTTCTTCGCCCGCCTCAAGCAGGGCCTGTCCAAGACCAGCGCCAGCATCGGCGAAGGCATGGCCAGCCTGTTCCTGGGCAAGAAAGTCATCGATGACGAATTGCTGGAAGACATCGAGACCCGCCTGCTGACCGCCGACGTTGGTGTCGAGGCCACCTCGGTGATTATCCAGAGCCTGACCCAGAAGGTCGCGCGTAAACAGCTGACCGACGCCGATGCCCTGTACAAATCCCTGCAAGGCGAGCTGACCAGCCTGCTCAAGCCGGTGGAAAAACCCCTGGTCGTTGCCTCGCAGAACAAGCCGTTCGTGATCCTGGTCGTTGGCGTCAACGGCGCTGGCAAGACCACCACCATCGGCAAGCTGGCCAAGAAGCTGCAGCTCGAAGGCAAGAAAGTCATGCTAGCCGCGGGCGACACCTTCCGCGCCGCTGCGGTCGAACAACTGCAAGTGTGGGGCGAGCGCAACAAGATCCCGGTGATCGCCCAGCACACCGGTGCCGACTCCGCCTCGGTGATCTTCGACGCCGTACAAGCGGCCAAGGCCCGTGGCATCGATGTGCTGATCGCCGACACCGCCGGTCGCCTGCACACCAAAGACAACCTGATGGAAGAGTTGAAGAAGGTGCGCCGGGTGATCGGCAAGCTCGACGCCGACGCGCCCCACGAAGTGCTGCTGGTGCTGGACGCCGGTACTGGCCAGAACGCCATCAACCAGGCCAAGCAGTTCAACCAGACCGTCGAACTGACCGGGCTGGCCCTGACCAAGCTCGACGGTACCGCCAAGGGCGGGGTGATCTTCGCCCTGGCCAAGCAGTTCGGCCTGCCCATTCGCTACATCGGCGTGGGTGAAGGCATCGACGACTTGCGCACCTTTGAAGCCGAGCCCTTTGTCCAGGCACTGTTTGCCGAACGGGAGCATTCATGATTCGTTTCGAACAGGTCGGTAAACGCTATCCGAACGGTCACGTCGGCTTGCATGAGCTGAGCTTTCGGGTCCGTCGGGGCGAGTTTCTGTTTGTCACCGGCCATTCCGGCGCCGGTAAAAGTACCTTGCTGCGCCTGCTGCTGGCGATGGAGCGACCCTCCACCGGCAAATTGCTGCTGGCCGGCCAGGACCTGAGCACCATCAGCAATGCCCAGATCCCCTACCTGCGGCGGCAGATCGGCGTGGTGTTCCAGAATCACCAATTGCTGTTCGACCGCACGGTGTTCAACAACGTGGCGTTGCCGTTGCAGATCCTTGGCCTGTCCAAGGCCGAGATCATCAAGCGCGTGGATTCGGCCCTGGAGCGCGTGGCCCTGTCGGACAAGACCGACCTGTACCCAGGCGACCTGTCCACCGGCCAGCAACAGCGCGTCGGCATCGCCCGCGCCATCGTCCATCGCCCGGCCTTGCTGCTGGCGGACGAACCCACCGGTAACCTCGACCCGCGCCTGGCGGCGGAAATCATGGGTGTGTTCGAAGACATCAATCGCCTGGGCACGAGCGTGCTGATCGCCAGTCACGACCTGGCACTGATCGCGCGCATGCGTCACCGCATGCTCACTTTGCAACGCGGTCGACTGATCGGTGACGGGGAGGCCGGCGTATGAGTGCTACTCGCAGCCCGAAAGTGGCCGAACGCGTGGCCCCGAAGGCCTCCGATCCGCAGCCGCAAAAGAAAAAACGCGACGATGACGATGGTCCGGACTTCGCCACGCTGCTGCGCGCCTGGATCGAAAGCCATCGCGCCAGCCTGCTGGACAGCCTGCGGCGCCTGGGCAAACAGCCCATCGGCAGCTTCTTTACCTGCATGGTGATGGCGGTTGCCTTGAGCCTGCCCATGGGCCTGTCATTATTGCTCAGTAACGTGGAGCGCCTGGGCGGTTCCTGGCAGCGCGCTGCGCAGATTTCCCTGTACCTGCAGATGGATGCCAGCCCCGGCGAAGGCCAGGCGTTGCGCGAGCAGATCAAGGCCATGCCGGGTGTGGCCGAGGCCGAGTACATCGGCCGCGAGCAGGCGCTTGAAGAGTTCCAGCAACAGTCCGGCCTGGGCGATGCCCTCAAGGAGCTGCCGGAGAACCCGCTGCCAGGCGTGGTGCTGGTGACGCCGAACGAGGTCGACAAGCCCGCCCTTGAAGCATTAAGACAAAGACTTTCCGAGTTGCCGAAGGTACAACAGGCGCAACTTGATCTAGTCTGGGTCGAGCGTCTTGCGGCGATCCTCAAGCTCGGCGACCGGTTTGTCTTCGGTCTGACGGTGCTGCTGGTGTCTGCATTACTTTTGGTGATAGGCAATACCATTCGTCTTCATATTGAAAACCGCCGCACCGAGATAGAAGTGATTAAACTCGTCGGCGGTACGGACAGTTATGTACGCAGGCCCTTCCTTTATATGGGGGCGCTGTATGGCTTCGGTGCCGGGATCCTGTCCTGGGGTGTATTGGCGTTTGGCCTGGACTGGCTGAACGATGCGGTAGTGGGGCTGGCCGGTTTGTACGGCAGTGATTTTTCGCTGGCCGGAGTGCCAGTCGCCGACGGTCTGTCGCTCTTGCTTGGCGCGGTGCTGTTGGGTTATATCGGTGCATGGATTGCGGTCGCACGCCACTTGCGTGAGCTTGCGCCAAAATAGTGTTTTTTGCGCGTATTGACCTTTCAGTTTTTGTGGGAACTTGTCCTACGGTTCCCGGTCAATTTTCGCAGTGCTGAACTGCACGAGTTATGTAAGTTGGAGGTTTTTTCGTATGACCACTTCTTTGCAACCTGCTTATGCTCTGGTCCCGGGTGCGAACCTGGAGGCCTATGTGCACACGGTCAACAGCATCCCGTTGCTGACCCCTGAGCAGGAGCGTGAACTGGCCGAGAGTCTCTATTATGAGCAGGATCTTGAGGCGGCTCGGCAGATGGTGCTCGCCCACCTGCGTTTTGTCGTACATATCGCCCGCAGCTATTCCGGCTACGGGCTGGCCCAGGCCGACCTGATCCAGGAAGGCAACGTTGGCCTGATGAAGGCGGTCAAGCGTTTCAACCCGGAAATGGGCGTGCGCCTGGTGTCGTTTGCGGTGCACTGGATCAAGGCGGAAATCCACGAGTTCATCCTGCGCAACTGGCGCATTGTGAAAGTCGCGACCACCAAGGCCCAGCGCAAGCTGTTCTTCAACCTGCGCAGCCAGAAGAAACGCCTGGCCTGGCTGAACAACGAAGAAGTCCATCGTGTTGCCGAAAGCCTGGGCGTAGAGCCTCGGGAAGTGCGCGAGATGGAAAGCCGCCTGACCGGCCATGACATGGCCTTCGATCCGGCCGCCGAAGCGGACGACGACAGCGCTTTCCAATCGCCGGCCAACTACCTGGAAGACCACCGGTACGACCCGGCGCGTCAACTGGAAGACGCCGACTGGAGCGACAACTCCAACACTAACCTGCACGAAGCCCTGGAGGTTCTGGACGAACGCAGCCGCGACATTCTCTACCAGCGCTGGCTGGCCGAGGAAAAAGCCACGCTGCACGACCTGGCGCAGAAGTACAACGTGTCGGCCGAGCGGATTCGCCAGCTCGAGAAAAGCGCGATGAACAAGCTCAAGGTGTCGATCGCCGCCTGACTGCGATAGCGGCCATAAAAAACGCCCCGATCAGAGATGATCGGGGCGTTTTTGTTTGTGCTCACTCTCGGACTCGACCCAGGCCCCCTGTGGGAGCGAGCCTGCTCGCGAATGCGGTGTGTCAGCTCACATAAATGTATCAAGTACGCCCATTCGCGAGCAGGCTCGCTCCCACAAAGGGTCTCAGTGTTTGCGGCTATTGCGCCCAGGGCGCCCGCCGCGACTCATTCAGCTGCAATAGATAACCGTCGCCCCCCAACTGGCTCATCTGCTGGCGAATCCAACCCGCCCGCCGTAGCACATAGGGGCTTGGCCGGCTGGCGCTCCATTTCCGTGGGTTGGGCAATACCGCTGCCAGCAAGCTGGCCTGTTGCCGGGACAAGGCGCCGGCGCTGGTGCGGAAGTGATGCCGCGCCGCCGCTTCTGCCCCGAACACACCGTCATCCCACTCGACGCTGTTGAGGTACACCTCGAGGATCCGCTGCTTGGGCCAGAACACTTCGATCAGCGCGGTGAACCAGGCCTCCAGTCCCTTGCGCAGCCAACTGCGGCCCGACCACAGGAACAGGTTCTTGGACACTTGCTGGCTGAGGGTGCTGGCGCCGCGAATCGAACCGCCACGCCCATTGTGGGCGAAGGCAGCCTGGATCGCGCCGATGTCGAAGCCCCAGTGCTGGGGGAATTTCTGGTCTTCGCCAGCAATCACCGCGACCTTGAGGCTGTCGGAGATCTGGTCCCACGGTTGCCAGTCGCGCTGCAGGTCGATCGGCTCGCCGCCGAACCAGGATTCAACCTTGCGCTCGATCATCAGCGCGGTGAACGGCGGCGGCACCACGCGAAACAACAGCACGAGCACAACGCTGCCGACGGCGAACCAGAGCAGGGCTTTAAGGAATCGTCGAAACAATGTACGCAGCATAGAGATGGCTTGGCCGAACCCGTCGAGCGGGCCATTATACAGACCCTGCCCACCGAGTCTGATTGGAGTTCCCATGTTGCGTAGCTTTCTGATGCTGGCGGCTTTCTTCGGTTTCACAGGCGTGGCGTTGGGGGCATTCGCCGCCCATGGCCTGAAAAACCGCCTGAGCGCCGATTACCTGGCGATTTTCCACACCGGCGTCACCTACCAACTGGTCCACACCCTGGCGTTGCTGGGCGTCGCGCTGCTGGCCACGCACATTCCAGGACGCATCGTCACCTGGGCTGGGGTTGCCTTTGTGATCGGTATCCTGTTGTTCTCCGGCAGCCTGTATTTGTTGACCCTTACAGGCGTTACCAAGCTGGGCATCATCACGCCCCTGGGCGGCGTGGCTTTCCTGATCGGCTGGTTGTGCCTGGGCATTGCGGCCTGGCGCCTGCAACTTGCCGCTTGAAGCTTGAAGCTTGAAGCTTGTGGCTCGTAGCTGACCAAGGGGCTTGGGTCACCCAGACTGATCGGGCTAGAATGCCAGCCCCTAAAAATGATGGCGGCATCCGGCATGCGCATTCAGTTGAACGGCGAACCCCTTGAACTGCCCGACGGTGAAACCGTTGCGGCCCTGCTGACCCGTCTGGAACTCACCGGACGCCGCGTCGCGGTGGAACTCAATCTGGATATCGTCCCGCGCAGCCAGCATGCCGAAACCACGTTGAACGACGGCGATTCGGTCGAAGTGGTCCATGCCATCGGTGGCGGCTAGTCGCCTCGGTTTCGCAGCATTTCGCAAGAACCTCACCCCAACAGAGGATTTCCCATGAGCATCGTTCGTAGCGACAAGCCCTTCGTCCTGGCCGGTCGTACCTACCAGTCGCGCTTGCTGGTAGGCACCGGCAAATACCGCGACATGGAAGAAACCCGCCTGGCCATCGAGGCCTCGGGCGCCGAGATCGTGACCGTCGCCGTGCGCCGGACCAACATCGGCCAGAATCCGGGCGAACCGAACCTGCTGGATATCCTGCCGCCGGATCGCTACACCATCCTGCCCAACACCGCCGGTTGCTTCGACGCCATCGAGGCCGTGCGCACCTGCCGCCTGGCCCGTGAGCTGCTCGACGGCCACAACCTGGTGAAGCTGGAAGTGCTGGCGGACCAGAAAACCCTGTTCCCCAACGTGATCGAAACCCTCAAGGCCGCTGAAACCCTGGTCAAGGAAGGTTTCGACGTGATGGTCTACACCAGCGACGACCCGATCATCGCCCGTCAACTGGCGGAAATCGGCTGCATCGCGGTCATGCCACTGGCCGGCCTGATCGGCACTGGCCTGGGGATCTGCAACCCGTACAACCTGCAGATCATCCTGGAAGAAGCCAAGATCCCGGTGTTGGTGGATGCCGGTGTCGGTACCGCCTCCGACGCCACCATTGCCATGGAACTGGGTTGCGAAGCGGTGCTGATGAACTCGGCCATCGCACACGCCCAGCAGCCGATCCTGATGGCCGAAGCCATGAAACACGCCATCGTCGCCGGTCGCCTGGCGTACCTGGCTGGCCGCATGCCGAAAAAACTTTACGCCAGCGCCTCCTCGCCGCTGGATGGTCTGATCAAGTAAGAGCCATTGATGACTGAATCGAACGACACGCCGGTCCTGCCGGAAGAAGGCGAAGAGCGCCAGCACCGCCGCATCAAGAGTTTCGTGATGCGCGCCGGGCGCATGACTGAAGGCCAGCAGCGCGGCCTGGAGCAGGGCGCGCCGCTGTTTGTCCTGCCGCTTGCCGATGCGCCGGTGGATTTTGACCAGGTCTTCGGCCGCTCGGCCCCGCGCTCGCTGGAAATCGGCTTCGGCATGGGCCACTCGTTGCTGGAAATGGCCGCTGCTTCGCCGGAGCAGGATTTCATCGGCGTGGAAGTCCACCGTCCAGGCGTCGGTGCGCTGCTCAATGGCGTGCTGACCCAAGGGTTGACCAACCTGCGGGTCTACGATTGCGACGCCATCGAAGTGCTCAACCGCTGCGTGGCCGATAACAGTCTCGATCGGCTGATGCTGTTCTTCCCGGATCCCTGGCACAAAAGCCGTCACCATAAGCGCCGGATCGTCCAGGCGTCGTTCGCTGAGCTGGTGCGTAGCAAGTTGAAGGTCGGCGGGGTGCTGCACATGGCCACCGACTGGGAGCCCTACGCCGAGTACATGCTGGAAGTCATGAACGTCGCCCCGGGTTATCGCAACCTGGCCGAAGACGGCAAGTGCGTGCCGCGCCCGGCCGAACGGCCGATCACCAAGTTCGAGCGCCGTGGCGAACGGCTTGGGCATGGGGTGTGGGATTTGAAGTTCGAGAAGGTGGTTTAAACACCAGAAATCCCTGCTGAAAGGGGATCCCCTGTGGGAGCGGGCTTCTGTGGGAGCAAGGCTTGCCCGCGATAGCAGCGCCTCGGTGTCTACTTGAGCCCGAGTTGCCTGCATCGCGAGCAAGCTTTGCTCCCACAGAGCTCAGCTCCCACAGTTGTTTCAGGTGACCGGGTCAACGCCGATCTGCGACTACGCCAATCAACACCAGCACCACCAACAACACCGGCGCCAGGCTGTAGTTGTTGAACTGGCTCAAGCCTCGAACGATCCACGGCGTGGCGTAGATCAGCGCGGCGCCGCTGCCGATCATGCACAGCAGGGCGATCAAGGGGACGCGCAAGGCGCCGGCGATGCTGCCCAGGCGTTGTTCGACCCAGCCCTTGATATCGGCACCAAACAGCACCAGCAGGCAGCCTACCAATGCCAGGGAGATTTCCGACAGGTTGCTGCGGCTCCAGCGGGACACGGTGGCCAGCAGGTCGAGTACCAGATCCATTCGATTTCCTTGTGTTGATCAGCTCAGAAATGTCTGCAGCAAGTCATTGAGAAACAGCTGTCCGCGCTCGGTGGCCGCCAGACGTGTCGGTTCGACCTGCAACAACCCGCTTTGTTCGGCCTCGCGCCGGCCTTCGGCCAGGCTTTGCAGGGGCAGCCCGGTGCGCTCCGGGTACAGCCGCGCTTCCACGCCTGCGGTCAGGCGCAGGGCGTTCATCAGGAACTCGAACGGCAGCTCTTCATTGGCCAGGGTTTTCTCGCCGGCCTGGAAGCTTTTGGTCGGGTTGAGGTAGTCCTTGGGCAGTCGGGTCTTCCAGGTGCGCACGATGCGCCCGTCCGGATGGCTGAGCTTGCCGTGGGCGCCGGCGCCGATGCCGATGAAGTCGCCGAAGCTCCAGTAATTGAGGTTATGCCGCGCCGCCCGACCGGGCTGGGCGTAGGCCGAGACTTCGTATTGGGCGTAGCCGTGTTCGGCCAGCAAGGCTTGCCCGGCTTCCTGAATGTCCCACAGCGTGTCGTCTTCGGGCAAGGTCGGCGGCTGGTTCCAGAACACCGTGTTCGGCTCCAGCGTCAGCTGGTACCAGGACAAATGGGTCGGCTTCAAGGCGATGGCCTGGCGCAGGTCGCTCAAAGCGTCTTCCAGGGACTGGTCGGGCAGCCCATGCATCAGGTCCAGGTTGAAATTGTCGAAACCGGCCTGACGGGCCATGCCGGCGGCGCGCACCGCTTCGTCGCCGTTGTGTATCCGGCCCAGGGCTTCGAGCTTGGCCTGCTGGAAACTCTGGATACCGATGGACAGGCGATTGATGCCCAAGGCCCGGTAAGCGACGAACTTTTCCTGCTCGAAGGTGCCAGGATTGGCTTCCAGGGTGATTTCAATGTCCTGGGCGAACGCTATCCGCGCCTCGACACCCTTGAGCAATCGCCCCAGGGCTTGGGCGCTGAACAGGCTCGGGGTGCCGCCACCAAAAAAGATCGAGCTTAACGGGCGACCATAAACCGCGTGCAAGTCCTGGTCGAGGTCGGCCAGCAGGGCGTCGACATACTCCTCTTCCGGCAACTGTGGGCTGGCGGTGTGGGAGTTGAAGTCGCAATACGGGCATTTGCGCACGCACCACGGGATGTGGACGTACAACGCCAGGGGCGGCAGCACTGGCAACGGCGCCCGAGGCGTTTGGACACCGCCATGGATCAGCGGTGCGGGAGCGTCATCGATCATTGCAGGCCCAGGCGTTGACGCAGCAGGGCCATGGCGCGGGCGCGGTGGCTCAGTTGGTTTTTTTCCACCGGCCCCAGTTCGGCGCTGGAGCAATTGCGCTCCGGCACCCAGAACAACGGGTCGTAGCCAAAGCCGTGCTCGCCGCTGGCCTCGGTGAGAATGCGCCCGTGCCACAGGCCCTCGCAGAGGATCGGCAACGGATCGTCGGCGTGGCGGACCAGGGCCAGCACACAGACGAACTGCGCGCCGCGCTCGGCTTCGGGCACGTCCTTGAGGACGTCGAGCAGCTTGGCGTTGTTCGCCGCGTCACCTTTGCCGTCAGCGTAGCGGGCCGAGTAAATGCCCGGCGCACCGCCGAGGAAGTCCACGGCCAGCCCGGAATCGTCGGCCAGCGCCGGCAGGCCCGAAATGCGCGCGGCATTGCGGGCCTTGAGGATGGCGTTCTCGACGAACGAGAGGCCGGTCTCTTCCGGTTCCACCTGGCTGAACTCGCCAATCGAGCGCAACTGCACCGATCCGCCGAGCATGGCTTGCAGCTCCTTGAGTTTGCCGGCGTTGTGGCTGGCCAGCACGAGTTGGGTGAAATTGATCATTGGCCCGGGAACAGTTCCTGGTTGAAGTTGAGGGTGTTGATCTTGTCGCCGGTCTGCACCTTGATCTCGAAGGTGCGGTTTTCCTGCTGGGGCACCGGATACTGGGCGATGTAGTAGATCGCGCCTTGCTCGATCACCTGCTTGAATTGCAGCGGGATGCTCTGGCTGGTGAGGTCTTTCACCGTGCCGCTGACTTGGGCCATCAAGGGCTTGCCGCCCTTGATCACCGAAATATTGATCACACCCTGGTTTTTGCTGCGAATCAGCTCGGCTGCCTTGGCGATGTCGGGCGTCAGGAACGTGGAGTTGAAGGTGTTGTAGTGCACGGTGATATCACCGAATTTTTCCATGCGCTCGGCCTTGATGACGTCGGCGGCCATGGCGCCAACGCTCAGGCAAGCGGTGATGAGAAACAACGCTAGACGGTTCATGTCGTGCTCCTGGTGAGGCCGCGGCTCAAACCGCGACCTGATGATCGGCAAGGCCTGGGCTGCTGACCCGATAGATGCCTATTTCACCTAACAGATTAGGCCATAGCTTGCTGGCCCACCCGTGGCGGTGCTGCTGGTCCACGGCCAGGCGATCGATGACCTTGGCTTCACGTTCGTGGCACAGCGCTTCGAAATCCTTGAAGGTGCAGAAGTGGATGTTCGGCGTGTTGTACCAGGTGTAGGGCAGGAAATCCGAGACCGGCATGCGGCCCTTGCTCGCCAGGTACCAGCGGCAGCGCCAGTGGCCGAAGTTGGGGAAGGTGATGATGCACTGGCGTCCGACTCGCAGCATTTCGTCGAGGATCTTGTCCGGGTAGTGCACCGCTTGCAGGGCCTGGGTCATGACCACGATGTCGAAGCTGTTGCTGGCGAAGTTGCCCAGGCCCTTGTCCAGGTCCTGCTCGATGACGTTGATGCCCTTGGCGACGCACTCGGCAATGTTGTCCGGGTCGTTTTCCAGGCCGTAGCCGGTGACTTGCTTGTTGTCCCGCAGCCAGGTCAGCAGTTCGCCGTTGCCGCAGCCCAGGTCGAGCACGCGGCTGCCGGCGGGGATCCATTCCTGGATGATGTCCAGATCGGCTCTCATGGCGTCCTCACAGCGTTATACGGTTCATGTAGTTGCCGAACGCCTGCAGGTAACGCGGGATCGGAATCAAAAAGGCGTCGTGGCCCTGGGGCGCGTCGATTTCCAAGTAGCAGACGTCCTTGCGCGCGGCCATCAGCGCGTCCACCAGCTCCCGCGAGCGCGCCGGGGAGAAGCGCCAGTCGGTGGTGAACGACATCACACAGAACTTGGCGGTGGCGTTGGCGAAGGTTTTCGCCAGGTTATCGTCGAAGTTCGCCGCCGGATCGAAGTAATCCAGGGCCTTGGTCATCAATAGGTAGGTGTTGGCGTCGAAACGCCCGGAGAACTCTTCGCCCTGGTAGCGCAGGTAGCTCTCGACCTGGAACTCGACGCTGTGGAAGTCGTAGTTGAGCTTTTCGCTCTTGAGGCCTCGGCCGAATTTCTCGCCCATGGAGTCGTCGGACAGGTAGGTGATGTGCCCGACCATGCGCGCCAGCATCAGCCCGCGCTTGGGGATCACGCCGTGTTCCTGAAACGAACCGCCATGGAATTCCGGGTCGGTGAGGATCGCCTGGCGCGCCACTTCGTTGAAGGCAATGTTCTGTGCCGACAACTTGGGGGCCGAGGCGATTGCCAGGCAATGGCGCACGCGGTCCGGGTAGGTGATGGTCCATTGCAGGGCCTGCATGCCCCCCAGGCTGCCGCCGATCACGGCGGCCCACTGGCCGATGCCGAGGCGGTCGGCCAGACGCGCCTGGCTGTGAACCCAGTCTTCCACGGTCAGCACCGGGAAGTCGGCGCCGAAAGGTTTGCCGGTGTCCGGGTTGAGGCTGCTGGGGCCGGTGGAACCGTTGCAGCCGCCGAGGTTGTTCAGGCTGACCACGAAGAACTTGCTGGTATCGATGGGCTTGCCCGGGCCGATGCAACTGTCCCACCAGCCGGGCTTGCGGTCGTCGATGCTGTGGTAGCCGGCGGCGTGGTGATGCCCCGACAAGGCGTGGCAAATCAGCACGGCATTGCTCGCCGTGGCATTGAGGGTGCCGTAGGTTTCGTAGATCAGGTCATAGGCTGGCAACGAACGGCCGCAGGCCAGGGCCAGGGGCTCGCTGAAATGCGCCGTTTGCGGCGTCACCAGACCAACGGAATCGGGGGGAAAGGCAGCTGGCATCGACCCTGCTCGCGTTGAAATGAGGCGTAAGTCTAAAGACCGCTGGGGTTAGCGGCAAGCAAAGGCCCGCGCTGATTGTTCGCTGATGCAAACCCTGTGGCGACTGGATCTATCTGTGGCGAGGGAGCTTGCTCCCGCTGGGGCGCGAAGCGGCCCTGACAGCTACCTCCCGGGACTGTCTGGACGACGGTGGCGCCTGGTTTGGGGCTGCTTCGCAGCCCAGCGGGAGCAAGCTCCCTCGCCACAGGAAAAGCTGCAGCGTGCTTTAGATCAGCAACCGCAGGATCTCCGGCATCATGGTCATTGCCGCCAGGTTATTGATCACCAGCATGTCGATCAGCTTGAGCACCATGAACGCCAGGATCGGCGAGATGTCCAGGCCGCCGAGGTTCGGCACGATGCGGCGGAACGGTGCCAGGGCCGGCTCGCAGATCTGGTTCACCAGTTCGGCACCCGGGTTATGGCTGCCCGGCGCGACCCACGACAGGATTACGCTGATGATCATGGCGAAGAAGAAAATCTTCAGGAACAGCGCGGTCACGCCAATGATCGACCAGATCAGCAGTTGCAGCGGGTTGCCGGTGGTGCCGTAGGTCAGCAGCAGCGTCAGGGCCATCAGCGCCAGTTGCACGAGGATCGCCAGGACCAGCGACGACATGTCCAGGCCGAACAGGCTCGGGATGATCCGGCGCAGCGGCTTGAGCAGCGGCTGGGTGGCCTTGACGATGAACTGGCACAGCGGGTTGTAGAAGTTGGCGCGCACCAGTTGCAGCACGAAGCGCAGCAGCACGATCAGCAGGTACAGGCTGCCGAGAGTTTGCAGCACGTAGACCGCTGCAGTGTTCAATCCAATCATGAATGGCTCCTTATTGGCCCAGTTGTTCGGCCATTTCGGCCGAGCGGTGCGCGGCGGCGCCGAGTGCTTTTTCCACCAGGGCTTCGAAGCCCCCGGCCTGGAACGATTTGATGGCCGCTTCGGTGGTGCCGGCCGGCGAGGTCACGCGGCGGCGCAGTTCGGCTGCGTCGACGTCGCTGGACACCGCCATATGCGCGGCACCGAGGGCGGTCTGCAAGGTCAACTGGGCGGCGGTTTCCCGGCTCAGGCCAAGTTTTTCACCAGCGGCGGTCATGGCTTCGATCAGCAGGAAGAAGTACGCCGGGCCCGAGCCGGAGACGGCGGTGACGGCGTCCAGTTGCTGTTCGGTGTCCAGCCACAGGGCCAGGCCCACGGCCGACAGCAGCGTTTGTGCCTGCTGGCGTTGCTCGGCGCTCACCTGTCCGGTGGCGAACAGGCCGCTGACGCCCTGGCGCAGCAGCGCCGGGGTATTGGGCATGCAGCGTACGATCGGCTGCTCGCCGAGCCAGTTGTTCATGCTGGCGCAGGTGATGCCCGCTGCAATCGACACCACCAGTTGATGGGGCTTGAGGCTAGGGCGCAGGGCCTCGCAGACGGTTTTCATCGCTTGCGGCTTGACCGCCAGCACGATGACGTCCGCGCCGTCGATGGCCTGGGCGTTGTCGGCAAAGGTCTCGATGCCGTGCTCGGCGCTCACCCGGTTGCGGGTCTCTTCACCTGGATCGCTGGCGCGGATCAGCGCAGCGTCCAGACCCTTGGCCCGCAGGCCGCCGATCAGGCTGGCGGCCATGTTGCCGGCGCCGATGAAAGCAATACGCGTGTTGCTCATGACAGGTCCTTATAAAGAGATGAGTCGGCCATGGTTCAGGAGTGACCGTAGTCGCGGGCGCCAAACAGGGCAGTGCCGATGCGCACCCAGGTGGCGCCTTGGGCAATGGCCGACTCGAGGTCGTGGCTCATGCCCATGGAGAGTGTGTCCAGCGGCAGTGCCAGGCTGGCTTGCAGGTCTTGAACGGCGGCGAAGGCCGCATCCTGGGCGGTGCGGTCATCGGTGGGTTCGGGAATCGCCATCAGCCCGCGCAGCTTCAAGCGTGGCAAAGCACTGATGGCGTTGGCGAGGGCGGGCAAGTCCGCCGGGGTGCAGCCGGATTTGCTCGCTTCACCGCTGACATTGACCTGGATGCAGATGTTCAGCGGCGGCAATTCGGCCGGGCGCTGCTCGGACAGGCGCTGTGCAATTTTCAAGCGATCCACGGAATGCACCCAATCGAAGTGTTCGGCGATAGCACGCGTCTTGTTCGATTGAATGGGGCCGATGAAGTGCCAGATCAAGGGCAGGTCGGTCAATTCGACCTGTTTGCCCAAGGCCTCTTGCAGGTAGTTCTCGCCGAAGTCCCGCAGGCCGGCGGCATAGGCTTCACGCAGGGCCTGGGCGGGCTTGGTCTTGCTCACGGCCAGCAGTTGGACGCTGCCTTCGGCACGTTGGGCGGCCTGCTCCGCCGTGCGGATACGCGAACTAACCTGAGCAATGTTGTCTGCTATCGTGGACATAAAGAAGCGCCAGCGGTGAGGTTCGCGGCATTCTACTGGAATTGAGGAGCGCTATGGATATCACTGAACTGCTGGCGTTCAGCGCCAAACAGGGGGCGTCGGACCTGCACCTGTCCGCCGGGCTGCCGCCGATGATCCGCGTGGATGGTGACGTACGGCGGATCAACCTGCCGGCGCTGGACCACAAGCAGGTCCATGAATTGATCTACGACATCATGAACGACCGGCAACGGGTGGATTACGAAAAGTTTCTGGAGACCGACTTTTCCTTCGACGTGCCGGGCGTCGCGCGGTTTAGGGTCAATGCCTTCAACCAGAATCGCGGGGCGGGGGCGGTGTTCCGGACCATTCCGTCGAAAGTCCTGACCATGGAAGACCTGGGCATGGGCGAGGTGTTTCGCAAGATCACCGAGGCCCCTCGGGGGCTGGTGCTGGTGACCGGGCCGACCGGTTCGGGCAAGTCCACCACCCTGGCGGCGATGATCGATCACCTCAACAGCCACAAGCACCACCACATCCTCACCATCGAAGACCCTATCGAATTCGTTCACGAACCGCGCAAATGCCTGATCAACCAGCGCGAGGTGCACCGCGACACCCAAGGCTTCTCCACGGCCTTGCGTTCAGCCTTGCGGGAGGACCCGGACGTGATCCTGGTGGGCGAGATGCGCGACCTGGAAACCATCCGCCTGGCGCTGACCGCCGCTGAAACCGGGCACCTGGTGTTCGGCACCCTGCACACCACGTCGGCGGCCAAGACCATCGACCGGGTGGTGGATGTGTTCCCCGGCGACGAGAAGTCCATGGTTCGCTCGATGTTGTCGGAGTCGTTGCAAGCGGTGATTTCCCAGACGCTGATCAAGAAGATCGGCGGCGGTCGGATCGCCGCGCATGAAATCATGCTGGGGACCTCGGCCATCCGGAACCTGATCCGGGAAGATAAGGTGGCGCAGATGTACTCGTCCATCCAGACCGGCGGCTCGTTGGGGATGCAGACGCTGGATATGTGTTTGAAGGATCTGGTGAACAAGGGGCTGATCAGCCGCGAACATGCCCGGGAGCGGGCGCGTACGCCGGATAATTTCTAGGGCAGGAGGCAGTACCGCTTTTGTGGCGAGGGAGCTTGCTCCCGCTGGGGCGCGGAGCGGCCCTGAAGGCGGCTGCCTGGGACTGTCTGGGTGACGGTGGCGTCTGGTTTGGGGCTGCTTCGCAGCCCAGCGGGAGCAAGCTCCCTCGCCACAAGGGCCATGCGAGCTTTTCGGATCAGCGCTGAACCACGCGCATCGCCCCCGGTTCTTTCGGCAGCACTCGCTTGGCAACCACGTAATGGGTGTTCCAGTACGGCTTGTTCAGCGTGTCGATGGTCACCGACTTGCCACGGCGCGGGGCGTGGATGAAGCGGTCGTTGCCCAGGTAGATGGCCACGTGGTTGACGCGGCGGCTCTTGAGCTTGAAGAAAATCAGGTCGCCGGGCTTGAGGTCCTTGCGCTCGACTTTCTCGCCATGACCGGCAGCCATGGCGTTGGAGGTGCGCGGCAGGTCGAACGTGGCGTCGTTGAACGCGTATTTCACCAAGCCACTGCAATCGAAACCTTTACTTGGGCTGCTGCCGCCCCAACGATAAGGTGTGCCGAGGACATTCACGGCGCGGCTCAGCACGTTACTGGTCGTCTTGGTCGCCATGGGTGGTACCAGGCGACTGTGAGCGGTGCTCACGCGCTGAACGCTTTGCTTGTTCTTGCTCGAAGGAGCAGAAACATGGGATTTCGGGGTATAGCCGTTGACGTTGGGAAGACGTTGCTCACGATTGGTGGCGTGGGCTGCCAGGGGCAATAATAGGCAAATGGTTAGCCATGTCTTGAAAAATGGACGCATTAGGCAGGGCTCGTAAAGGTTAGCGCGCAACTTTATAACAGCTTTTTTTCCCTTTCCGAGGCCGTTTGTCGATTCGAAACCCAGCGTAAACCCCGCACAATTGCGGCAAATTGACCTGATTGTCCGACAGAACCCCCGTGTCGCGGGCGTTTGCGCGACTCGCGTCGCTCAGGACCGCTTGTCGGCGAGACACAAAAAAGTCACAAAAACTCCGAACAAATTTTTCTATCGAGGCAAAAGAGACCATTAATGAACACCTATCAGCAGGACGCAATCCGCGATACCCACAGCAAAGTCATCGGGTATCTGCTGTGGATTTTCGGTTTTACCGGCGCTCACCGTTTCTATTACGGCAAGCCGGTCACGGGCACGATCTGGTTTTTCACCTTCGGCCTGCTGGGCATCGGTTGGCTGATCGACCTGTTCCTGATCCCGGCCATGGACCGCGAAGCGGACCTGCGTTTCACCCCTGGGCCGATCGAGTACAGCGTAGCGTGGATTCTGCTGACGTTTCTCGGGGTGCTGGGCGTACATCGGATGTACCAGGGCAAGTGGCTCAGCGGGATCCTTTACCTGCTGACCGGTGGGGTGTTTTTCCTTGGGGTGCTGTATGACTTCTGGACGCTGAATGATCAGGTGTCGATTCGTAATGCGCAGAAGCGTGGGGCTTTTCACTAAGCCAGTCAGATCGAGTCGCCTGCATTCGCGAGCAGGCTCGCTCCCACAGTGGGCTTGAGGTGTTCACAAATGCTGTGTTCACAAAAAAACCTGTGGGAGCGAGCCTGCTCGCGAAACGGACAGCGCGGTATCAAGCCTGGTGAGTGATGCGCCCATCCATCAGCGTATAACGCACCACCCCCGGCAAGCTGTGTCCCAGGAACGGGCAGTTGTCACCCTTGGAGCGCCAGGCTTCGCCGGCCACGGTTGACGCGGCTGGGTCGAACAACACCAGGTCCGCTGCTGCGCCCACCGCGAGTTTCCCCGCCGGCAGTTGCAGTGCCTGGGCCGGGCCGGCGCTCAGGCGCGCCAGCAAGGTCGGCAAATCCAGCAAGCCGTCTTCCACCAGCGTCAGGGCCAGCGGCAGCAGCAGTTCGACGCTGCTGATGCCCGGCTCGGTGGCGCCGAACGGAGCCAGCTTGGCGTCGCGCTCGTGGGGTTGGTGATGGCTCGAGATGGCCGAGATCACGCCGGACTTCACGGCCTCGCGCAGGCCATCGCGGTCGGCGCGGGTGCGCAGCGGTGGCTGGACGTGATAGACGCTGTTGAAGTCGATCAGCGCTTCGTCGGTGAGGATCAACTGGTACAGCGCGACGTCGGCGGTCACCGGCAAGCCGCGGGCCTGGGCCTGGGCGATCAATGCGGCGCCGCGGGCACTGGTCAGTTGGCTGAAGTGGGCGCGCACGCCGCTTTGTTCCACCAACAGCAGGTCCCGGGCCAGGGCCACGGTCTCGGCGGTTTCCGGGATGCCCGGCAGGCCGAGGAAGCTGGCGGTCGGGCCTTCATGGGCCAGGCCACCTTCGGCCAGGTCGTGATCCTGGGAGTTGAAGATGACCGTCAGGCCGAAAGTCGCCGCGTATTCCAGGGCGCGGCACAGGGTACGGGTGTTGCGGAAACTGTTCAGGCCATTGCCGAACGCTACGCAACCGGCGTCACGCAGGGCGATGAGCTCGGCCAGTTGTTCGCCTTCCAGGCCTTTGCTCAGTGCGCCAATTGGGAAGACCTTGGTATTGCCGGCCTCGCGGGCGCGGTCGAGGATCAGTTCGGCCACGGCCGAGGTGTCCAGCACCGGTTTGGTCTGCGGCGGGCAGCACAGGCTGGTCACGCCACCGGCAGCGGCGGCGCGGGTTTCGCTGATGATGCTGCCTTTGCGGCTGTAGCCCGGTTCGCGCAGGGCGACGTTCAGGTCTACCAGGCCGGGGGCGGCCACCAGGCCTTGGGCGTCGAGGATTTCGACGGCGACGAAACCCGCTGGCGCGGCACCAAGGGCGACGATCTTGCAGGCATCGATATGAATGTCAGTCACTTGATCCAGGCGGCTGGCTGGATCGATCACGCGTGCGCCGAGAATGCTGAGCTTCACTGGGCGTTCTCCTGGTCGAATTGGCGCTGGGCCGTTTGCCCGCTCATGGCCATGGACAGCACGGCCATGCGGATGGCGATGCCGTAGGTCACCTGGTTGAGAATCACCGAGTGCGGCCCGTCGGCCACCGCCGACTCAATCTCCACGCCGCGGTTGATCGGCCCCGGGTGCATGACAATGGCATCCGGCTTGGCCCCGGCCAGGCGCGCCGTGGTCAGGCCGAACAGGCGGTAGAACTCGCCTTCGCTGGGCAGCAGGCCGCCGGTCATGCGCTCGCGTTGCAGGCGCAGCATGATCACCACGTCCACATCCTTGAGGCCTTCGGTCATGTCGGTGTAGACCTTCACGCCGTATTGCTCGACGCCGATGGGCAGCAACGTTTTCGGCGCAATCACGCGGATGTCCGGGCAACCGAGGGTCTTGAGGGCCAGCATGTTCGAACGGGCCACCCGCGAGTGCAGGATGTCGCCGACGATGGCCACCGACAGGTTCTCGAAGCTGCCCTTGTGCCGACGGATCGTCAGCATGTCGAGCATGCCCTGGGTCGGGTGGGCGTGACGGCCGTCGCCGCCGTTGATGATCGCCACTTGCGGGCACACGTGTTCAGCAATGAAGTGAGCTGCGCCGGAGTCGCCGTGGCGCACGACGAACATGTCGGCGGCCATGGCTTCGAGGTTGCGCAGGGTGTCGAGCAGGGTTTCACCCTTGCTCGCCGAGGACGTGGACACGTTGAGGGTGATCACGTCCGCCGACAGCCGCTGGGCCGCCAGTTCGAAGGTAGTGCGGGTGCGGGTGGAGTTTTCGAAGAACACGTTGCACACGGTTTTGCCGCGCAGCAACGGGACTTTCTTGACCGCCCGGGCGCCGACTTCGAGGAACGAGTCGGCAGTGTCGAGGATTTCCGTCAGCAGCTCGCGGCGCAGGCCGTCGAGGGACAGGAAGTGCCGCAGCTGGCCCTGATCGTTGAGCTGCAGCGGGCGCTTGGTTTCGAGAGGCGTCATCGCGATGGACTCTTACAAGGGCAGTTAAAGGGCAAGGTCTTGCAGTTCGAGTTGCAGCGGCGACGGCCCGGAGAGCTTGACCCGCTCGTGGGCGGCCAGCGTCAGCGTCGCGCCGACCACGTTCGGCCGGATCGGCAGCTCGGCGGCATCCAGATCCAGCAGGCACACCAGCGTCACGCTGGCCGGGCGGCCGTAGTCGAACAGTTCGTTCATGGCGGCGCGGATGGTCCGGCCGCTCATCAGCACGTCGTCGATCAGCACCAAGTGCTGGCCTTCGATCTCGAACGGCAGCGCCGAAGGGCGGACTTGCGGGTGCAGGCCGTTCTGGCTGAAGTCGTCGCGGTAGAAGGACACGTCCAGGGTGCCCAGCGGCGATTGGCTGCCCAGTTCATCGAGCAAGGTCTGGGCGACCCAGACGCCACCGGTGCGAATACCGATGTAGCGCGGCTCGCTGATGCCGCGGTGTTCCAGGTGTGCTTTGAGACGAATCGCCATCTGGCTGATCAGTTCGGCAGGATTGGGCAGGCTCATGCTGGCTCCTTCAGGTTCCCGGGCCGATGGTGAGTGGCGCGGTTTGTCGCTAAAAGAAAGCGCCTTGGCGGCGCTTTGTAAAAAATCAGGTTTCGAACAGGGCGGCGTTGGCGTCGAGCCAGCCTTGCAGCAGCAGGGCGGCGGCGATGGCGTCCACCGGGTTGTCGCGGTAACTGCCTTTCTGCCCTCCGCGCACCAGGCGCTCGCCCTTGGCCTCGAAAGTGGTCAGGCGCTCGTCATGGGTATAGAAGGGCAGGTTGTAGCGGCCGTTGAGCCGACGGGCGAATTTTTCCGCGCGCAGGCACATGTCGCTGGGGGTGCCGTCCATGTTCAGGGGCAGGCCGACCACCACGGCATCGGGTTTCCATTCCTTGATCAGCGCTTCGACCTGGTTCCAGTCCGGCACGCCATTCTGCGCCTTCAAGGTGCACAACTCGCGGGCCTGGCCGGTAATGACCTGGCCGACCGCTACGCCGATCTGTTTGGTGCCGTAATCGAAGCCCAGCAGCAAGCGCAGGGCCATCAGGCGTGTCCTGCCTGGCTGGTGAGCAGGCTGAGGTTGACTCCCAACCGGCTGGCCGCCGCTTCCAGGCGCAGTTCGCTGCTGGTATTGAACAGGATGTCGGCGTCGAACGGGCAGGTCAGCCAGGCGTTATCCGCCAGTTCGGCTTCCAGTTGCCCGGGCTCCCAGCCGGCATAGCCGAGGGCGATCAGGCTTTTCGCCGGGCCGACGCCATCGGCGATGGCGAACAGCACGTCCTGGGAGGTGGACAGCGATAAACCGTCCAGGTCCACCGTGGCCTGGAATTTGGGGCCCGACGGATGGAGCACGAAACCGCGATCGGTCTGCACTGGGCCACCAATGAAAATCGGCACATGCTGGCACAGGAGTGGCGGTTCCACCTCGGGGCGCAACTGCTCAAGGATGTCCGCCAGGTTCAGCTCCTGCGGCCGATTGATCACCAGCCCCATGGCCCCATTGGCCGTGTGCTCGACGATGTAGGTCAAGGTGTGGGCAAAGTTCGGATCGGCCATGTGCGGCATGGCAATCAGGAAGTGGTGCTTGAGGTAGGTGGGGCTGACGTTTTTCATAGGCGCTAGTGTGGCGGCGTGGGGGCGAACTGACAAGCTGGGGATGTGCAGGAAATGCCTCGATCTGGAAGGAGACACCAGTCAAATGTGGGAGCGGGCTGAGTGGGAGCAAAGCTTGCTCGCGATCCAGGCGCTGCGGTCCTCAAGAGACCGCGGCGTTTTCATCGCGGGCAAGCCTTGCTCCCACACAGCAGGTTCCCACATGGGATCTGCGGCGGGCCCAGGCTCCATGTCTACCCTTGATGTGGCTCAGTTACTGGAAAGCCGATCACCCCGAGCGAACTTCCAGGTGCGGATGATTTCCAGTCGGTCGATGTCCGACAGGTCCCCGGTAAACGGTGCGAACGGTGCGGCCAGGCGCACGATCCGCTGGGCCGCCTGGTCCAGCAGCGGCTGGCCGGAGGATTCGAGCACCAGCACTTCATACAACGAGCCGTCACGGTTGATCGAGACCATGAGCCGCAGGTTGCCGTAGATCTGCTTGCGCCGCGCTTCGTCGGGGTAGTTGAGGTTGCCGATGCGCTCGACCTTCTTTCGCCACTCGTCCTTGTACCAGGCGCCCTTGTCGCGCATGGTCGAGGCGGCGCTCAGGCGGTGGATGCGCGGTCGCTTGGCGTAGAGCTGTTGCTCCTGGGCCAGTTCGGCTTCCAGGCTGGCGATATCGCTGGACAGCTGGGAGCTGTCGAAGGTGGGCACGGGGGCCTTGGGCTTGGGATCCGGCTTGACCTCTTCCTTGACCGGGGCTTTTTTCGGCTTCGGCGCCACGGTGGTCACGGCGGCCTTGGGCGCCGTCTCCTGCACTTCGGGCTTGGCGGCGGGCGGCGGGGTGACTGTTTGCACCTTGGTGTCCTGGAACGGCGCGATCTCGGTGGTCTTGGGGGTCGCCTTTTTTTCCAGGGTGCCGCTGCCTTGCTGGTTTTCCTGGGCGAGGAAGTCGGCCTTCTCAGGCTTGGCCTCGCTCTTGAAGGTGGCCAGGGTAATTTCCAGGGTCTGGCTGATCTGCTTGGGCTCGACCGTGGCAAATCCGACGCCCAACAGCAAGGCCAGGTGGATCAATGCCGCCAGGAACAGGGTAAAACCGAGGCGATCAGCCGGGCGCACGCCACGATGGGCGAGCTCTTGGGGCAGATCGGACGGGTGTGTCATGTCAAAAAAACCAACATCGCGGGTTTCACAGGCCGGGCATGATAACGCAATGTTGGTTTTTAGCTTCAAGCCTCAAGCTGCAAGCGACAAGCTGCATCAAACTTGCCGCTTGAAGCTTGCCGCTTGCAGCTTTTTGTCAATGGCCTCCATCAACATGCCGCCGATGTCCGTGCCAAAGGCGTTGTCGATCTCGCGGATGCAGGTCGGGCTGGTGACGTTGATTTCCGTCAGGTGCTCGCCGATCACGTCCAGGCCCACGAACAACAGGCCTTTTTCGCGCAGGGTCGGGCCGACCTGGGCGGCGATCCAGCGATCCTTCTCGGTCAGCGGTCGCGCCTCGCCACGGCCACCGGCCGCCAGGTTGCCGCGGGTTTCGCCGGCTGCCGGAATGCGCGCCAAGCAATAGTCCACCGGTTCGCCGTCAATCATCAGGATGCGCTTGTCGCCATCGATGATGGCCGGCAGGTAGCCTTGGATCATGATCTGTTGCTGGCCGTGCAAGGTCAGGGTTTCCAGGATCACCGACAGGTTCGGGTGGCCAGCGGTGTGCCGGAAGATCGAGGAGCCGCCCATGCCGTCCAGGGGCTTGAGGATTACGTCGCCGTGATGGTCGGCAAATGCGCGCAACACGTCCGGGCGACGGCTGACGATGGTCGGCGGCGTGCATTGCGGGAACAGCGTGGCGAACAGCTTTTCGTTGCAGTCCCGCAGGCTCTGGGGCTTGTTGACCACCAGCACGCCGGCGTTTTCAGCTTGTTCCAGCAAGTAGGTGGAGTACACGAACTCCATGTCGAACGGCGGATCCTTGCGCATCAGGATCACGTCCAGGTCGCTGAGCAGCGCATCGCTTTCATCGCCCAGCTCGAACCATTTTTCAGGGTTGGCGAAGACCTTTAGCGGCTTCATCCGCGCCCGTGCCTGGCCTTCGGCCTGGTAGAGGTCGCGCTGCTCCATGTAGAACAGATCCCAGCCGCGCTTCTGAGCGGCCAGCAGCATGGCCAGCGAGCTATCCTTTTTATAGGAAATGCTGGCGATAGGGTCCATGACAATGCCGACGCGTACGCTCATGGCTTGGTTCCTCGAAATATGATGGGCACATAATGGCGTGAAAAAGTGGCGTCAGAGTGGCGCCCGGAAGATTGGCGGTCAAGGAAAAACCACCGCGCCGAGCGGCCGATAGATCGGCGATGGAGACTGTGCTAAAAAGGCTGCCATGTGACGTGCGGGCCTTGAACATCAAGGGTTTGCGCTGTCGATCACACTTATGCGTTAAAAATCGGTCCGCAGTGGCAATGGCAGAGCATCTCACGCAGCAGCAACCCAGCGCCTTGAAGGTCATGGTCATCGACGACTCGAAGACCATCCGCCGCACCGCCGAAACCTTGCTGCGCAACGTGGGCTGCGAGGTGATCACGGCCATCGACGGTTTCGATGCCCTGGCCAAGATTGCCGATCATCATCCGGGCATCATTTTTGTCGACATCATGATGCCGCGCCTCGATGGCTACCAGACCTGTGCCCTGATCAAGAACAACAGTTCGTTCAAGGCCACACCGGTGATCATGCTGTCGTCCCGGGATGGGTTGTTCGACAAGGCCAAGGGGCGCATCGTCGGTTCCGATCAGTTTTTGACCAAGCCGTTCAGCAAGGAAGAACTGCTGGGGGCGATACAGGCCCATGTCCCGGGCTTTGCCGCTGTCCAGCCGCACCAGGCACATTAATGACACTCGGCCAACGGGCCTGGGGTCGACAAGAAAAATGGGGAACACCATGGCACGAGTTCTGATCGTCGATGATTCGCCGACTGAAATGTACAAACTGACCGGCATGCTGGAAAAGCACGGCCACCAGGTCCTGAAGGCCGAGAATGGCGCCGATGGCGTGGCCCTGGCCCGCCAGGAAAAACCCGATGCGGTGCTGATGGACATCGTCATGCCCGGCCTCAACGGTTTCCAGGCCACGCGCCAGTTGACCAAGGACCCGGACACCGGCCACATCCCTGTGATCATCATCACCACCAAGGACCAGGACACCGACAAGGTCTGGGGGACGCGCCAGGGCGCGAAGGACTACCTGACCAAGCCGGTGGACGAAGAAACCCTGATCGCGACCCTGAACAAAGTATTGGCGGGTTGACGGCGCGGCCATGAGCCAGTCCCTGACGGCCTTCGAACTGCTGTTGCAGATAGACCGGCGTTGCCGGCTGCTGGGGGCGGACCTGCCCTCCCAGCCGACCCACCGCGCCGGCTGGAGCGGCATCGGTTTTCGCCTGGGCGAGCACTGGTACGTAGCGCCGATGGGCGAAGTCAGCGAAGTGCTGCACGAGCCCCGTCACACGCCTTTGCCCGGGGTCAAGCCGTGGGTGCGTGGCGTGGCTAACCTGCGCGGACGCTTGTTGCCGTTGATGGACTTGTGCGGGTTCTTCGGCCATGAACTGTCGACCGTACGCAAGCAGCGGCGCGTGCTGGTGGTGGACCACGATGAGGTGTTCGCTGGGTTGCTGGTGGACGAGGTTCTCGGGCTGCAGCACTTTGCCCAGGACAGCTTGGAACCGACGCTGGTGGACGACCTTCACGGCCCGGAAGCGGCCTTCGTCAAGGGCCGGTTCGGCGGCGAGCGCGAGTGGCAAGTGTTCAGCCCGTTTGCCCTGGCGCGGTCGCCGGGGTTCATGGATGTGGCGATTTAACGAGATGCAACACAGCCCCCATGTGGGAGCGAGCCAGTGGGAGCAAAGCTTGCTCGCGATGGCGGTGCCTCGGTTGGCGAGAAAACTGTGTCGTTCTCATCGCGGGCAAGCCTTGCTCCCACAGAGCCGCACTGGTTGAGCAGGCTGCACGACAAAGGCTTGCTTACAGTTAATAGCAGTAAGTTGGATTGGGCAGTACAGGCGAAAATCGATGATCAAAGCAAAAACAGGCAAGCCACTGGAAGCGTCGCGCAGTCGTTCGCAGATCATCGTGCTGTTCGTCGCGCTGATCGTCTTCATCATGCTGCTGTTCGCCAACTTCGCTTACCTCAACACTCAATCCACCTACGACAAACAGTACATCGGCCATGCCGGCGAGCTGCGGGTGCTGTCCCAGCGCATCGCCAAGAACGCCACCGAGGCCGCCGCCGGCAAACCTGCAGCGTTCAAGCTGCTGAGCGATGCGCGCAATGACTTCGCCCAGCGCTGGGGTTACCTGAAGCAGGGCGATCCGGTGACCGGCCTGCCGCCTGCGCCCGCCACCCTGCGTCCGCAGATGCGCGCCGTGCAGCTGGATTGGGAGCGCCTGCTCAAGAACACCGATGCCATCCTCTCCAGCGAGCAGACCGTGCTGTCGCTGCATCAGGTGGCAGCCACCCTGGCTGAAACCGTGCCGCAGTTGCAGGTCGAGTACGAAAAAGTCGTCGAGATCCTGCTGCAACGTGGCGCGCCGGCTGCCCAGGTGGCGATGGCCCAGCGCCAGTCGCTGCTGGCCGAACGGATTCTCGGCGCGGTGAATACCGTGCTGGCGGGGGACGAAAATGCCAGCCAGGCGGCCGACACCTTTGGTCGCGACGCAGCGCGTTTTGGCCAGGTGCTCAATGGCATGTTGCAAGGCGATCCGGCCTTGAAGATCTCCCAGGTCCAGGACCGCGATGCCCGGGCACGGCTGAGTGAAATCAGCGAGCTGTTCGAGTTTGTCTCCGGCTCGGTGGATGAAATCCTCGAGACCTCGCCGGAGCTGTTCAAGGTCCGCGAGTCGGCCGGCAACATCTTCAACCTGTCGCAGACCCTGCTCGACGAGGCTTCGCACCTGGCCACGGCCTTCGAAAACCTGGCCGGCGGGCGCTCCGTCAACACCATTGGCGGTTATGTGCTGGGGCTGATGGCGCTGATGTCGATCATCCTGATCGGGCTGGTGATGGTCCGCGAGACCAACCGCCAGCTCCACGAAACCGCGGAAAAGAACGAGCGCAACCAGAACGCGATCATGCGGCTGCTGGATGAAATCGAAGACCTGGCTGATGGCGATCTGACCGTCACCGCTTCGGTCACCGAAGACTTCACCGGCACCATCGCCGACTCCATCAACTACTCGGTGGACCAACTGCGCGACCTGGTGGCGACCATCAACCTCACCGCCGGCCAGGTTGCCGCCGCCGTGCAGGAAACCCAGGCCACGGCGATGCACCTGGCCCAGGCTTCCGAACACCAGGCCCAGCAAATTTCCGAAGCATCGACTTCAATTAATGAAATGGCCCAGTCCATCGACCAGGTGTCGGCCAATGCCGCCGAATCGTCGGCGGTGGCCGAGCGTTCGGTGGAAATCGCCAACAAGGGCAACGAGGTGGTGCACAACACCATTCATGGCATGGACAACATTCGCGAACAGATCCAGGACACCGCCAAGCGCATCAAGCGCTTGGGGGAGTCGTCCCAGGAAATCGGCGACATTGTCAGCCTGATCGACGACATCGCCGACCAGACCAACATCCTCGCCCTCAACGCCGCCATCCAGGCGTCCATGGCCGGCGATGCCGGGCGCGGGTTCGCGGTGGTGGCCGATGAAGTGCAGCGCCTGGCCGAGCGTTCTTCGGCGGCGACCCGGCAAATCGAGACCCTGGTGCGGGCGATCCAGGCCGACACCAACGAAGCGGTGATCTCCATGGAGCAGACCACCACCGAAGTGGTGCGCGGTGCACGACTGGCCCAGGATGCCGGCGTCGCCCTGGAAGAAATCGAAGGCGTGTCCAAGACCCTGGCGGCGCTGATCCAGAGCATTTCCAACGCGGCACAGCAACAGACCACTTCGGCGGGGCAGATTTCCTTGACCATGAACGTGATCCAGCAGATCACCACGCAGACCTCGTCCGGTTCCACCGCCACCGCTGAAAGCATCGGCAACCTGGCGAAAATGGCCAGTCAGCTGCGTCGTTCGGTGTCGGGGTTTACCTTGCCGGCGGCAGCGGCTGACGATGAGGAAAAAGCGTGACCAACCGGATTCATCCGTTGGAAAAGACTTTTTGTGGCGAGGAGGTTTCTGTGGGAGCAAGGCTTGCCCGCGATGAAGATAACGCGGTATTTCGGGGACCGAGGTGTTTGCATCGCGAGCAAGCTTTGCTCCCACGGGTAAATCTCTTCCCCGCAGGCGTGTTGTGTTCTCCTGATTGGAGTGGTTATGGGTGATCGGCACGACTACGTGGCCCTGGAATGGGTCAAGGGCGAGATTGCCGAAACGCTGAAGCAGGCTCATCTGGCCCTCAACCGTCTGGTGGACGACCCGCAGGCGTCGGATGCTCTCGGGCAGTGCCTGGCCTGCATTCACCAAGTCCACGGTGGCCTGCAGATGGTCGAGTTCTACGGTGCGGCGCTGCTGGCCGAGGAGATGGAGCAGCTGTGCGCCGCCCTCGAGGGCAACCGCGTCACCCATCGCGACGAAGCCATCAGCCTGTTGAGCCAGGCCCTGGGGCAGTTGCCGATCTACCTTGACCGCGTACAAGGTGCCCGCCGCGACCTGCCGTTGGTGGTACTGCCCCTGATCAACGACCTGCGCAGTGCCCGGGGCGAGAGCCTGTTGTCGGAAACCAGCCTGTTCAGTCCCGAGTTGCCCGACATTGCGCCGCTTGGCGACGAGGCCTTGCAGCGCCTCGAACCCGCTGACCTGCCAAACACCTTGCGCAAATGGCGCCAGACCCTGCAAATGGCCCTGGTGGGCCTGCTGCGCGAACAGGATGATGCGACCCACCTCGGTTATCTGGCCAAGGTCTTCCAGCGCCTGGAAACCTTGTGCGCCGGGGCGCCGCTCAATGCGTTATGGCAGGTGGCCTCGGCGCTGGTCGAAGGCATGCGTGACGGGCGCATCGCCAACAGCCCAGCGCTGCGCAGCCTGTTCAAGGAAGCCGACAAGGAACTCAAGCGCCTGCTGGACCAAGGCATGCCCGGCATCAATCAGCCGGCACCGCCCCACCTGCTCAAGAGCTTGTTGTTCTATATTGCCAAGGCCGAACATCCCAGCGGGCAGATGCAGATCATGAAAGAACGCTACTCACTGGACGACGCGCTGCCCGACAGCGCCATGGTCGACGAAGAACGCGCGCGCCTGGCCGGGCCCGACCGCGATGCCATGCGCTCGGTGCTCGCCGCGCTGTGCGAGGAGTTGGTGCGGGTCAAGGAACGCCTGGACCTGTTCGTGCGCAGCGACCGCCAGCACGCCACGGAACTGGACAGCCTGCTGGCGCCGCTGCGGCAGATCGCCGACACCCTGGCGGTGCTGGGCTTCGGCCAGCCGCGCAAGGTCATCATCGATCAACTGGCGGTGGTCCTGAGCCTTGCCCAAGGCCAGCGCGAGCCGGATGACGCGACCCTCATGGATGTCGCCGGGGCTTTGCTCTACGTCGAGGCGACCCTGGCCGGCATGGTCGGCACCGTCGAGCCCGAGCGCCGCGAAGACACCCACCTGCCCACCACCGACCTGACCCAGATCCACCAGATCGTCATCAAGGAAGCCCACACCTGCCTGCAACAGGCCAAGGACATGATCGTCGACTACATCGACGCGGACTGGAACAGCGAGCAACTTCAGCCCTTGCCGGCACTGCTGACCCAGGTGCGCGGCGCGCTGGCGATGATCCCCCTGGGCCGCGCCGCCAGCCTGGTGGAGGCCTGCAACGCGTTCATCCGTGACCATCTGCTGCTGGAGCAGGCCCAGCCGGGCTGGGAAGAACTCGACCACCTGGCCGACGTGATCACCGGCCTCGAATACTACCTGGAGCGCTTGAGCGAGGACCCGGAAACCCCCGGCGAGCCGTTGCTCGATGGGGTCGAGCGGAGCCTGGCTGCGCTCGGTTATTTCCCTGACGAAGCGCGGGTGCCGGTGCTCGACGATGTGCTGAGCCCCAACGAAGCCCAAGTCATGCAGGACTTGCAGGAACTGGACGACCCGCAGACGGCGCAGTCCTTGGCCGCGGTGTTGGCCAGCCCGGTCTCGGCGGTCAATCCGCCGGCCAGGAGCACCCCGGGCAGCCTGTTGCCGCCACCACTGGACGAAAGCCCGGTGGACGACGAGTTACGTGAGGTTTTCCTTGAGGAAACCGCCGAGGTGCTAGACATCCTGCGTGAATATTTGCCGCGTTGGAGCACCCATCTCGACGACCACGGCGCCCTGGGCGAACTGCGCCGGGCCTTCCATACCCTCAAGGGCAGCGGCCGGATGGTGCGGGCGCTGGTGCTGGGCGAGCTGGCCTGGGCCGTGGAGAACCTGCTCAACCGGGTGCTGGAGCGCAGCGTCGAGCCGGGGGCGCCGGTCCGTCAGCTGATCGAAGATACCGTGCAGTTGTTGCCGGACCTGGTGGCCGAATTCGCCGCCAATCGCCAGCGCCAGCGTGACGACGTCGACCGCTTGGCCGCCCGTGCCCATGTCCTGGCCAAGGGCGGCGATGAAGACGATGAGGACGAGGACGAGGACGAGCAGGACGTAGCCGCCCTCGATCCGCTGCTGTTGAAGATCTTCGACAACGAAGCCCAGGGTCACCTCGCCAGCCTCAACCGTTTTCTCGACCAGGCGGCCGACCACCTGCCGTTGCAGGCCAGCGATGAACTGCAGCGGGCCTTGCACACCCTCAAGGGCAGCGCGTCCATGGCCGGTGTGCAGCCCATCGCCGAGCTAGCCGGTGCGATGGATGAGTTGGCCCGGGAATACCGGGCGCACCTGATCGCCCTTGACCTGGATGAGGTGGAATTGCTGCTGGAGGCCGAGGGATTGCTGCGCCTCGGCCTGCGCCGGTTGCACAGCGAGCCGCTGACGCCGATTCCCGGCGCCGAGGCGCTGATCCAGCGCGCCCAGGCCCTGCTGGCCGAGCGCCTGCGCGCCGCCAACAGTGCGCCGGGCAAAGCCCTGAGGACTAAGCGCGATCCACAATTGATCAACAATTTCCTTGCCCAGGGCATGGACATCCTGCTGGACGCCGAGAGCCTCTTGCAGCGCTGGCAGCAGCACCCTGGCGAAGGCCAGGAATTGAGTGCGCTGCTGGATGAACTGACTACCCTCGGCGAAGGCGCGCACCTGGCCGACCTGCACCCGGTGGACGAACTTTGCGAAGCCCTGTTGGACCTCTATGGCGCGGTGGAAGAAAGCAGCCTGGCGGTCAGCGATGAATTTTTCCAGGAGGCCCAACGCGCCCATGAAGCGCTGATCGACATGCTCGACGAACTCGCGGCCGGGCAGCACGTGCGTTCGCAACCCGAGCGGGTCCAGGCCCTGCGTCGCTTGCTTCAGGAGAGCCTCGACCCCTCGGCCACCGGCCTGATCCGCAGCGACGGCAGCCGCACCTTGAGCATTCGCGAACTGGGTCACGCGACGGCGGAAATGGAACGTGACGCGCCCGCCGAAACCTCAATGGAAGATGACCTCGCGTCGATTTTCCTCGAAGAGGCCCAGGACATTCTCGAAAGCGCCGCCCAGGCCTTGCAACGCTGGCTGGCCGATCCGGACAATGGCGCGCCGTTGTCCTCGCTGCAACGTGACTTGCACACCCTCAAGGGTGGCGCGCGGATGGCCGACATCCGGCCGGTGAGCGATCTGGCCCAGGAGCTGGAAAACCTTTACGAAGGGCTGGTGGACCGGCGCTACAGCTACAGCGAGGAACTGGCGCAGTTGCTCGATAACAGCCATGAACGCCTCGACCTGTTGCTTGGGCAGTTGCAACAGGGCCAGCCGTTGGGCGATCCCGTTGCGCTGATCGACGCCATCCGCAGGTTCCGCCAGGACAAGCCGAACGCCATCGAGACGAGCGCCGCGGCCCAGGCCGACGGCACCGGCCATGATCCCGAGTTGCTGGAAATCTTCCTTGAAGAAGGCTTCGACATTCTCGACAGCTCAGGGGCGGCGCTGCTGCGCTGGCAGGAAGAACCGTCGAATCGCCAGGCCGTGGAAACCCTGCTGCGGGATTTGCACACCCTCAAGGGCGGCGCGCGGATGGTGGAAATCGGCCCCATCGGCGACCTCGCCCATGAGTTGGAAAACCTCTACGAAGGCCTGTCGGCGGGCCTGCTCCAGCCGAGCCCGGCGCTGTTCGCCTTGTTGCAAAGCAGCCATGACCGACTGGCGCAGATGCTCGATGCGGTGCGCGCCGGTCACCCGTGCCCACTGGCCGACCGGCTGATCGCGCAGATCCAGGCGGTGAATCATCCCCAGGAAAGCGCGGCGCCACAGGCTGTTTCGACACCGGAGCCGATCCCCACCGCTAGCGTAAGTCTTCCCACGGCGCCGGCAAGACCGGACCCTGGCACAGCGGGCGACGGTGCGGACATGGTCAAGGTCTCCGCCGAACTGCTCGACGACCTGGTGAACCTGGCGGGCGAAACGTCGATTTTCCGTGGGCGCATCGAACAGCAAGTCAACGACGCGCGCGTGGCCCTGGGCGAAATGGAAACCACCATCGAGCGCATGCGCGATCAGTTGCGGCGCCTGGACACCGAGACCCAGGGGCGGATTCTCAGCCGTCAGCAGGTCGAGGCCGAGCGCCTGGGCTACGAAGAGTTCGACCCACTGGAAATGGACCGGCATTCCCAGTTGCAGCAATTGTCCCGGGCGCTGTTCGAGTCCGCGTCGGACTTGCTCGAACTCAAGGAAACCCTGGATCGCAGCAACCACGACGCCGAAGTCCTGTTGCAACAGCAGGGGCGGATCAACACCGAGCTCCAGGAAGGCCTGATGCGCACGCGCATGGTGCCGTTCGAGCGCATGCTGCCGCGGCTCAAACGCATCGTCCGGCAAGTGGCGCAGGAGCTGGGCAAGGACGTGGAATTCCTGGTCGGCAACGCCGACGGCGAGATGGACCGTAACGTGCTGGAGCGCATGGCTGCACCTCTTGAACACATGCTGCGCAACGCCGTCGACCACGGCCTGGAGCCGGCCGACGTGCGCATTGCCGCCGGCAAACCGGCACGAGGTCGCATCAGCCTCGACCTGTCCAGGGAAGGCGGCGACATCATTTTCGACATCCGCGACGACGGCGCCGGCGTGCCGCTGGAGGCGGTGCGGAACAAGGCGATCAAGCGTGGCTTGTTGGCGCCGGACAGCGACATCAGTGACCGCGACGTGCTGCAGTTCATCCTGCAACCGGGCTTTTCCACGGCCGAGAAAATCACCCAGATCTCCGGGCGTGGCGTGGGCATGGACGTGGTCCACGAAGAGGTGCGGCAACTGGGCGGCAGCATGACGATTGATTCCACGCCGGGGCAGGGCGTGCATTTCCGCATTCGCCTGCCGTTTACCGTGGCGGTGAACCGGGCGTTGATGGTGCATTGTCACGACGACCAGTACGCGATCCCGCTGAACGCCATCGACAGCATGGTCCGGGTGCTGCCCGCTGAACTGGACGGCTATTACCAGCTCGATCCGCCGACCTACACCTACGCCGGACAACGCTATGAGCTGTGCTATCTGGGCGAGTTGCTGAAAACCGGCGGCCGCCCGAAATTGCTGGGCCAGAGCCAACCTTTGCCGGTGCTGCTGGTGCAATGCAACGAGCGGCATGTCGCCGTGCAGGTGGACGCCATCGCCGGGACCCGGGAGATCGTGGTCAAGAGCCTGGGGCCGCAATTCGCGGCGGTGCAGGGCTTGTCCGGGGCGACGATCCTGGGGGATGGCCGGGTGGTGTTGATCCTCGACCTGCTGGCGCCGATCCGCGCCTTGCCCCACCAGGTCCCGCGCCGGCCGATGCCGGCCGAAGGCGAGGGCGAACCGCAACGGCCACTGCTGGTGCTGGTGGTGGATGACTCGGTGACGGTGCGCAAGGTCACCAGCCGCCTGCTGGAACGCCACGGCATGCACGTCCTGACCGCCAAGGACGGCGTGGATGCCATGGCGCTACTGGCCGAACACGCGCCCGACCTGATGCTGCTGGACATCGAAATGCCGCGCATGGATGGTTTCGAAGTGGCCACCCAAGTGCGCAACGACCCGCGCCTGGCGCACCTGCCGATCATCATGATTACCTCCCGTACCGGCCAGAAGCACCGCGACCGTGCCATGGCCATTGGCGTCAACGACTACCTGGGCAAGCCGTACCAGGAATCGGTGCTGCTTGACAGCATCGCGTACTGGAGCAAAACCCATGCATGAACATCGCACCAGCCACCTCACCGGATTGTTGCTGCCCCTGGCCGACCGGCACTTGATCCTGCCCAACGTGGCGGTGGCCGAACTGATCGACTACCAAAGCAGCGCCTTCGATCTGGACACCCCGCCGTGGTTCCTGGGCTGGGTGAGTTGGCGCGAGCGGCAGATTCCGCTGTTGAGCTTCGAGTCGGCCTGCGGCCAGAAAACCGTGATGGGCGAGCGTGTGCGCATCGTCGTGCTCAACGCCCTGGGCGGCCGGCCGGAGCTGCGCTTCATCGCCCTGCTGGTGCAAGGCATTCCCCGTTCCTGCAAGCTCGATAGCCAGTTGAGCTACGTCGATGTGCCGCTGTGCGGGCTGGAGCAGGCGGCGGTGCAGGTGGGGGAGCATGTGGCGAAAGTACCGGATCTGATGGCGTTGGAGGAGTTGGTGATGGCGGCGGGATTGGTCGGCAACTGAGCCCAAACGGTGGGAGCGAGCTTGCTCGCGATGGCACAGTGTCATGCAACAACACTGTTGACTGACCCACCGCTATCGCGAGCAAGCTCGCTCCCACAGGGTAGGCCCTCATCCGGATGTCGCAACCGTGGCGAGGGAGCTTGCTCCCGCTGGGTCGCGAAGCGGCCCCAAAAGCGACGACGGCTGCGCAGTCGAGCGGGAGCAAGCCCCCTCGCCACAAAAACAGGGTCCGCCGCCGCGGCAGCAACCAGTACTCCCCCCCCAACCATCCCCCGCCCCGCCTGGTTGTTGCCCACGCCCCACCACTCCTCAGGCTGTCCCTTATACACACCTTACCCCGCCCCCCCC